>JAHBWU010000001.1 GCA_019636835.1 Nitrospira sp.
TTTAATGGCCATTCTTGGACTGATCGTCGTGTGGCAATACTACCAGATGCAAATCATGGCCGGACGAATTCTTGCCGTGGATATCTTCGATCGTTCCGGCATTCGCATGTATGTCTACGTGGCTCCCGACGACGACCATATCTGTGAGGTCTGTGCCGCATCGAATGGCCGCGTCTTCTTACCTTCCCAGGTGGCGAAGAAGAAGTTTTCACCGCATACCAAGAAGTGTCAACGGCCGATGCCTTGTATCGGGGTAGTGGTCGGATTGTACGGCGCATGGTTGGAAGCAAGAGGTGTGTTGGAGCACCTCCGTAACAACGGCAAGAAGGACGGTATCCAGTTGTCTTCGGAAGAAGTGCGGGCCTTGGTGAACGGGCAGTGGGAACGGTGCATCAGTGCCGATACGGATCGACTGGGAATACATATAATCGAGGCCCTCAGCTATGAAAAGATCAATCCAGAAGTTGCGATCGAAAGCTATCGGTATGTCATCAATGAAGTGAAAGAAGTGCGGCATCTGCTGTTTCTTGTTTCTGCTTACCTCCGCCTCGTGCAGTTGCTGCTTCGAGTCGGAGAAGAGGCTGAAGCGCTTGAGATCGTCGAACGGTTCGAAGCACGTTTTCCATCGACAAAACGCGGTCCTCATTTCCCATCAGATGAGCAGCGGGAGATCATGAAGACGAAAAAAGCCCAGTTGCTAGAAGGCCTACCCCTCCAAATGTCAGCCTAACCAACCGGCAGCCTCTTGGATCTTGCTCATTCACCCCGTACCAGGAAGTCAGGCCGTCAACGCCGTAGGGCTTCACCAGCCTCGCGGTTCACCAACGACGATTGATTCACCAGTCGCTCAGTAGTTGGATTCGAGGCTCGTCGGTGTTTTATTGAGGACAGTTGCCGCAGCTTGCGACAGGGCTGCGTCGTGGTGGTGGTCGAGAGAATAGATTCGAAACTGGATGAGTCTGGTGGGTAGAAGGTCTAAGAATTCTTCCAGCGGCTCAGTTGAAACCTGACCTGTCCCGGGGTCGTACACGTAGAGGGGATTACCACGGCGGTCTTTGGGGTCTGGCCGTGGATCTAACAGGGCCATGTCCACGCGAAACGGCAACCGCCTCAAGGCGGAAGGCAGCTCTTTAGCAATCTGCTGCTCAAAATGCCTGTGGCTGGGAAACGCCATGCCGCGTTCCTGTCCTTTTTCCTTCAGCGTCGTGCTGTAAGCCATTTTCCATTTGACGTCTCGGCCTACGATCCGTGCCCACTCCTGTCCTAGGTGCCGACGGGCTTTCTGGCGGGACTGTTTCCATCCCCGGACTTCTTCCAAGAGCGACCAATCGGTCAGGGTCCGATATCGCTCCATATTCTTGCGCGGATCGTTAGCGCAGAGCAGCTGCATCGTCTGACCGAAGATGTCCCGCAGATGGATGTCGATCGCTCTGGTGGTGCGATGGAAATAAACGTTGGAATAGAGGTACATCCTGGTGTTCAAGAACATTTGGAGAGACGGAAGCCCGGTTTTGTGAATGGTGAAGCCTTTCTCCGTCACGATCGTGTAGTGAATCAACCTCGTCAGATCGACAGGGCCGACCGCCACACCGCACATATACGAGTCCCTCAAAACGTAGTCCAGGTTATCTCCGGTGTAACTCCCGGAGATCACAGGTTGAAGCATGTTCAACCATCGTGGGAGGCGGGAATTGTCCTTGCCTTTTTCCTTGAGGATCAGATGTGCAATCTGGTCGGGATTCAGTTCTTCTCCTTTTGCGAAGGGGCCGGAGGGACTTCGGCGGATTTTTCTAATCAGCGGGGCCAAATGTTCCCGGATAATGATCTGGCCCAACCGTTCATGGGTGAGGCCATGGGCATGGAGGAAATTGTCATCGAAGAAATGACAAAACGGACCGTGCCCGATGTCATGAACCAAGGCCGTCACCCGTAAGAGTTCTTCGACAAAATTGGCCGACGGCACGTCTTTGACGGCTTTCTTGAGGAATGGATACAGATGTCGGGCGAATCGTCCCGCCACGTGCATGGTCCCGAGCGAATGCACGAATCGGGTATGTTCCGCCGAGGGATAGACCCAGCGGGCACTCTGCAGCTGGTAGATGTATCGCAGCCGCTGGACCCAGGGGGAGTCGATCAGGTCTTTCTCGGTGTGTTCATGTGGATCAGGCTGCGCATACGGTACGGTAAAGGTGACGTACTTGTGGATGGGATCGGCGATGAGCGCCGATCCATCATACGGAGCGTTCGGTCGGTCAACTGATTCCATAGCCAGTAGGTTGTAGAAAAACTATTTCGACACTTGCTTTCGCATGATCTTTTGAAGGTCACGGCCTGAATCAGCAGAGCCCGCAGGATGTTCAAAAAGGCCTTCCAGCAAGGCCGCAGCGAGCGAAGAGGCGAGGCGTACGCTTCGGTACGTTGAGCCTCTGAGCGATGTGAGAACGAAGCTGGAAGGCCTTTTTCAACATCCTGCTAGCGGGCATCTTAGCCCACCTGGTCGGAGGGCGGCAACGGTTCGGTCGTGGGTCTGGTGGGGGAAGAGCGATGTTTTTGGAAAAACAGGTAGGCGGCCGGATAGGACAACAGGGCGCCGAGCACGCTGAGGACGAGTCCTCCGAGCATGAAGGGAGCTGCGTAGGGAAGGACTTGTTCGTAAATGCCGCTGAAACTCAGATCCTGCCAATCAAAATTCGGCGCATCGGTCCGTCCCAAGAGCAATGCGCCGGTCCAGTAGGTTGCGCCTAAGATTGGAATGATGGTCCAGGGGTTGTTGACCAAGGCGCCGGTGAACAGGGCCAAGAAATTGAGTCCAAACAGCCAGGTGCACAGCACGACCATGACGGTGTGCAGACCGTATGCGGGTGAGAACGCGATGAAGACACCCAGTGCAAATGCCAGTGCGGTTCGTTGCGGTGACTCCTGTAAGTGGAGCACTTGGCGCAAGAGTGCCCGGAATGACCGGTGCCCTCGAGCCGAAGGCTGGTGGCTCATATCGGACATCAGCGGAAATGCTCGTAACTGGTGACCGGCATCGGCTGCGTCCGACCGTCGGATGTCATCTGAATCCCGAACCGTTCCGGCTGAATCGTTCCGATACGGGTCATGCGATAGCCTTGTGTTCGTGCTTGTCGTTCAATAGTCTCGCAGTTGCGCGGAGAAGCGGTGAACAGAAGTTCATAGTCTTCTCCGCCGGTGAGCGCGAGTTGAATCGGCGAGACGCCGATCGTCCTGGCATAGGCTCGGCAGGCCGGTGAGATGGGTAGCTTATCCAGTTCCACCTCCGCGCCGACTCGACTTTCTTCGCACAGATGCCGAAGATCTCCGGAGAGACCGTCGGACAGGTCGATGGCGGAGGAGGCAAGTCGTCTATCGTTGAGCCACCGGCCTTCGGAGACCCTCGCGGTGGGGTGGGAATGGCGGCGGACAAGAAATTGCCGATGGGAGCGTGAGAATTCGATCTTCCTCTTTCTCGAGGGTTGCGAGGTGGTGCTGTTCATCAAGAGTTTGAGGCCTGCCAGGGAGTCTCCGAGAGTGCCGGAGACATAGATGTGATCTCCCACTTTGGCACCGTGCCGAAAAAGCGCACGACGTCCGCTCGTGGTACCGACCAAGGTGATGCTGAGAAAGAGTCCAGCCTTGGACGCCGAGGTGTCTCCACCGATGAGTGCTACGTCATAAAGGCGGCAAGCCTTCATCAAGCCGTGGTACAGCTCGTAGATGTGTGACCGATTCACTGTACTCGGGATGGCGAGCGAAATGAGCAGATAGCGAGGGACGGCACCCATCGCGGCAATATCGCTGAAGTTGGCCATCGCGGCTCGGTATCCGACGGATTCAGGAGTTACCAACTTGAGATCGAAGTGGATTCCTTCGGCAAGCAAGTCCGTTGTGAGATGCCACCAGGCCTGGGCAGAGGTCTCAATCACGGCTGCATCGTCGCCAATGCCCCGAACGAGTCCTGCTGTGTGACGAGCATACCGACCTGCGAGAGATCGGATCAGAGCAAATTCCTGAATGGGTGAGTTGGCCAGACGACGGGCCACGGCCTATCCTATGACCGTGCGGGCACTCGGTTTGCCATCACCGTGGCAGGAAGTTCATGCGACCGCCGACCTTTACCGGATCGCAGTGGGCGGATGCGCGTCGGCGCGGGGGGAGGCGATGGTTTCCTGGAGACCGGCGAAGCCTTGACGTTTCGGCGGAGGGCGATCTTCATGACGTCGTCCATGGTTTCGACGAACGCCAGTTGAATGCCTTTGAGGAGATGTTTGGGAATTTCCTCCAGGTCCTTCTTATTCCGACGTGGGAGGATCACCGTGGTGAGCTTTGCCCGTTTCGCCGCCAAAATCTTTTCCTTGAGTCCCCCGATCGGAAGCACGCGGCCTCGCAAGGTGATCTCTCCGGTCATTGCCAAATCTCGCCTTGCGGGAGTACCGGAAAATGCCGAGGCGATGGCGGTGGCCATCGTGATGCCGGCCGAGGGACCGTCTTTGGGAATAGCCCCAGCCGGCACATGAATGTGCAGGTCTTGTTTGCTGAACATCCCGGGGTTGAGATGTAAGGTTTTTTCTCGTGAACGGACGTAGCTGAGCGCCGCCTGAGCGGATTCCTTCATCACATCGCCCAAGTGCCCGGTGAGAGTCAATTGGCCTTTCCCTTTCATGACTGTCGCTTCGATGTAGAGCACATCGCCGCCTGCTTCAGTCCAGGCAAGGCCGGTCGCTACACCGATTTCGTCTTTCTCGAGTTCCGCCTCCGGCACATATTTCGATACCCCCAGATACTTATGGAGATTGGACGGCTCGATCGGAAACCCCAGACCTTTTCCCTCGGCGACTTTCTTTGCGACCTTACGCATCACATTCGCGATCTCACGCTCAAGGTTCCGCACCCCGGCTTCCCGCGTGTAGTGTGAAATGATCTGGCGGATCGCCGGCTCCGTAAGACGAACATGTTTGCTCGTAATCCCATGCTCTTCGAGCTGACGGGGAATCAGGTATTTCTGGGCGATGCCGAGTTTCTCCTCTTCGGTATACCCGGGAATTTCGATGACCTCCATGCGATCGCGCAACGCGGGAAGGATCGGATCGATCAAATTCGCCGTGGTGATGAACATCACTTCGGTCAGGTCGAATGGGACTCCGAGATAGTGGTCGGTGAACGCGCTGTTTTGTTCAGGGTCGAGGACCTCCAGCAACGCTGCCGAGGGGTCGCCTCGAAAATCCATCCCGACCTTGTCCACCTCGTCGAGCATGAAGACGGGGTTGGCGGTGCCCGCTTGTTTCATGCCCTGGATGATGCGTCCCGGTAACGCGCCGACATAGGTGCGGCGGTGGCCGCGGATTTCAGCCTCATCCCGCACGCCGCCCAAGCTGATACGTACAAACTCACGTCCCAACGCGCGGGCGATCGACTTCCCCAGGGATGTTTTTCCGACTCCCGGTGGGCCGACGAAGCAGAGGATCGGCCCCTTCATCTTCTCTTTCAGCTTGCGGACGGCCAGGTATTCGAGAATACGCTCCTTGACCTTTTCGAGGTCATAGTGGTCGTCGTTCAACACCTTGGCGGCGGCCTTCAGCTCGAGGTTATCCTTCGATCGCTTGGACCATGGCAATTCGACCATCCATTCCAGATAGGTCCGCACCGTCGCGGATTCTGCGGTATCCGGGTGCATCTTTTCGAGACGCTTGAGCTGCTTTTCGGTTTCCTTCAAGACCTTGTCGGGCATCTTCGCGTCTTTGATCCGTTTTCGGAATTCCGTGATTTCTTCTGCCCGCTCATCCAGTTCACCCAACTCCTTTTGAATGGCCTTCAGTTGTTCCCGCAGAAAATACTCCCGTTGAGTTTTGTCCATCTCGCCCTTGGCTTGCGCCTGGATCTTTTGCTGCATGGAGAGGACTTCGATTTCCTTCCCGAGAATGTCGCTCACTTGACGAAGGCGTTGAATCGGATCGGAGATTTCCAAGACGGCCTGGGTGGCGTCGACCTTGAGGCCGAGATTGGAGGCCACCATGTCGGCCAATCGGCCCGGCTCCTCCAGGTTTTCGATGACCACCATGACATCGGGGATCAAAACTTTTCCCAGGCTCACGATTCGTTCGATCTGCTCTTTCACGGTCCGCATGACGGCTTCTGCCTCAAGGGTCGTGGCCGTCGGTTTCGTATCAATCAGCTTGTCGATCCGAACGGAGTAGTATGGGTCGGTCTGAATGTATTTGGTGATCTTCGCTTTGGCGATGCCCTGCACCAGGATCTTGATGCGTTCATCCGGCAGCTTCAGCATCCGCATAATGATGCCGACGGTACCGATCGTGTGGATGTCTTTGGGAGCAGGATTTTCGACGTCGAGGGCTTTCTGAGTCGCGAGGAAGATCATCCGATTGCCGGCAAGGGCCGCTTCGATGGCCTTGATCGACATGTCGCGTCCGACGAAAAGGGGAAGCACCATGTACGGAAAGACGACGATATCCCTGACCGGCAACAGCGGAAGCTGACCGGGAACCTCAATGTTTTGGGGAGGCTGAATTTCTTGTTCGTTTGGGTCGGTCATGTGTCTGCCTGCCCTTTTAAGAGGTGGCGGGTTCGACGAATCAGGTGCTACAACTATTCATTACATGTCTAAGCGACATGATCTCTCGTTCCATCCTCATGGAACGGAATGATCGATCGAGATTGCGCGATGCACCACGTTGGACAATCCGTCCACTCTCAAACTGGCGCAACATGGTCGTTGCCGGGAATCTCGCGACTGAATGCCCATCATGACTGATGGGATCATCCTCGACGATTATTCGATGCGGTGTGCATTCTGGTCGACAGGTAGTCGCGGAATTCTGCTCCCAATGCCGGGTTCTTCAATGCGAACTCAACGGTGGCGATCAAAAAGCCCAGTTTGTCTCCGGCATCATGACGCTGTCCCTCAACCTCAAGCGCGTACATCGGAGATTTTTTTGCCAGCGTCTTCAGTGCATCGGTCAACTGAATTTCTCCGTTCTTTCCAGGGGCGGTTTTTCTCAGGATCGGAAAGATTTCCGGAGGAAGGACATACCGGCCGATCACGGCGAGTGTAGAGGGGGCATCGGTCGGCGATGGTTTTTCAACCAGATCCTCAACCCGATGCAGACCGTGAGCGAGGCGCTTGGGGGTCACAATTCCGTACCGGCTGACATCCGCCTTGGGAACCTCCTGCACTCCTAGAACCGCCCCATGGCGTTTTTTATAGATGTGGATCAATTGTGCGAGCCCTGGGACATCGGCGTCGATGATCTCATCCCCGAGAATGACGGCGAAGGGTTCATCGCCGATCAGGTGTTGTGCACATAACACGGCATGCCCCAACCCGAGGGCTTCGGACTGCCGCACGTAACAGAAGTTCGCCAGGTTCGAGATCTGTCGGATTTGATGGAGCACCTGACTCTTGCCGGTGCCTTTCAAATTTTCTTCCAATTCAACGGAGCGATCAAAGTGATCTTCGATGGCGCGTTTACCGCGGCCGGTAACCACGATAATGTCCTCGATGCCCGAGGCTACCGCTTCTTCGACCGTATATTGAATGAGCGGTTTGTCGACCAACGGCAACATCTCTTTGGGGGATGCCTTGGTGGCGGGAAGGAAGCGTGTCCCTAGGCCAGCGGCGGGAATGACCGCTTTTCTGACAGTCAGACGTGACATGGAAGGATACTATGTGATGGGGTGAGTGAAGTCAAGAAACGGACGAACTCATCGCATCGTCAGGTGACGTTGTCATTTCCGTGAAAAGAAGACACGAGTGATTCTCACGAAGGAGATGTGTGTCATGCCGTTTCTCCGGAACGGCAGACGACCGTCACGATCGACGCGCTTCTTCGTAGCGTCGAGACCAGCGCTAAGCAAGATGTACGCACGTCGAATCGGAAGGCGGGACACTCCTTTACAATGCATGATGACCTCAATATAATCCGGAAGTTTTGCGGGGTCGGATGGTGCAAGGACATTCGTGTGGCAGAGCTGCCGGGTTGCGAATTCCAGACGAGGGTGCGCTTGCGGTTCAGCTCGTTCTCCAGAGCGGGACGAACTGACTCGTAGGGAGTTGGCGTACGGTCGATAACGGAGAAGACCTGTGTGATGGTTCCAACCGTGTTATCCATCTCCATAATTCGCCACAGGAATCCTTATCGGTGACCGAGCATGCCGTCTACAGGCCTCGATCGTTCGTGGTCGCGGTCATGGTTGTCTCCGTGTTGTGGAGCGTGTTCGAAGCACTCGCTCAGACGCCCGACCTCAAGGTCGCTTCGGTTGAAATTCGAGGCGCCAAACGAATCGAAATTCCGGCGATTGCCGGTCGGCTCACGCTGAAAGCCGGCGATCGCTATACTCAGGAAAATGTTCGTGGACAAGTGAAGATCTTATACGACACGGGTTTTTTCGAGGATGTGCAGGTTGAAACCGAATCGATCGCCGAGGGGATGGCGGTGACCTTTGTCGTGCGGGAGAAGCCGTTCATCACCGAGATCGTCTTCGACGGGAACGAGCAGTTGACCGATGAGAAGCTGAAAGAAAAAACGACCATCAAGAGTCAGACATTTCTTGATCAACAACAGGTGAAGGAAAGCGCCGAGACCATTCGCCTGGCCTACCAGCATGACGGATATTACAATGCGCAGGTTGTTCCCGTGATCGAGGCGTTGGATGAGGAACGGAAGCGCCTGACCTTCCATATTACGGAGGGAGAGAAGGCCAAGGTCAAGACGGTGATATTCGAAGGGCTGCGTGCGGCAACGAAGACCGAGATGCTCAACGTCATGTCGACTCGGGAATGGATTCCTTGGTACGGTCTCGTGACGAGGTTCAAGTTGCCTTCGATCGTGTCTGATGCGGGCGTCTTGAAACGTGAAGAGCTGACCAATGATGTGGAGCGGATCAAGGAAGTGCTGCTGAATAAAGGCTACTTCAATGTTCGGGTCGGTCAGCCGTCTGTTGAGCTCACCGAAGATAAAAAATGGTTCATCGTCAGCTACCATATCACCGAGGGAGAGCCGTTCACTATCGGAGAAATAGGGTTTCGAGGGCACACGGTGTTTGAAGACCCGGAGCTTCGAGAGGGATTGAGGATCAAGGATGGGGAGATCTTTCAGCGCGCCAAAATCCGAGATGAGATTTCCCGAATCACCGATATGTATGGAAGCAAGGGGTATTCATTTGCCGAAGTCGTGCCCAACGTGAATCCGAACAACGAGGAGCGGACGGTCGGCATCGTCTTCAACATCAAAGAAGGCGAGATGATGCGGATCCGACAGATCAATATCTACGGGAATGACAAGACGCGAGACAACGTCATCCGGCGAGAAATACGAGTGGACGAACAGGATGTGATCGACACCGCCTCCCTGAAGCGGAGTTTCCAGCGATTGAACAACTTGAATTTCTTCGAGACGGTCGAAATCCTGCCCGCGCAAGTCGCACCCGACAAGGTCGATCTGAACGTGCGCGTGAAAGAAAAGCCGACGGGAATGTTCAGCCTCGGCGGTGGGTTCAGTACGCTGGATCGACTGGTGGCGATCGCCGATATCACGCAAGGCAACTTGGGCGGGTACGGCTACATGGGACGCATCCGTGGGCAACTCGGCCAGCGAAGAAGTCTCGGGTCCATCACCTTCCGCAATCCCTATTTGAACGACTCATTGACGTCATTACAAATAGACGGCTACCGCAGTATCACGAATTACCTTTCCTATTTTGAGGAACGGACCGGCGGAAACGTCACCCTTGGCCGTTGGCTATCGGAATATGTGACGGGGAGCATCAGTCTCTTTGGAGAGCAAATCACGTTCAAGGACCCTCAAGCGGGTATTTGCCCTGATTTGGTACCGATCGTGTGTCGGCAGCTGGGAACACAGTCGTCGACAGGATTTCGCCTGGCCCTGTTCCGGGACACCAGAGACTACTACCTCGATCCCAGAACCGGCTGGCGCATCGGCGGAGGATTTGATGTCGGGACACCCTATATGGGCGGCACCAACAACTTCATCAAATATTATGTGGATGTCATCAAGGTCACGCCGCTTCCGTTGGATATGAGGCTGTCATTACGGGCGCGCTTTGGCGAGGTCATCGCACTCGGCGATAAGCAGATTCCCCTCAATGAACGGTTCTTCGTGGGCGGCATTAATACGATGCGTGGGTTTGCCTTCGGCCGGGCCGGTCCCACAGTCCCCACGACACATGCTCCATTCGGCGCGGCCAAGCAATTGATCTTCAGCAATGAGCTGATCTTTACGATCTCCTCCGAGGCGAAATTGAACGGCGTGCTCTTTTTCGACTACGGAAAAGGTTTCGACGATGATGAACCATTGTCGCTCGATCTGAGGAGCGCGGCCGGTCTAGAAGGGCGTTGGATATCTCCCTTTGGTCCGTTGCGTGTTGCCTATGGGCTCAATCTTGATAAACGGACCGGTGAGCGATTCGGTGTGTTCGAGTTTACGATCGGGACCTTGTTTTAGTCGGAGCCTTGGCGTGGTAGGTTGGAATAGGAATCGGTGGAAGGAATTGGCGAGACGGATCGAATGGGCGATGATGTCGGTTGCGGTCACCGTCATGCTGGTGCTCAGTGGATGTGCAGGAGGCGCGGTCAAAATCGACGCAAAGATCGGGGTGATCAATTCACAACGTTTGCTCAACGAGACGAGTGCGGGCAAGAAGGCCAAAGAGAATCTGACCGCCTTTTCAAAAAATCGACAGGCGCTGATGGAATTGGAGGAAAAGGAGTTGCGTAGGATGGAAGAGGACTTTGTCAAGCAGTCCTCCGTCCTGAGCCCCGCCGCGAAACGAGATCGGGAAGAACAGTTTCGCCGGCGCATGCAAGAGTACCAGCAAAAAGCCTCGGAATTGAATCGGGAAGTCCAAGAAAAACAAAAAGACGTTCTGGAAGGGTTTCGTGACAAGATCGAAATGATCGTCGCAAAGGTCTCCAAGCGTCTCGGGTTGCAGGTTGTCGTGGATAAGAGCAAGGGTGGTCCGACCATCTATCATGAAGATGGGTTGGACATTTCGGGGCCGGTCATCGAGGAGTTCAACCGCGAATATCCCTAGTCGCTGCGGGAGGTAGATCATGACGAGAGCGGTGAGAATGATGGTGGTGGTCGTCGCGTTGTCGCTGGCGCAATGGGTTGAGCCCCTCCGTGCTGCTGAGGTGGTCCGGGTCGGCGTCATGGATCAACAGATGGTGATGGAACGAACGAAGGGCGGGAAACTGGCCATGGAAGATGTGAAGGGATATTCCATGACCAGACAGAAGATCATTAATGCCGATGAGCAAGAGCTCAAAGATTTGGATCAGTCGTTACAAGATCCGAACGCCAAACTCACCGACCAGGCGAGGCAAGAGAAAGAGGAGCAGTTGCGGAGTAAGATGGAAGCGTATCAACGCCGTCTGCAAGAGTTTAATCGTGAAGTCCAACAAAAACAGCGCGAGATGGTCGCAGAATATGCGCAAAAGATCGCCGCCGCCGCGAAGGCTGTGGCTCAGAAAGATGGATATACGGCCATTCTCGATAAAGGCAATGAGGCCCTCATCCGCATCGTTCTCTATTATCAGCCGGCGCTGGATGTGACGGACTCAGTCATCAAGGAATTTGATCGGCAGAATCCTTAAAGCGTAGCACTATCCGGGACAGAGAGAGGAGGCAGAGCCAATGGCATCGGTCGAGCAGGCTGAGATTCAGGCGTTACTTCCCCACCGGTACCCCTTCTTGCTGGTGGATCGAATCAAAGAGTTTGAACCGCATGAGCGGATCGTTGGCCTCAAAAATGTGACGGTGAATGAACCGTTCTTTCAAGGACATTTCCCCGGACGCCCGGTGATGCCGGGAGTATTGATTATCGAGGCCATGGCGCAGGCAGGTGGCGTGCTGGTCTTCAAATCCGGGGGATCGGTCGGAAAAACCGTCATGTATCTGACGGGTATCGACGAGGCAAAATTCCGGCGACCGGTCGTGCCGGGCGATCAACTCCGTTTTGAGATCGAAGTGCTCAAGAAGCGTCCACCGTTCTGGAAAATGCAAGGGAAGGCATACGTAGACAATGAGGTGGTCTGTGAAGCCGTCGTGACGGCGATGGTGATGGAAGAGAAGACGGAAACACGGTAAGCGGTTCCGATCATTCCTCGACCCCTGAAGTGTACGGTGGGGTTGTGGCAAGGCAACGAGTGGTTGACCAATGACCGGTGATGCTTGGCGCTAGTATAAGGGGGCATGCGTGAAGATACATCCTACAGCGATCGTTCATCCAAAGGCGAGCCTTGATGGTGACGTGGAGATCGGGCCGTTCTGTGTAATCGGGGAACATGTCGCGATCGGAAAGGAAAGCCGATTGCTCTCCCATGTGACGATCGACGGGTGGACGGAGATCGGGGAGCGGAACGAAGTGCATCCGTTTGCTTCGATTGGAGGGCCTCCACAACACCTGGCGTATAAAGGAGAACCAACCAAGGTCGTCATCGGCCATGACAACACTATCCGGGAGTATGTCACGATCAACCGGGGAACTGTCCAAGGGGGTGGAGTGACCTCTCTTGGGTCGAAGGGCATTCTGATGGCCTACGTGCATGTGGCGCACGATTGCCGGCTCGGCAACCACATTATTATGGCCAATGCGGCAAGCCTCGCCGGGCACATCACCATCGGCGATCATTCCGTCATCGGAGGATTGACCGGTATTCTTCAGTTTGTGCGCATCGGAGACTACGTGATGGTCGGCGGTTGTTGTGCCATTGGTCAGGATATTCCTCCATTTACGTTCGCGGCGGGCGGGTACCGAGCCCATCTGTATGGCCTCAATTCTGTTGGTCTGCAGCGCCATGGTTTTTCGGTCGATCGCATTGCCCTGCTGAAGAAAGCCTTTGACCTGCTCTTTCGATCAGGCCACCGAACGGCTGAGGCGATTCGACTGGCCAAAAAGGAGTTTAAGGGACAGGCCGATGTGGCCAAGATTCTCACGTTTATGGAGGGTACCAAACGTGGAATCTCGAGAGCTGTCAGTCCCGACCTGGAACGTGAGTTCGATCAACAGGTGTGATATCAGCCACTATGACCCAGGCCACGCCAATAGCGGACGGTCGAATCGGGGTGATCGCCGGGAACGGACGATTTCCGATCATCTTTGCTGATAACGCCCGCAAGATGGGCCTTCAAGTCTATGCGGTGGCTCACGAGGGCGAAACCGAACCGGAGCTCGAACAGCATGTCGATCGGATCCACTGGGTCAAGATCGGCCAACTCAATAAACTGATCAACGCATTCAAGTCCGACGGCGTCCGGAAAGTGGTCATGTTGGGAGGCATCAAGAAAACACACGTCTATAGCCATGCGCGTCCTGATTTTCGCGTGCTGGCACTTGCCACGAAATTAGTCCTCTGGAAGGATGATGATATTCTACGCGCGCTCGCCGCAGAACTCGAAAAGGATGGTATCACCATCTGTGAGTCGACGTTCGGCCTGGAAGGGATCTTGGTTGCGGAAGGGACGCTCACTTCCCGCCAACCGACCAAGAAAGAGTGGGTTGATATCCGCTATGGCTGGGACGTGGCCAAAGAGACGGGGCGACTCGACATCGGCCAATGTGTCGTGATTAAAGACCGCGTCGTCGTAGCGGTGGAGGCGGTCGAAGGAACCGATGAAGCGATCAAGCGTGGAGGCGAACTGGCCAAGGATGGTGCGGTGGTGGTGAAGCGGTGCAAGCCGCAACAGGATCTCCGGTTTGATCTGCCGGCTGTCGGGCCTCGAACCATTGAGGTCATGCGTTCCGCCAAGGCATCGGTGCTTGCAGTCGAGGCCGGTCGGTCCGTGATGTTGGATCGAGAACTGTTGATCAGCAAGGCGGAGGACGCCGGAATCGCCATCGTCGGCCTCGCTCGCGAAGAAGAGGAGCCGAACACGGCGACCTGAGTCAACGGAGAAAATTTCGGAATCTGAAGATCTGTTGATCTATTGATTTCCGGAATTCACCTAATCGTCAGATCAATAGATCCCCAAATTCAGAAAAAACGGTGTATGGCCAAGCTGCGTGCCGGTGTAATCGGGGTCGGACATCTCGGGCAACACCACGCGCGACTGTATGCCTCGTTGCCGGACGCGACGTTGATCGGCGTGGTCGATCACGACTATGGACGAGCTTCTCTCATCGGACGTCAATACGGCGCGAAAGCGTTTGAGGACTTGCCGGACCTTTTGAAACACGTCGATGTCATAAGTGTTGCCGTCCCCACATCGGCACACTATTCCGTTACCAAAGCCTGTCTCGAAGCCGGGAAACATGTGCTGGTGGAAAAGCCGATCGCCGTGCTGCCGATCGAGGCTCGGGAGCTGGTGGAGTTGGCCAAGATGAATAGATGCACGCTGCAAGTGGGGCATAGCGAACGGTTTAACCCGATCATGCAGCTGATGCGGCCGCACATTCGACGGCCGGTGTTGTTCGAAGGCCAGCGGATGGGCGTCTACAGCGAGCGCGGCACAGATGTGGATGTCGTTCTGGATTTGATGATTCACGACCTGGATGTGGTGTTGTCCTGCAATCCCGGCCCGGTGGAAGAAGTACGGGCCGCCGGCCTGTCGGTGCGTTCCTCTACGAACGATGTCGCCAATGCGTACATCCAATTCGAGAGTGGGTGCGTCGCCAGCTTGATCGCAAGTCGAGTCTCTTTGAAGGCGATGCGGAACATGCGTCTGTTTCAACCGGACGGGTATGTATCTATAGATTTCCAATCTCGCCAGGGAGTAGTCGGACGCCGATCGGTTGAGCCAAGCCGGAAATCGATGGTGGCGGTTGAAGAGTTTCAGGCCGGCGATGATGAGCCCCTGCGATTACAACTGGAGTCATTCCTAAAGTCCATTCGTGCGCAATCATGCCCGGTCGTGTCGGGTGAAGATGGGACGGCCGCCCTGGAGGTGGCACATCACGTGCTGTCCGCCATCAATGCATTCGGACAGCGTAATTCCTAAGGACATCTTCTGTCGGCTCACCATGTCAGTTATTCGCGATCATGCGCACCAGACCGCCATCATGTCTATGGTCTTGTAGATCATCATGGCCCGTATCCTGATCATTACCGGTGAAGCCTCCGGCGACCTTCACGGAGCCAATCTTGCCAAAGCGCTGAAAGCGCGCGATCCCCAGGTTTCTTTGGCAGGAATCGGGGGGCGTGCGATGGAGGCGGCCGGTGTGCGATTGGTGGAGGAAATGGGTCGATTTGACGTCATTGGTATGGTCGGTCCCTTCGCGTTGGTGTCGATCATACGGCGGTTTCTCACGATGCGGCGGCTATTCCGATCAAAGCAATGGGACACGGTGGTGTTTATCGACCATCCGGGTCTCAATCTGCGCTTTGCGTATTTTGCCAAAGCGGCCGGTCTGCGCGTCGTGTACTATATCGCGCCGCAGATTTGGGCGTGGGGACCTTGGCGGATTCGTTGGATCAAACAGCGGATCGATCACGTCCTGGTCATACTTCCTTTTGAGAAGTCCCTATACGACGAAGCGGGTGTACGGTGTACGTTTGTCGGCCATCCTATCTTGGACGCGGTCGCAGGTCGTTACAATCGGTCAGAGCTTCGCAGCAGATTCGGTTTCTCCGATGAGGAGCGAGTGATTGCCTTGTTGCCGGGAAGCCGGGCTCATGAAGTACAAGTATTGCTGCCGATCCTCCTCGAAGCTGTAGAGAAATTGGCGTGCCGGGAACCCAAAACGAAGTTTATCCTGGCGCAAGCCTCCACCATACACGATAATCTATTGCAGTCTCTCCTGGGGCGAAGCCCCGTTCCTATCACGCTGGTGAAGGAGCAGGCCACCGAAGTGATGGCATTGTCGGATCTTGTGCTGGTGGCTTCTGGTACGGCTACACTCCAAGCGGCTGTGGTCGGAACTCCGATGGTGTTGTTCTATCGAACCACACCGCTGACCTTTTGGTTTGCGAATGTTGTGATTCGATTCGTGGTCCGAGTCAAATGGATCGGGCTTGTCAATCTGGTGGCTGGTCGGACGATTGTGCCGGAGTTGATCCAATCCGCTGCGACGGGGCAGCGATTGTATGAAGCGGCTCTTCGGATCTTGGACGATCGACCGGCGTATGATGAGATGAAACGGGATTTGGCAAAGGTTCGGGCCGCCTTGGGTGAACCGGGTGCTTCAGCCAGAGCGGCAGAGGTGGTGTTGACGGCATGTCAGGCTTAGAGCGATTCAAGCGGCTGATGAGTTATGTCAAGCCGTACCGAATGCGGTTCTTGGCAGCCTTTGCCTGCTCAGGTCTGGTGGCACTGCTCAGCGGGGCCTATGCCTGGCTCGCGCGCCCGGTTTTGGACGATATCTTCATCCAAAAAGACGAACAGATGTTGCTGGTGCTGCCGCTGGCGATCTTAGCGGTTGCGACTCTGAAGGCGGTGTTCAGTTACGGCGTGGGATATTTAATGGCCTATGTCGGCAATGGGGTCGTGGCCGACATTCGACAGCAATTGTTCCAACAGCTTATGCGGCTGTCTATCGGATTTCATGACACCAATACATCGGGACGCCTGGTCTCGCGGGTCGTGAATGATGTGGGGATGATGGCAAATGCCGCATCGAGCGTCGTCAAGGACATTTTCCAGAACGGTCTCACCTTCCTGGCGATGGTCGGGGTCATCATCTATCAGAATTGGAGATTGGCGGCGATCTCTCTGGTCGTGATCCCGCTCTCGGCGCTGACGATGGTGCGGGTGGGAAAACGGTTGAAGCGATTGGCGACCAGTGGACAGGAGCAAATGGGGGACATGGCCTCAACGCTCCAAGAAACGTTTGCGGGCATCCGAGTCGTGAAAGCATTCGGGCGGGAGGAAGCGGAGGCTGAACGATTCAAGGAACGAAACCAGACCTTTCTGTCGACCACGTTGAAGTCCAATCAAGTCTGGTCGCTCGGCCACTCGCACATGGAAATCATCGGAGTGATCGGTGTCGCGACCATTATCTGGTATGGAGGCTATCTGGTCATCCATGAGGCGATGACTCCCGGCGCATTTTTCTCGTTCATGGCGGCGATGTTTATGGCCTATACCCCGATTAAAAAACTATCGGGCGCCAACAATTTGATTCAACAGGCGCTGGCGGCGGCTGAGCGGGTCTTCGACGTGTTGGACTTGGACACCGAACAGTCTCAGAATCGCGGGACGGTTCCGCTGGTGGGAATCAGTCGGGCCATTGAATTTCAGGGGGTCTCCCTGCGGTATGAGAATCAGACTGCCCCGGCTCTGACCGATGTGGATCTTACTATCAAGCCCGGCGAAGTGGTTGCGCTCGTTGGGAGCAGCGGAAGCGGAAAGACCACGTTGGTTAGTTTGCTGCCGCGGTTCTATGAACCGACGATGGGCCGCATTTATATAGACGGCATCCCCTTGACCTCGTACGAGTTACAATCGCTGCGGGCCCATATCGGAATCGTCTCGCAAGAGATCGTCTTGTTCGATGATACCGTCCGAAGCAACATTGCGTTCGGAAGGACCGGCGCCGGCCAGGCCGACGTCGAGCAGGCGGCGAAATTGGCCTATGCCCATGACTTTATTCTTCGCCTGCCGAAAGGATACGATACGATCATCGGGGAACGCGGCCTCAAACTATCGGGCGGCGAGCGGCAACGTCTGGCGATCGCCCGAGCCATTCTTCGTGACCCGCCGCTTCTGATCCTCGATGAAGCGACATCGGCACTCGACACCGAGTCTGAACGGATCGTACAGTTGGCCTTGGCCAATTTGATGAAGAATCGAACGACGCTGGTGATCGCACACCGGCTCTCGACTATTCAAAACGCGGATCGAATCATCGTCTTGGATCGAGGGGCTATCGTTGAAACGGGCTCTCATGACGAACTGCTTCGGCAGGGAGGCGCCTATCGCCGTCTGCATGCCATGCAATTTCAGGATGTGACCAGTGTCTGATCTCATCAAGAGCTGCGCTCATTGGATCAAGTGTTCAATCTTGCCTCCCGTCGGAGCCGCCGCCATTCGCAGCGTCGCACGCACGATGCACTGCGAGACTCGTGGCCACGAAGCGCTCGATGGATTGTATCGGGAAGGGCGGAACATCATTCTCGCGTTTTGGCATGCCCAGCAGTTGATGATCCCGCTCGGGTACCGAGGAAGAGGTTCGCATGTGCTCATCAGCCGACATGGAGACGGGGAAATCATCGCCCGGATCATTGCCCGGTTCGGCCACGAAGCGGTTCGTGGGTCAAGTACGCGCGGAGGCGCCGGCGCGCTTCGGGTCCTGATCAAGCTGGGACGGTCAGGTCGGGATGTCGTGGTGACTCCTGACGGTCCTAAGGGTCCGCGTCACGTCGCAAAGCTTGGAGTGATTCATCTAGCGAAGGCGACCGGCCTTCCTATCGTGCCGTTGGCCTTTGCCTGTTCAAAAAAAAACTCTTTCCGAGCTGGGATCGCTACATGGTCCCGTACCCGTTTTCCAGAGGGCTATTTCTCTACGGAAATCCGATTTGGGTCTCGCGCGAAGCCGATGAGGCCTCGCTTGAGACGGCTCGCCTGGAGCTTGAAATGGTCCTCAATCGGCTGACGGATCAGGCGGAACAAGATGTCATCCGTTAGTCGTCATGCGCGATACAGGGCGGATGTTTCCCGTCACTCCATGTTTGACGCATGAAGAATGACGGTCTTCGGTGTTTCCATGTGGAAGCTTCTCTATAACATCGGTCTTCTCCTCGCCAGCCCTGTGATCGTGGGTATTCTCCTAGCCAAGCCACGTTGCAGGCCGGGATTTTTTCAGCGGATGGGTTGGCAGGACGACTCTTCCAACGACGGTGGATTGTCTCAGCCGCTTATTTGGGTGCACGCGGTGTCGCTCGGTGAAGTGGTGGCGGCAGTGCCGCTCGTCAAGGCATTGCACAAGCGCCATCCGGAGTTTCGCTATATCGTGACGACGGTAACTGAGACCGGCCGTGAGGCGGTCGAACAACGCTTAGGGGGCATCGCCGAACATCGATACGCCCCGCTTGATTTTTCCTGGGCAGTGTCCGGCATGGTTCGAAGCCTGCGCCCAATGCTCTATGTGTTCGTCGAGACCGAAATATGGCCGAACTTACTGTGGACGTTACGAGAGCAGGATGTGCCCTCTGTGCTGGTGAATGGGCGGTTGTCTTCCCGGTCGTTTCGCCGTCAGGACTTGCCCGTGGTCCGCTCCTTCTATCGCTCCGTGCTCCGGACGTTGACTCTCTGTTTGATGCAATCCCATAGGGATGGAGATCGTCTTGTTGCGTTGGGGGCCGATCCGACGAGGGTTCATGTGACCGGCAATATCAAATTCGATCAACCGTTGCCGGACGTTCGATCGGACGAGTTGCTTCGCCGAAGCTTCGGGGTCGATGAGCATGAACAGTTGATTCTCGCCGGAAGTACACATCCTGGAGAAGAGGAACAGCTGGTCTCAGCCTACCGACAGATCGTGAAGACCCATCCATCAACGGTCTTGATGTTGGCGCCTCGCCATATCGAGCGGGCGGACCGAGTCGAAGCGACGCTTCGAGAAGCAGGAGTGGTCGTCCAGCGAAGGAGTCGGATTCGGGAGAAGCAATCCGGTCCACGCGTGGTCATTTTGGATACGAGAGGAGAGCTGGCTCTCGCGTATCGAGAAGCGGTCGTGTCATTCGTCGGCGGAACTCTCGTCCCCGTGGGTGGGCACAATTTGTTGGAGCCGGCTGTATGGGGCACACCCGTCATGTTTGGGCCCCATACAGACCATTGTGCTGAGGTTGCGACGCTCTTATCCGAGGCAGGAGGAGGTCGACGAGTGACGGGTGTGGAGGACCTCGTTGCCTCCCTGGACGAGTGGCTGGGTCACCCTGAAATTCGATGCCGGGTGGGGCAGTCTGCAAGACAGGCGGTGTTGGACAATCAAGGCGCGCTCACACGGAGCCTGGAGCTCATTGAAACGTGCCTCCGTGCGACCCCTTCGTATTCAGACTCTTGTGTGGCGATGGGGCCGGGACCTCTTATGGCCAAACACTAGCATGCCATTCTTGCATCCTGGACAACCGGTCCGTAAAGGGCTTTACTGGGTTGCTGGGTTGTACGGCCTCATTATCCGATTTCGGCTGTGGTGCTATCGGAAAGGTTGGCTTACGACCACACGGTTGCCCTGTCGTGTGGTGAGCGTGGGCAATCTTACGGTTGGGGGGACAGGAAAAACTCCCATCGTCATTCTCCTGACGGAATGGCTGTTGGCCAAAGGGCGGAGGGTGGCGATCTTGAGCCGAGGGTACAAACGGATGAGCAAGGCACGTCGTCTGCTCGTGTCCGATGGGTCACGAATTTTGGTCGGTCCGCTGGAAGCGGGGGATGAGCCGTTTCTCATGGCGCAGCGTTGCCCACAGGCGATTGTCGCGGTGGGAGCCGATCGAGTTGCGCTGGGGCAATGGGTCTTGGAACAGCATCCGATCGACTGCATCGTGTTGGATGATGGCTTTCAACATCGGTCGCTTCATCGTGATGTCGATCTTGTGCTGCTGGATGCCACCGATGCCGCAGGACTTGACGCGCTGCTTCCGGCCGGAAGACTACGGGAACCCTTGACCGAACTGTGTCGAGCGAATGCGGTCATGATCACCCGCGCCGATTCTCGTCAGGAGGTGGACGCGATTCGTAGCCGATTGAAAGCGATTTCATGTTCATCCGACGCCGCCGTTGAAGTTGTGTTTCGACCGGAGTCCGTTATGGCGATCGTTTCGGGTGAGCGGCAACCGGTTGAATGGTGTCGAATGAGAAGAGCATGGTTGGTCAGCGGCATCGGGAATAGCCGATCATTCCGTCGATCAGCCGACTCCATGGGGGTTGAGATCCTGGGAGAGACCGCCTTTGAGGACCATCACGGCTATGACCACGACGATATGGAGAAGATTCGCGCGAATCTACAGGCCACTGGTTGCGAGATCGTTCTGACGACTGAGAAGGATGGCGGAAAGCTGCTTCCCTTGCTCATGCCAAGCGATCCCTGGTGGATGCTTCGTCTTGGGACGGAAATCGTGCGCGGAGAGGAGCGGCTGTACAGGTTGATCGATGGGTCGTTAATCGGAGAGAGCCATGGGGTCGGAGCTCGTGCATAGGGATTCGCCGCGCAAAATTCTGGTGCGGGCGCCGAATTGGATCGGCGATGCCGTCATGTGCGAGCCGGCTGTCCGAGGGCTGCGGTCTCTGTTCCCTGAGGCGGAGTTGACGATGCTCGCGAAACCTGCCATCGCGGAGCTATTCATCGCTCACCCGGGGCTTCATTGCGTACTAGTGTACGATGACAAGGCGGTTCATGCGGGGATTTCAGGAAAGTGGTCGCTCGCCGGTATGTTGCGACGCCACCGCTTCGATTTGGCGGTGCTGTTTCAGAACGCGTTCGAGGCTGCATTTCTTGCGTGGCTCGCCGGCATTCCACGGCGATATGGGTACGCCACGGATGGAAGGGTCTTGTTTCTGACCGAACCAGTCGCTGTTCCCAACGGCCTGGTACCGATGCATCAAGTCGAATACTATTGGAACTTGTTGAGACCATTGGGAATGGCTGGTGGAGCCACTCTTCCCGCGTTGCTCGTTTCGGCAGACGAGGACCGAATGGTCGACGGACGGCTTACTGCTGCCGGTATTGATCCGTCGGATCTCATTATCGGTATCAATCCCGGATCGACCTACGGCAGCGCCAAACGTTGGTTGCCCGACCGATTTGCCGAAGTCGCGAAGCGACTTGTGCGGCGATTGGAACAGGCCGAGCGCGCGCATGTCGCAGTGGTCATCCTTGGAGCGAAGGGAGAGGAATCGCTGGGGAAGGACATTGCGGCTCAGCTCGGCGGCCGATCGGTTGTCTTATCCGGCGCGACGACCATTCGAGATCTCATGGCGGTAGTGAAACGTTGTCGCGTGCTGATTACGAACGATACAGGGCCGATGCATATTGCGGCGGCTTTCGGTGTGCCGGTTGTTGCGGTGTTCGGTCCCACGGACTGGCGCACCACTGCTCCCTACGGGCAAGAACGGTCGATTGTGCGGGAAGCCGTAGATTGTGCGCCCTGTCTTCTCAGGGAATGCCCGATCGATCACCGCTGTATGACTCGGATTTCCGTTGACCGGGTGTATGAAGCGGCAGTGCAACAAATAGAACGTGCATCGGGTTTGTCTCGTTTATCTAGTTTGTCTGGTGCCTTGAGATCGAATTCCAACCAAACAAACCTTCTTTCCGGCTATACTGTCTTTCTCGATCGAGATGGAACGCTTAACCCCGATCCCGGTTACATCAACACTCCCGATCAGTTTGAGCTGTTTCCAGAAGTGCCTGAGGCGCTCGCCAGGTTGAAGCGGGCCGGTGCCCGATTGATCGTCGTCACCAATCAATCGGGGGTCGCACGAGGATTCTTGACGCGCGATGACCTCGATGCTGTGCACATGAAACTTCAGCGCCTCCTAGATGGCGCCGGCGTGTCACTCGACGCGATCTATTTCTGTCCTCACCATCCTGATGACGGTTGCGACTGTCGAAAGCCGAACCGTGGGATGATCGACCAGGCGTTGCGAGAATGGGGGGTGAATCTTGATCGGTCCTATCTGATCGGCGATAGCGTCCGAGATATCGAGTTGGCAAAGCGGATTGGGGCACGAAGTGTCTTGGTGACGACGGGAGTCGTTCCCTCTCAGGAGGCAGAAAGCCTGAAAGCCTCGGGGTCGGCTCCAGATGGGATCGCATCCTCTCTGGCGGAGGCTGCCGACTGGCTGTTGTCCGATGCAAGCAAGTTATCCATACAGCTCCGCGAGCGTCAGGTCGCGCATCCGTGAGCATGTGATAGAGGTGGAGAGCCGGCGTAAGTTGTATTGAGAGAATGCGACGCGCAAAGGAATCTGCTGTGCTGATCAGAGAGGGAAAGATGGCAGTGAGCCGGCAAGTAAACCCTTGTTCCATTCCTTGTAATCTTTGTGGCGGCACTGAGGTGTCGATTCTTTCGAACAGAAGCCGAAGCGGGAAGGCTTTGCGTACCGTCATTTGTCAAGCCTGCGGTCTCGTATGGTCGGACCCGCGCCCTCATGACGCTAGGCAGTTTTACGAGGAAGAGTATCGCCTTTCCTATAAACAGACTTACAGCCCGAAACCGAAGCATGTCTTGCGCGCGGGCCATGTGGCCTTATCGCGATTCGAAAAGATCGAGCAGTTGCTGACGAGTCCCAAAGCCGTTCTGGACGTCGGCACCGGCGGAGGAGAGTTCGCCTATCTGCTTCAATCATTGGGGCACGGCGTGAGCGGGATTGAACCGAATAGAGGGTATGCCGACTATTCGATACAGGAATATGGGCTCACGGCTCAGGTCGGGTTCGTGCAAGATGCGGCGTTTGCGCCGGAATCGTTCGACGTGGTGACGATCTGGCATGTCCTCGAACACACGGAAGACCCTGGTGTCGTCCTAACACTGCTCCGATCCTGGCTTAAACCAGACGGCACACTTGTGGTGGAAGTTCCGAATGTGGAGGCGACTTGCCAGGCTCCTCACAGCACGTTCCATGAAGCCCATCTCTATAATTTCAATGTTGTGTCATTGCGCAGGTTGGCCAAGAAACACGGGTTGTACGAGGTCAAGCATCTGATCTCTCGCGATGGTGGGAACATCACGATGTTCCTTTCTCGCATGGAGCCGCTGATCCACGATCGTTACGACGCCTCGATTCCAGGCAATTGCGAATGGATCTCGAGGATCGTGCGCCAGCACAGCAACGTGCGACGCCACTTGACGCCGCTGCCGTACCTGCGGGCTTGGCAGCGCCTCTGCCGATCTCTCAAAGAGAGGCGTGAAGCGGCGGACGAGCGGGGCGGCAAGGCATTGCTCGACAAACTCTATTCTCCTCAGCTGCAGCTCCATTCCGTAGGGCGGCCATGAAGAGATTCAGACCGTGCAAGGACTAATGACGCGCGTTCTTCCTTCGTCCTCAGCCTCTGGCGAGCGGGGTTCGCTGGAAGGTTGTCCGGCGCCGTCCGTCAACAATCAGGATAGTCGTTCCTCATCGGCATTGAAAAGCGCGCGCATCCTTCTGATCAAGCCCAGTTCCCTTGGGGACATCGTTCACGCGTTTCCGGTCGTGTCGGCGATCAAAACACAATGGCCGGGATCGCATATTACGTGGGTGGTGAAGCGCCAGTGGGCCGGCCTTGTCGAGCGGGCGGAAGGAATCGACCGTGTCTGGCCGGTGGAGATGACGGTGAGGAGTTGGATCAGAGAAGGCCGGGCGCTGCGCGCGCAGCGGTTTGACCTCGCCATAGATTTGCAAGGGTTGTTTCGCAGCGGCATCTTGGCACGCTTCAGCGGCGCACCGACGCGTATCGGATTCACGAATGCGAGGGAAGGGAGCCCATGGTTCTATACTCAACGCGTACCGGTTCTCAGCCCCGATATCCATGCCGTCGATCGATATCTTTCGGTTGCAGCGGCGTTGGGAGCATCTCTTCCTGACAAGCCGCGATTTGAGTTCAGGTTGTTGGAGAAGGACATAGAGACCGTTCGGGAGCTCTGCCGGCGCAGAGGCTTTTCGGTGGACGAGCCATGGATAGCGATGAATATTGGAGCACGGTGGCCGACAAAGCGCTGGCCGTCGGCGTCTTTCGCCGCCGTTGTGGATCAGCTGCACGAAACACATCGTGATCCGATCGTCGTGATAGGAGGCGCGGATGAGCGCGCCTACACGAATAAGTTGAGATCTCTGACGGACCGTCCATTCATCGATTTGAGCGGTGATATCCCATTGGGGTACTTGCCGGCACTGCTCTCGAAAGCGACCGCCATGATCACAAACGATTCCGGGCCGATGCATATCGCTGCTGCGCTTGGTGTTCCGGTGGTTGCGATATTCGGCCCCACGAGTGCGGTACGCACCGGACCGTATGGAGGCGGCCATCGGGTACTGACCAGTCGGATCCCTTGTAGCCCTTGTTTCAGTCGTGTCTGCCGACATGATCCTGAATTGGAATGCCTTCATCTCATTAAGCCGACCCAAGTGGTCGATGTTATACGGCCACTGTTGGCGGCTCATGTACCATGTCGATCAACGTCTTGATCGTTCGCCCTGACGGCATCGGCGACGTCCTGCTTTCCCTTCCCGTGGCTACCCAACTCCGGCGACTTATGCCGGGAGTCACAGTCGGGTTTCTTACCAGTCCTACCGTCGCGCCCATTTTTGATCGCCATCCCGACGTGGATTATGTGCGAACGATTCGTTTTACAGACCCATTCAAGGAACTCCGTCTCGCCTTTTCACAGGGAATTGAAGCGGCGATTTTCCTGAAGCCGTTTCGTCGTCTTATGTGGGCTGCATGGGTGGCCGGTGTACCGATTCGAGTCGCAACGAGGTACCGTTGGTATAGCCTGTTGGCCAATCGCCATATCTATGAACATCGCAGCGACTTCGCAAAACATGAATCCGAGTACAACGTTGAAATGTTGAAGGGCTTGGGGTTGAGCCCTCAGCCGATAAGCCCGCCGGTGCTCGCCCTGACCGAGTCCGAACAGGCTGCCGGTGCATCCCGGTGGTCGGAGCTGCCGAGTCCTCGAGTCGTCATTCACCCGGGAGGAGTTTCTGCACGACGCTGGAGGCTGGAGCATTACCGTGACCTGGTCACGGCATTGACAGACAGAGGATATGGCGTCGTGCTTACAGGCAGCGAACAGGAACGAACGGAGTTCGGAAACGATCTACCGATGTCTACGGCGCTTCCCTCAGGGGTAGCGGATCATATGGGGAATCTGTCGTTGCGAGAGCTGATGTCGGTGATCGCCAATGCTCATGTCGTCGTCTCAGGAGCGACAGGGCCCGCTCACCTGGCGGCAGCTTTGGGTGTCCCCACCGTCACCTTGTTTGACCCTCGACGAAATAATTTGCCGGTGAGATGGAAACCGCTTGGGAGGGGAATCTTACTTCGACCAGATGTTCCCACTTGCGAAAAATGTATCGGGGAGGTCTGCCCCTACTGGGATTGTCTTGATCGATTTACTGTTGCAAAGGTAACTGCCGCCATCAACAAGGTCCTGGAAACCCCTTCTCCACTCACCGTCCTTCACATATAGAGCTAAGGCAGAGCTGACGGGTAAGTCTCCCGGTCACTCTTGACTCCAAGTCGTTTCTGTGTTCATATTCTGAACGGTAGGTTCTAACTATATGAATCTTCAAGGACAACGAGATCTTCTCCTGCTGACGGAGGTGGAGCGTGATGGCGCGGTTACCCAGCGATCCCTCGCTTCAAAGCTAGGGGTTGCTCTGGGCCTGACCAATCTCTATCTTAAGCGGTTGGCACGGAAGGGCTATATCAAGATAACCACGATTCCCTCACATCGAGTTCGATATTTACTGACTCCGCAAGGGTTTGCTGAGAAATCCAGGCTGACCTACCTCTATATGGAGTATTCGCTATCTCACTACCGCGATATGCGTGCGCGGCTACGAGAAGCGCTGTCCCAGGCAGCCAAAAACGGAGCGAAACGAGTCGTCATCTATGGAACCGGCGAACTGGCGGAGATGGCATATCTGTCGCTTCGAGAAATGCATATGACCTTGGTCGGCTTTGTCGATGATAACCAGCAAGAGGCATTCTTATCCTATCCGGTCTGGCCGCCGGAGGTGCTGAGTGAATGGGAGTTTGACGCAGTATTGCTGGCGGATTTCGATCAAACGGCGGGGCATCGTACAAAATTGGGACAATGTCACGTTCCGGATAGCAAGATCATAGCGCTTGCCCCATCGGTCTGAGTGTTGTGGAGCGGTTGTTTTCTGTTTCCTGTAAGTGAAAGGGCGGAGCTGTGTCCGAAAACCGTTTGTCTGGTTCGTTAGGTTTGTTTAGTTTCTTTGGTTATGGCGGATTTCCGAGCCTAACCAAACAAACCAGACAAACGAGATTATGAAACTCACGCGGTTTGAAGATTTGGATTGTTGGAAAGAAGCCAGACAACTTACTCGCCAGGTCTATGAGGCGATTCATCAGAACCCGAACTGGCAAAAAGATGTGCGACTCTGCAGCCAAATCCAAAGCGCCGCTGGAGCTGTAATGGCGAACATCGCCGAAGGATTTGTCCGCCGGTCGAACAAGGAGTTCATGCAATTTCTGTTTATCGCGATGTCCTCAGCTGCCGAAGTCCAAAGTCATTTGTACATCGGGGTGGATCAGGGGTATCTGTCCAAAGACACATTCGAGACGATCTATAACCAGGCCGACAAAACAGCGAAAATCATTTCCGGCCTTATCAAGTACCTTCGCACAAAACAAACCAAATGAACCAAATAAACCAAATAAACCAGACAACTGCGCTTCACTGGTACGCACTCCGTACCAAATCGCGCCATGAAAAACTGGTGCGAGATCAGTTGGACAAGCAAGGAATTGAGCCGTTGCTTCCGACCGTGAAGCGACTGAGTCAGTGGAAGGACAGGAAGAAGGAAATCGAGGTCCCGCTGTTCTCGGGGTATTGTTTCGTGCGGTTTTCTCAACTCGAAAAGACGCCTGTCCAAAAGATTGTGGGCGTCGTCGAAATCGTCGGCAGCGGAACCCGACCGGAACCGATTCCCGAGGAGGAAATCAACGGGTTGCGCCGTCTCATGACCAGCGTTCTTCCGTATGATTCCCATCCCTACCTTCATGAAGGGATGAAGGTGGAAGTTGTTCGTGGGCCCTTGCAGGGTGCGCACGGCATTCTCTTGCGAAAAGAAAAACGGCATCGCTTAGTGATCGGAGTGCAACTTATTCAGCAGGCGGCGGCGGTTGAAATCGACGTGAATGACGTCATTGCAGTGTGAGAAGCCTGTAGCCGGATTAAACAATCTCTTCCGTCGCAATGAAGTGATCCGTCCCGTTGTCCGATATGAAGGGCTCGTTGGCTCGCCCAATCCTTAAGAAAATGGTACTGGGACAATCTGTATGAACGAGTCTGACATTTGCTCAATGTACGGGAACACCGTTATAGAGGGGACCCGGGTACGCGTGGGAGTCGGGGTAGTCGTTCGGGGCCCAGGAGAGGCCATCCTGTTGGAAAAGCGTCGCGACTGTGGATGGTGGGGATTGCCTGGAGGAAGGGTAGAGCCAGGTGAGTCGCTCATTGACGCCGCAGTACGAGAGGTGTTTGAAGAGACCGGCCTCACTATAGAGGTGACACATCTGATCGGCGTCTATTCCGATCCTGATGGCCGGATTGTGACCTACCCTGATAATGGAGATGTCGTTCAGTTGATCGATGTCGTCGTTGGAGCACGGGTGCTGTCCGGACACATCGTCTGCAGTCACGAGAGTGAAGAGGTACGGTTTTTTTCTCCATCTCAAGTGCCTGAAGAAATCGTACCGCCGGCACGACAACCGATCGCAGACGCATTCGAAGGCCGATGCGGAGTCCTGGATAGGATAGGCTTGTGATGACACCGTTTCGTGACCTCCTCATGCTTGGTCTTGGACGAGGGCTTCAAGTCCTCGCAGGGCTTATCACCATCAAGACCGCGACAACGGTGTTGTCGCCCGGCGAAGTCGGGAGCATGAACCAACTGATGAGCCTTGCCATCCTGGGGACGTCGGCCTTGTTGATGCCCATGACCGCCTATATCGGTCGTGGATGTCTGGAGTGGCTGGATGCTGGAATACTAAGTCGAAGGTTGGGTTCCTATCTGCTCATTATTTTAGCTGTTGCTCTGTTATGTGGTTCGGTCGTTTGGGTCATTCAGATTCAGTTGGCGATAGTTTCAGGAATGACTCCAGTTTGGGTTGCGGGACTAGTCGTGCTCTATACGGTCGGTTTTGCGCTTCATACGATGGGGGCCTCAGGGCTGAATCTTATAGGCTATCGATTTCTCTATATCCTGTTCGTGAACCTCGCGGCGTGGGGAGGGCTCCTCTTAGCGATATGGTGGTCGAAACAGGAAGCAAGTCCGGAGATGTGGTTGCTTGGAATCTTTTGCGGATTTCTTCTCTCGTCCCTTTCCTATGTAATTTTAGATCGGCGTGCCAGAGAGTCTGTTCATGTGGGCCCAGCTCGCCTGCCAGGCATACTCCCATTCGATGGGTGGACACTATTGATGTTTGTGGGGCCGCAGGCGATAGCATTCCTATTTTTCTGGATCCAGACTCAAAGTTATCGGTTTGTTCTGAGCTGGGTTGCCGACATTACGACTGTCGGGTTGTTTGCGGCTGGGTATATGATCTGCTCAGTACCCATGCAGACCTTTGAAAACCTATTCAACGAATTTTACAGTCCGACGTTGTTTCGAGCACTCAAAGGGCAAGACAGAGAAGGAATAGCACGGGCATGGAATGACTATGCGGCCGCCTACATTCCGGCCGTCATTCTGTTTGGCGGGTTCTTAATCGGGAACGCGGCATTTATGGTGAAGCTCCTCTTAGGAGAACAGTTTCAAGCGATCGCGTCGATCCTCGTATGGCCGGCGTTGACTGAGACCTTTCGGGCCATCTCCTCGACACTTCACCATCTCGGGTTGGCGAAGGTCGATATGACGGTCAATGTCTTGCCTGTCATACTTGGCGCGCTCGTCGCGCCCAGCCTCGTATACTTCCTGGCTCCCCACGAACCTCTGTTGGGAACGGCATTGGCGCTTCTCGCAGCTGCGATGGTTGCGCTTGCTGCGGTCATTCCCATCAGCCGTCGCGCGTTGCCGGTTGTGTGGCCTATTCGGCGAATCATGTATGCGGCGGCATTAGCCGTTCCTTTGTGTCTTCTGGGACGTGCGATGAGTGTCGGATTCGGCGAATCGTCTGAAAGCAAGGCCGTGGTCGCGCTGGTGATCTCGGGGCTTGCCATGGTGTTTCTGCAGTATGTCATGGCGAAGGAATGGATTCGTCAGGTTCGCCCCATAGGAGATAGAGTCTCAGAGGAAACCGAGGCTTGTCCCCAATATGGGGCGAGTTCTCAAGGGTAAATGTTCTTGGATTTACAAAATGTTTCGCAACCTGTGATTTCGGTTGTGACCCCATCGCTCAATCATGGCCGCTTTCTGAGGCAAACGATCGAAAGTGTGGCGGCACAAACGTTTCGCAACTTCGAGCACATCATTATCGATGGAGGATCGACGGATAGGACGGTCGAAATTCTCAAGGAATTTCCCCATCTCCGATGGGTGTCAGAACGAGACGAACATGTTGTGGAAGCCTATCAAAAAGCCTTAGCTATGGCGAGAGGGCAATACATTATTCAATGCTGTGTCTCGGACGGTTTTCTCGATCCGAACTGGTTCAGAAAATGCGTTGAAGTTCTTGAAAAGGATGATGAGGTATCGCTGGTATGGGGGTTTGCTCAAACCATGTCCGAGGAGGGTGATCTGCTGAATGTCTGCTTTCAGGATTTTTTTGCGGATCCACCCCCACAGAAGCGAGACTTTCTGGCGTTTTGGCTTGTAAGCGGATTTCCATTACCCGAAGGGAACTATTGCGTGAGAAGCGAGGTGATTCGAACATGGTTCCCCGATATCCAGTCAAGTGGTTGGTTTCGAACATGCCCACATCTTGGTTTCATGTACAAGTTTTTTACGGAGGGGTACAGCCCATATTTTATTCCGGTGGTCGCAAATTTCGGTCGTTTGCACCACGATCAGCGCAGTCAGCGTTTGAGCGATGTGGAGAAGCCGGGACAAGTCGCCTATCTTAAAGCTGTGAAAGAGTACGGCAAGAGCGTCCTGAGAGGAAGCACGGTTCACCGTTTTCGTAACGGCACATCGCAGGTGATCGGACAGATTCCTCCGCATGAGCTTCAGTCGCTGAGGAAGACGATGTGGCGGCATCGGTTGCTTCGCTCCCGTCTGGTCCGCATCGATCCCTTCACGATGGCGTTGAAGCTCAAAGAACGAATATTCTGCTGAGTAGACTGTGACGCTCCTCGCTGGTGGGATTTTTTCATGATTGCAGTTGTATGGTCTGCCTGGCATGATGAACGGATCGTTCTTATGAGAGAAACCCTAATGCAAACAGAGGAGATACAAGGGTAGTCATGCTCACGTCACGCATGCCTTCCAGAAGGTTGGACGTGCTCTTCGTCAACGCCGATTCGTCGTTGCAGGCCTATCAAGGATTGGCGAAGACCTATTCGGCAATAGAGCCCCCGACATGGGCCCTGTTGCTTGCGCAGTCATGCCGAGCGAAAGACTTCGGCGTGGCGATTCTCGATTGTGACGCCGAGAAGTTATCGTTGTCTGAAGCCGTGAGTCGGATTCAAGGTGCGAATCCACGGCTGGTCGTATTCGTGGTGTACGGACAAAATCCCAATTCCGGAACCACTGGAATGATCGGGGCCGGCGCGCTTGCGAAAGAGCTCAAGCAACATCATCCGAATCTCCCCATCTGTTTCGTGGGATCTCATACCAGCGCATTGCCCATGGATGTCCTGCAGCTTCCGTTTGTCGATTTTGTACTGCTGAATGAGGGTGTGTATGCGTTGCACAATCTTCTGCGGACCGATCTTCGTTCCGATTTGGGAGCTGTGAAGGGGATTGGATATAAAGCAGGCAATTCTAGAGAAAAGCGTCGAGCGATCTTGAATGAACCGCAATCAGTCGTGTCGCAAGATCGGATGGACATCGATATGCCGGGCTATGCGTGGGATCTCCTGCCATACCGGTCACGTCCGCTGGATTTGTATCGAGCTCATTTTTGGCACGCCGAGTTCGATCATGAGAAGCGCACGCCCTTCGCGGCGATTTACACGTCACTGGGGTGCACGTTTGCCTGTGATTTCTGCATGATCAACATCGTGAATCGCGTGGATAACGGAAGCGGGATCGATGCCTCCCATTCACGGGGAATGCGATTTTGGAGCGCGAAGTTGATCGCGGACGAGCTTGAAAAGCTTGCGAAGATGGGAGTGGAGACCGTCCGCATCAGCGACGAAATGTTCTTCTTGAATCGTAAATACTACGAGCCCCTCTTGGGAGACATCATCGAACGTGACTTGCGGTTGCGGATGTGGGCCTACGCCAGAGTCGATACGGTACGCCATGAGTATATTGATTTGTTCCGGCGAGCCGGCATCAACTGGCTGGCGCTCGGGATTGAAGCCGGCAATCAAACGGTGCGGCAAGAGGTCTCAAAGGGGTCTTTTCAGGAAGTCAACATTAGGGCCGTTTGCGACAAGGTGCGGGCTGCCGGGATGAACGTCATCAGTAACTACATTTTTGGATTTCCTGACGATTCGCTGGAGACGATGGGGGAAACATTGGATTTAGCGCTTGAACTGAATACCGAAATGGCCAATATGTATCCCTGTCAAGCCTTGCCGGGAAGTCCGATGTATTACATGGCCAAACAACAGGGATGGAAGCTGCCGGAAAACTATAGTGGGTATGCTTTTCTGTCGTACGATAGTCAGCCTCTCCCTACAAAGCATGCGACGTCGGCGGAGGTGCTGAGGTTTCGAGATGAAGCATGGCGGAAGTATTTTTCGAATCCCGCCTATCTGAAGTTGGTTGAAACCAAGTTTGGTGAGAAAGAACGAGCGAACGTCGAAGCCATGGCCACAGTGCGGTTACGCCGCAAGCTGCTCGGTGATTGACTCGACTCCGATTATGATGAGTGAGCAGGAAGGTGGGTTTCTGACATGATCATCACACGAACACCGTTCCGTATTTCATTTTTCGGCGGCGGGACCGACTATCCGGCCTGGTATCAGGAGCATGGCGGCGTCGTGCTGGCGACGTCGATCGATAAGTATTGTCATATCAGCTGCCGGTACCTCCCGCCGTTCTTCGAACATAAGCATCGCATCGTCTATTCAATCATCGAGAATGTGCGCCGCGTCGAAGAGATCAAGCACCCTGCCGTCCGTGCCGTTCTTGCATGGGCCGGGTGCGATGATCAGGGACTCGAAATTCATCACGACGGCGACTTGCCTGCGCGATCGGGCCTCGGATCCAGCTCGTCCTTCACGGTGGGATTGATCCATGCCATCGCCGCCTTGCGGGGGAAGTATATTTCAAAAGACGAATTGGCCGCTCAAGCCATCCATATGGAACAGCAAGTCATCAAGGAAAATGTCGGTTCACAAGATCAAATCTCGGCCGCATTCGGTGGGTTCAACCGAATCGACTTCAAGCGGAACGATACCTTCCAAGTGTCGCCCATCATCCTGACCAAAGAGCGGTTGCATGCGTTTCAGTCGCATTTGATGTTGTGTTTCACGGGATTTTCCAGAATTGCGTCCGAGGTCGCTAAGTCCAAGATCGCGAACTTTAAGAGTCGGGAAACCGAGTTGAAGCGCATGAAGGAGATGGTGGATGAAGCCATCCAAATCCTCCAGAATGCGAAGACGCCGATCGAGGAAGTGGGCCGATTGCTTCACCAGAGCTGGCTCTGTAAGCGCAGCCTTTCGGGCCAGGTTTCGACGCCGGAGATCGACCATCTGTACGAGGAAGCCATGAGGGTGGGCGCTCTGGGAGGGAAGATTCTCGGGGCCGGCGGCGGGGGATTTATGTTGTTGTTCGTGAAGCCCGAACTGCAATCGAAAGTGCACGAACGCCTGAAACATCTGATACATGTGCCGTTCAGGTTTGAAAACACAGGCAGTCGAGTCGTGCTATATCAGCCGCATGGACTCTCCTAACCCGCACTATTCATGAAGGCTTCTACTGCAACCGCCGACACGCCGCTGCGACAAGCCTGGCCACTAATTTTACGCGGCCAGGCGGACGGGTTCGCCACTCGGGCCCTCAACATACTGTTTCAAGTATGCTTCGGGCCCTCGCGTCTCCACGCGCCCGTCTCGCGTGGCGTCTCAGCGGTTTCGTCACGAACACTCATGAACAGTGCGGGCTAAGCATGATGCTGAAGTATGATGCTTCCATATATGTCGCAGGCCATGCCGGTCTTATCGGCTCGGCGGTCGTTCGACGGTTGGAGCGGGATGGGTATCGTACTCCGATCACCAGACGGCGCAGTGAATTGGAGCTTCAGAATTCCGAACAGGTCTCGGAGTTCTTCGAGGAGATCCATCCTGAGTATGTGATACTTGCTGCCGGACGAGTCGGCGGAATAATGGAAAATCAGACATTTCCCGCCGACTTTATGGATGGGAACATGGCCATTCAGCTTAATGTGCTGAAGGCGGCACGTAAGGTCGGTGTGCGGAGACTGATTCTATTCGGCTCTTCCTGCATGTACCCCAGGGAATGTTCTCAGCCGATGGCCGAGGATGCGCTCTTGTCGGGCAAACCTGAACCGACGAGCCTGCCCTATGCGATGTCCAAGCTCGCAGGAACGTATCTGTGTCTGGCGTATAACACACAAGACCACGATACCCGCTTCATTCCGGTGATTCCGAATAGCGCCTATGGGCCGCACGACAATTTTGACCCCAAATCAGCTCATGTCTTATCCGCCCTGTTGGCGCGCTTTCATCAGGCCAAGGTGAATGGCGCCGAATCGGTCCTTTTGTGGGGAAGTGGCTTGCCGAGGCGGGAGTTCATCCATGCGGACGATATTGCGGATGCATGCGTGCATCTCTTAAGGCAAGACGACCTCGCTGTCGAGTTCCCCATCAACATTGGGGTGGGGCAGGATGTATCAATTAAAGAACTGGCTCAATTGATCGCTGAAGTGGTGGGGTACAAGGGGCGAGTGGAATGGGACCGGACAAAGCCTGACGGCGCGCCGCGAAAGCTTCTCGATAGCGCACGGATCCAGTCGCTCGGATGGAAGCCGAGAGTCACGCTTGCCGAAGGAATTGCCGCCACCTATCGATGGTACGTGGACCATGTCGGCAGAGAGACCTCACAGGTATGCGAAGCCCGAGGTTAGCCGATCAAACGTTTGTTGCAATGGTATGTAGCCTGCTAAGGATGGGAAGATGACGAAAGAAGAGTTGATTGCCTTTGAGGAAGAGATTGCGGCATTGTTCAACGCGGGAAAGATTCGCGCACCTGTTCATTTGTATTTTGGGAATGAAGAGGCGATCATCCGAGTGTTTCGCAACATTCGCGCTCAGGACTGGGTGTTCTGCTCGTGGCGGTCTCATTATCAGTGCCTGCTCAAAGGGGTGCCCAAAGAACGTGTCCGAGATGAGATCTTGGCCGGACGATCGATCTCCCTCTGTTTTCCCGAGCAGCGTGTGTTCTCCTCGGCCATCGTCGGTGGTGTATTGCCGATCGCCGTCGGTGCGGCGATGTCGATCCAACGGCGTGGGGAGGATGCGAAAGTCTACTGTTTCATGGGCGACATGACGGCGGAAACGGGGATTGCGCACGAGGCGATCAAATACAGCCGAAACCATCGCTTGCCGATCCACTTCATCGTCGAAGACAATGCCAAGTCCGTCTGCACCGATACTCGAGAGGCCTGGAATCAGCCTCGTCTGAGTTTTGAAGACGCGGCCGATGAGTATATCAGCTACTACCGCTATGAAACGAAGTACCCGCACGCCGGCGCCGGCGTACGGGTTCAATTCTAAGGTGAGACATGAAATATTTTGACGAACTCAAGCGGTCCATGAATTTCCTGGCACAAGACCCGCGGACGGTCTTTCTCGGACAAGCGGTGTCCGTTGCCGGCACGGCGATGAGCAACACACTCAAGGAGGTGCCCTCTGATCGCTTGATCGAGCTTCCGGTCGCCGAGGAAATGCAGATGGGGATGACGACCGGCTTTGCCCTGACCGGACTCGTTCCTGTGAGCGTTTTCCCGCGATGGAATTTCCTGCTCTTGGGAATTAATCAATTGGTCAACCACTTGGACAAAATTCAGGTGATGTCCAACGGTGGGTACAAGACCAGGGCCATTATCCGGACAGGGATCGGCTCTCAGCGTCCGCTCCACCCGCAGCATCAGCATGTGGGTGACTTTACAGAAGCGATCCGCATGATGTGCAGCACGATAGAAATCATCCGGCTGGAGGAGCCGAAAGACGTGTTCCCTGCCTATGAATGGGCGCTGCTGCGTGACGATGGACGCAGTACCATCATCGTCGAGTATGGAGACTATTACAACGAGAAATAGTGGGCACCGTCTGTGGATGATTAAGTGTCGGATGATCCCGATGAGGCGCGAACGTGAATAGGTGCCTATGAAATATCCGCTAATGCGCAACAACATACTCCGTGAAGATTTGGATGCGGTGATCGAGCATCTCAAACAGGATGATCCGATCCTGACGCATGGTCCGAATGTGCGAGCCTTTGAGGCCGAATGGTCCGCCTGGTTGGGAGTGAAACACAGTGTCTTCGTCAATTCCGGAGCGTCGGCGAATCTCTTGACGATGTCCGTCCTAAAAATCCGCTACCCCGAAGGTGGTGAGGTGATCGTTCCTCCGTTGGCCTGGGTGTCCGATATCGCGTCGGTGCTGCAGAATGGATTCAAGCCGGTCTTCGTAGATATCGATCCTCGGACCCTGGGGATGGATCCTGCAAAAATTTGTGCCGCTATCACGGAACGGACCCGCGCGGTATTCCTGACGCACGTGCAAGGCTTCGATGGACTAGAGGACCGGCTGTTGACCGAGTTGCAGCAGCGACGTGTTCCACTGATCGAGGACGTGTGTGAGTCTCATGGGGCCACGCACAATGGCCGGAAGTTGGGAAGTTTTGGGTGGATATCGAATTTTTCGTTCTATTACGCGCACCATATGAGCACGATTGAGGGAGGGATGGTCTGCACGAATGATCAGGAGGTCTATCAGCAGGTTCGCATGTTGCGGTCTCATGGCATGGTTCGAGAGGCCAACGATCCGGCGGTTCTTGCGGCCTACCGGTCAACGAACCCGGAATTGAATCCTGATTTTATCTTTGCGTTCCCGGCCTATAACACACGAAATACGGAGATCGGCGGCATCCTGGGCCGGAACCAACTGAAGCGTCTGGATCGTAATGTGAAGCGACGAACGGAAAATCTGATGCGATTTCTGAAGCGGATCGATTCTACAAGGTACCGTACCGACTTCAAGGTCGAGGGATCGAGTAATTACGCGTTCAATCTGATTCTCAAACGTCCGGATGCTGAATTGGTCGAGCGTCTCATGAAGGTCATGCGCGAGTCTGGAATCGAGTTTCGGCGCGGAAGCGCGGGCGGGGGCAATCAGATTCGGCAACCGTATTTGCAAGGCATCGTTCCGAAAGATCACCACCTGCTCTTTCCGGAAACCGAACATGTCCACTTCTACGGTTTCTACATCGGCAACTATCCGGATCTGCGCGATGAGGAGATTGATGAGTTGTGCAAGGTTCTAAACTTCGTGTGAGAGCGTCATGCCCTCGGCGGTGATTCTTGCCGGCGGGCTGGGATCCAGGTTACGCAGCGCGGTGCCCGACCTTCCGAAGCCCATGGCTCCGATCAGCGGCCGCCCCTTTCTTGAATACCAGCTTGATTATTGGATCAACCAGGGGGTGAGTCGATTTGTGTTGTCCGTCGGTTACCGACATGAAGCCATCGTGCAGCATTTTGGGCTGCGATACAAAGGGGTGGAGATCGAGTATGCCGTTGAAGAACGCCCATTGGGAACCGGAGGTGGGTTTCTAGCTGCCGCGGAGAAAGTCGGCCGTCGAGAGCCGTTTTTGCTTCTGAATGGTGATACCTACTTCGGGGTGGACTGGAATGTGTTGGATGCCTTTGCGTTGGAACATGATGCCGACTGGTGTTTCTCATTGTTCAGGACGAGTGAGAAGGGACGGTACATGGGCATCGAGGTGTCGCCTCAGGGACGGATCACATCGGTGAAATCCGGCGTTGATCAGGGCTCCCGCCTTGCCAACGGGGGAGTCTATTGGGTGCATCCACGAGTACTGTCCAAGGCTCCAAGTTTGAGTGAAAGGATGTCTTTGGAAGACGACCTGTTCCCTAACGCCTTCGCAGCCGGCCGGCGGTTATATGGAATCGAATTCACCGGGATGTTTATCGATATCGGAGTGCCCGAGGATTATCATCGGGCTTCGACTCTGTTGGCAGGGTAGACCTATAGGATTGTTCAATCAGCAGAAAAGGACACCTCTATGAGTTTCAATATCTTCGTCACCGGCGGCGCCGGCTATCTTGGCTCTACCATGGTCCCGGATCTTCTTCAGTTGGGCCACAGGGTTACGGTGCTGGATAGCTTCATGTATAAGCAGGCCAGCCTCAACCATGTGTGCCATCACCCCAACTTTTCGGTCGTGAAGGGCGATATCCGCATTGAGAGCGTGATGGCTCCGTTGATCAAGAAGGCCGATATCGTGATTCCGTTGGCCGCGCTTGTAGGGGCGCCGATGTGCAGCCAGGACCCGGTGGGGGCGACAACGGTCAACCATGACGCCATTATTCTTATGTTGAAGCTGCTCTCGAAGCAGCAGATGGTCCTGATGCCCACCACCAACAGCGCATATGGGACCGGGGATAAGAATAACTTCTGCACTGAAGAGTCGCCGCTCAATCCGATTTCCCTGTATGCGAAGGAAAAAGTCGGCATTGAGAAGGAGCTCATGCAGCGTGAGAACGCGATCAGTTTTCGCCTGGCCACAGTGTTCGGGATGTCCCCGCGCATGCGGATCGATTTGCTGGTCAACGATTTTACCTACCGAGCCGTCTACGATCGCTTCGTGGTCTTGTTTGAAAGCTCCTTCAAGCGCAATTACGTCCATGTGCGCGACGTCTCGCGCGTGTTCCAGCATGCCGTCGAAAATTTTGACGAGATGAAAGGCCAGATCTACAACGTCGGCCTGTCCGATGCCAATGTTTCGAAGAGAGAGCTCTGCGAACATATCCAGAAACAGGTTCCCGACTTCGTGTTCCTGGATGCCCCGGTCGGCAAAGATCCAGACCAACGAAACTATATTGTCTCCAACGCCAAAATAGAAGCCACCGGGTTCAAACCGATGTACTCGCTCGATGCGGGGATCAGCGACTTGATCAAGGGATATACGATGATCAAGAACACGCGCTATGGGAATGTGTAAAAGGTGTTTGTCGAAGACATTAGTCGAACTTCCGGCTTAATAGAATTAGGAAGGCGTTTCTTTTCAGACAGCAGGTGATCCGATTATTCAGCTGTTTCGCAATCTCCATCGTCATCAACCCATGATTCTTGCTCTGGCGGTTCGAGAGTTACAGAGCCGGTACGTGGGTACGTTAGGCGGGATTCTATGGACCTTCGCACACCCGCTCGCGGTGATTACCGTCTTCTATTTTGTATTTGCCGTCGGGTTCAGATCTCAGGGGCCGGGTCGTACTCCGTTCCTGCTCTGGTTCGTGTGCGGATTGGTGCCGTGGTTTTTTTTCAATGAGACGCTGCTGGCCGCAACCGCCTCGATCACCCGCCATGCGCATTTGATCAAGAAGACCGTCTTCCCATCCGAGATCCTTCCCGTGGTCAACATTACGGCTGGGTTGGTCCCCCATTCAATTTTCCTGCTCATAGTGACCGGTTTGCTGGCCTGGTACCAAGTGCCGTTCACGGTCGATCGATTGCTGGTCGTCTATTTTCTCCTCTGCACCTGTGTCTTCCTCCTCGGCCTCGGTTGGTTACTCTCCGCGATACAGGTGTTCTATCGCGATGTTTCACATGCCTTGTCCATCGTGCTCAATTTGGGTTTCTGGTGCACACCCATCGTCTGGTCGTCGGATATGATACCCGAAGAATATCGCGGGCTGTTGTTCTTCAATCCGATGTATTACATCGTCGAAGGATATCGAGGCCTGTTGGTCTTCAATGAGATCGTGTGGCCGAGCGCGGCACATACAGCTTATTTTTGGTGTGTCGTGACAGCGACGTTTCTGGCCGGCGCCTATGTGTTTGGCCGACTGAAGCCGGAATTCGCAGACGTCATGTAATCTACCCCCTATGCGGCCTCTTCCCGTCATTACCGTTCAGAAAGTCTCCAAGAAATTTAGGCTCTTTGCCTCGCCGAAGGAGCGGCTTTGGGAGGCGCTGCATCCGTTTCGGAAGCAGTATCACCATGAGTTTTGGGCATTGCGCGATGTGTCTTTTGAGGCCGAACGTGGGGAAGTTGTCGGTATTCTCGGAAGAAACGGATCGGGAAAATCCACGCTGTTACAGATCATTTGCGGGGTGATGCAGGCGACAAGCGGAGAAATTGAAGCCAAGGGGCGAATTGCCGCCTTGCTTGAACTGGGGGCCGGGTTCAATCCAGAGTTTACGGGGCGGGACAATATCATCCTGAACGGCGCAATCATGGGGTTCTCTCGAAAAGAAATGTTGCGACGGTTGCCGGAGATCGAAGCCTTCGCCGATATCGGCGAGTTTTTCGACCAACCGGTCAAGACCTACTCTTCCGGGATGTTCGTGAGAGTCGCGTTTGCGGCCGCGATTCACGTTGATCCGGATATCCTGGTTGTCGATGAAGCTCTCGCCGTCGGCGACGCCAAATTTCAGCGCAAATGCTTAATGCAAATTGAGAAGATTCGGGCAAGCGGCGCCGCAATTCTGTTCGTCTCGCATAGTTTAGAGACCATTACAAGTCTTTGCAGCCGAGCGATCATCCTGGAAAATGGGATGCTATTTGCCGATGGTGAGTCCAAACCGATAGCTGAGAAATATCTGAGACTGCTCTTCTCTGAGACCAAGGCTGAGACACCGGAAGAGCCGGCGCAAGAGGAGCCTTTACCCGTAGTGGGAGATCCGCGTGCATTGCCCATGCAAGGAACAGGTGATCCCTTTTCCCCTGACAGTGCCTTTTGGGGGAGTGAGATCTCGATCTCACAGCGGTTTGGGTACAATCGTCATGAGATTCGTACGACGAATGGCGGCGCAGCCATTCTCGACTATGTGGTGATGGGCAACGGCCGTACCGATTTTTCCAGCATTGCATCCGGAACCGCGCTGACGATTTTCATGAAGGTCCAATTTACGGAAGATGTGACACAGCCCATGGTTGGATTCGAATTGAAGACGGACAAGGGCGTGACGATCACCGGAAGCAATACCTATCTCTCGCGCGTACTCCTGCGGCCTGCCGGCAAAGGAGATGTAAAGGTTTATCAGATCGATTTTAATGTGCCGCTCAACGAGGGAAACTATTTTGTCGATCTCGGGATCACCAAGTATGACGGATCACCCCCCGGGTACATTCTGGAGGTGCGCCGCTCCATTATCCACTTGATCGTCACGCGTATGACGGAGAACAAGTTCAATGGCATCGTGGATATTGGATTTGGGTATGCAGAGGGTGATCGCTGATTCGCGTATCGCGATTATTCCTCAGTATTCCTTGCAGTTTGCGAGGGAGCACCATAAGCCGTATTTTGGCCGACAACTTTCTGCGTTCCAAAGCCCGCCGGTTCGCTATGCACTGTTAGCTGATCTGGCTCGATATGCGCTTAGAGGAAGATCCGCAGTCAGAATCTTGGAGATTGGCTCTTGGGCCGGTGCCTCGGCAATAACCTTTGGGACGGTGGTTCGGGAGCTTCAGATTCCTGTCAGGAGGATAATCTGTATCGATCAATGGAGTAAGTACTTTGTAGATGAGGATAGTTCACTCCATTACAGGAGTATGAATGCGGCAGCCACGACTAGAGAGATTCAAAAGCTATTTCAGCATAATGTTCAAGTGTGCGGGCTGGAAGAGATGATTCAAGTCAGGAATGCGAACTCCAGAGAGGTGCTTCCAGAACTTGAAAGCGCGGCTTTTGATCTTGTGTATATAGATGGATCACATAAGAAAGACGATGTTTTGTACGATCTGGAACAGGCCAAGCGGCTCGTTCGCAATGGAGCAATGATTTGTGGGGACGATCTAGAGTTACTCAAGTCCGAAATTGATTCAGATGCACACCAACTGGCATTGGGTAAAGATACGGACTTCGTGGTTGATCCACGGACAGGCGCCAGTTACCACCCGGGGGTTACAGAAGCCATAGCGACAGTGTTCAACGATGTCTGGCAAGAGCATGGATTGTGGTGCGTGAAGAGGTCCGGTGAACTATGGAGCATTCCTGATTTTCAGGTAAGCAATCTAGAAATCCCGACCCATTTGCAACACGCGGTCGAAATTCCCTATGGTCTGTTTAATGGGTATGAACTCTTTCGGCAAGGTGATGGATTCGTGGCGTATCCGATGGCTAGTCCACACTGGTTTCAGAACCGGATCGTATGCAGTTCCATAGAAGAATTGGCATTGTTGCTGGATGCAATCGAACGCATAGACCAAGCCCGTGCTCCACGAATCGTCGAGTCGAGAGATAGTTTCAATATCGTCAGCTACAAGGGAAGGTATTGGGCCATTTCTAAATCGTTGGGGCCGACGGAGTTGTTCAGGGAGCGACTGGGGGAACGGGATCTGGCGCCATTGTTGTTTAGTGCGGACACCCTCGATGAGGTAAAGGCAAAAGTCCATCAGCTTGCTCCGCCAGTTAGTGAAAGCCCATGTTTATTGGAGACGTACCAAGGGTATAACCTAGTGGAATACGAAGGCATCGTGTGGATAGTAGCCATAGCGGCAGGGCCGGTAGATTTGACAAACCTTGAAACTAAACGAGCCTTACTTTCCCAGGGACGATTAATGTGTGCTGCGACGATCGAAGGTGCACGGTTGGCAGTCGAGCGTAGATCGCGTGAGGGCCAAACTAGCTGAAAAGACAGTGGAGGGTCGCCGGAAAAAGTTCCTATTGTATGTGTTTCAACGCCAACCAGCCCTGTCGTCAGTGCTTTTCAACAGTCATGTAGAGGCACGATAGAAGGAATCGTATGAATTTGCGAGAGCAGCCACGAGCGACTAAGCCACTTTTTTCAATCATAGTCCCAACACGCCAACGTGAAGAGAAACTCCGATGTCTATTCGATAGTTTCCTAGCAATGACCCATGATCTTTCTCGAATCGAAATTGTTCTAGTGGTTGATGATGACGATGAAAAATCTGTCGCTTTTGAATATCCACACATTCCTATTGAGCGGGTTGTTGTGGGGGTTGGACTAAAGATGGGCGAACTAAATATGGCCGGCTATAAGCGATCGAGCGGCCGATTTATCATGTTGCTGAATGACGACGTGGTCATCAGGACAAAAGATTGGGATGAAAAAGTTCTCTCGGTTTTTAAGGGCTTTCCCGACGAGATTGCCCTTGTTCACGTAAACGACAAGATCTTTCAGGAAAAACTCTGCACCTTTCCATTTGTTTCCAGAACGTTTTGCGAACAGGCAGGAGGTATCTGCCCACCAGATTATGTGCGCTATCGGATCGATGATCATATCTATAACGTTTTCAATCTGTTGAGTGTTCTGGGAAAGACTCGGATCGTTTATCTTCCAGATGTGATATTTGAGCACACCAATGTCGTCACTACTGCAGCGGGGGAGGTCGAATATAAACCGAATGAGGCGATTCATGCGATCGATACCAAGCGGTTTGACGAACTGTTGCCGGCTCGGAAAGAACTTGCCGTTCGACTGGCTGGACTCATCGACCAACATTTATCCAAGGAAGTGCCCAGTTTAAGAACAAAACAACTTGGGGCAGTGTCGGACTCTGTATCGCTGCGTCTCCCAGAGTATGTGCGAATCTCGTCCGATCATCTTCTGCTAACCAGCGAGAATACGCGGGTGACTATTGGTATTGTGTCGGCAAATCTAAGAAACGAGCATGCAGTAATTTGTATAGATCGTGTAAAGCAGTACACCAAGAATTTCGATCTAATCATTTTGGACAATAATGGGGGGCCAAACTTCAACCATTCGCATGAAATGAACCGAATCCTTTCGATTTGCAAAACGGACTATCTGCTTCTCATGGATGACGATGTCTTTGCCGAGCCGGGATGGCTTGACGGGATGCTGCGCTGCATGAACCCGGCGGTTGGAGTGATTACACCGATGCATAAGGACAAGCATGGCAATCTTTCGTATGCTGGGGTAGTCATGCGTCCTGATTATACGGGTCATCATACCCATTGTTTGGTTGCTCCTGAACTGCCGGTACCGATACAAACGCTCTGTAGTGCCATCATGCTGATCGATGTAAGGAAATGCGGTCATCTTCGAATCGACGAATCGTATTCTAAGTATTTCCTCGATATTGATTATGGTTTACGGGTCTGGGAGGCGGGATTCAGCGTGGTGTGCTCTCCCTATACGATGGTGACCCACCTAGGTGGTGCAACACTTCAGCAAGGTAGTACAGCATCAAATGTGCTGTTTGAACAGCAACGACAGATGTTTGTCCGTAATTGGATGCCCACGCAACGCTACAAAAACCTTGAGAAGGATATCTGGAGTAATTCCCCTCATATGCGGGAACTTCATAGCTTGCCTCGTGAATTGGATGCGTTATTGAGTCAGAATCCCGCTGAAGACCGCGATGTTTATTGTAAGCGCGCACATGAATTCTTTGCTCGTCTTGGTCCTTATCCAGCGCTTTTGGATTATTCACGTGAGCGTATATGGGCCTCCCTTGGAACGAAAAGCCCTGGATTCGATGATCCAGAGTTAGGGCATCTTGTTTTTCTCAAGGGCTTCTACGGTTATCCGGTTCTCATCGAACGGAACTATGATGGCTTCAATATTGTCTTTTGGAATGGACGCTATTACGCGATTCCACAATCGGATGGCTTCTTCGATCCGGAACGACTGGCGAACCAGGGTTACAGTCGGTCTTTCCAGGCAGCATCGATGGACTTATTGAAGATCATGATTGCCATGAACTATCAAAGCCAAACGGGGATTCCTCATCGACATTCTAACTCCTCAGTGAGACTTCTTCAGGTCATTGGAGAACAACGGACCGGATATGCATCATGGAAGTCGGGCCTTCGTAGAGGAGGTCTGTCAAGCCTAAAGCGGCTGATCGTCTCGCTGTGGGGATATCAAGAGTTTGATCGGATGAAAAGCAAATGGATTGCCATGAGAAGCAAACAGCCTGCTCGAAGTATCCTCTTATCAGCGCCGCGATTCGTGCTGGGAGTCTTGTTAGAGGGACTCACCCATAGACGGAAGGCTGCGCATCCGCTGCCGGCGGCTACGATTGACAGGGGTGATATAGAGATGGAAAAGGCAGAGGGTGATGTCCAGAAGTGGCTGGATGCCAGTCCCATCAGTCTCGTAGAAGCGTCCTATCGTGGATATTCGATCTATTGTTTTGAGTATAAATTCTTTGCGGTTCCCAAAACGCTCGGCACATTTAGTTACGACGACTTCAAAAGCGGCGTATACGGCCAATGTTCTGTTGGTCATACTCTACCTGAGATTCATGCAACAATTGATCGATTGATAGGACAAGTAGAGTGTCCGCAGCATGAGCGAGGCCTGTTTCTGGCATGCCTGTCTCAGGACCAACTGGAGCCGTATATCGAGACCCTACGTTTGAGCGGATCACTGACTGTATTAGCTGGTCGAGATTCGGGCCAGTTGTGGCGGGATTTTGACTGCATCCAGGTTGACGAAGAAACTCTCAATGAGTGGGCTCAATTCTTTAATATCTCGGCTAAAAAAGGAGTTGATAAGAGGATCTTAGACGGAGAATTTTCCCATTTTATCCTTCCATGGGTTTGTCCAGAAATAGGACCGAGTAACGCTCTGGAGGGCGTTGCGGCAAAGTTAACACGGCGGCTCGATGTCATATATCCATCGGGTGAATGCCGCGTATATGAAGGGGAAAATTTACACCGCCTTTGGTACAACAAGGCCTATCTTACAAGTATGTTTCAGGCTATCGGTTCTCCAGTAGGTAAATCTGTCCTGGAAATCGGTTGCAGTGATGGTCTTGTGTGCGACATCGTGTCGTTGCTGGGAGCACGGCATGTAGTGGGTATAGACGCGATGAAATCAGTGGGGTGCAATTTCCCAAGTGCAAAAATTCAATACGAAGAAAGAGATGCGAAAGCCACGGGATTGCCCGACCAAAGTTTTGACCTGGTCTATTCTATTGCGACGTTCGAGCATATTTCTGATCCGTTGAGAGTGTTAACGGAGATATTGCGAGTTATGAAGGTAGGTGGCTATGCATATGTACAAGCGGGACCCTTATATCATTCGCCCTTTGGCCATCACATGTTTGCGTACTTCCAAGACTATCCTTGGATTCACTTGCGGAAGTCCAAGGACGAAATCAAAGCTTATGCGCGGGAACGACAAATCGACCTGGCAGTGAAGCGAGATTTGGGAATCACGTCCGATGAGTACATCGATGGCATGCTGAATAGCGATCATCTAAATGGTTTGTTCCTCGAAGCTTATCGGTTGAACGACTTTGAAAGCCGTAGCGATGTCAAAGTTGTCAAATTTCATACTAGCTATGAAGGTCGGGAATTGTTGACTGCTGATGTACTATCGGAGATGTATCATTTCAAGCCAGATTGCCTCATTGAGCATGGGTTTGAGATTGCATTCCAACGATTAAGATGAACGCTAAACTTCACAGTAGGCCATGACTTTTCTTGCTCATCTGGCGAGTCCTTGTCTGTGAGCATGTTTGGTGCCATAGGGCCATGCGAAAAAAGTTGGCGCGCATACGGGAAGCGGTTAGATGCAACAACGTTTGACTGTGGCAGTTCCCTGGAGCCTGAGTCATTACATCCCACTGGATGGATTTGACCCGTTTTATAGGGCCTTGTTTGATCATGCCCCGGAGAACATCAGCTTTTCTGCTTGGGATAACGTAAAGCTCTCTCGCAAACTGCGTGGGAGTGCGTTTATCCGGAGAAGGTTGGTAGATAGAGCTAAGGGCGAAGAATGTCACCTCAATAGACTGGAAGAAGCTTCTATCGCAAGGGGGTATAAAGATTATTTCTGGCCACCGAATCAGGTTTTGACGACGGCGCTGGAAGGCGACATAGAATTTTGTCATACCGCTCCATTCCCATCACTTACGCGACCATTTATTTTTTGCTGTGAATCGTTTTCACCGGTCTTCTTCCCGTTTTCCCAAGAAGGCGGTGACAACATCGAGAGCCATGAAGAAATCAAGGAGCACTATAGAAGTATTTTAGCGAGCCCGCTATGTCTAGGAATCTTTTCCCATGTATCTGATACTCTGCAATCGCTCAGTGCGTTCTTTTTCGATCCAACTATCGACGGGAAGTTGTTTTCCTCAAGAGCGGGATTGAGTGCCGGTACCTTCTTCGATTACGATTTTGAACGCAAGCCCTCGTTGTCCACGCCTCGCTTTTTGTTCTTCAATTCTTCTGACCAAAGTTCTGCAAATGTTTTTCGTCGTGGCGGGCATCTTGTCTTGCGCTTCTGGAAGGAGTTTGTCTCGGGGGGGCGGGATGGTCTCCTGATCATGCGTTGTGCAAAACCCAGCGACATTGAATTGTGTGAACATGGTGTGGATTTGCCATGGGTTCACTCTGAGATTGGCCGGAGTATAATTTGGGATCAAGGCTACCTGGCCGCCTACGAAATGCATTCGTTAATAACCAGCGCACATTTTGTCCTCCTTCCCAGTGCATACTTGCCTGCCGTTTCAATCATGGAGGCGATGAGGGCGGGAGCGATCCCGGTCGTGTCCGACACGGTTGGTACGTCTGTCTATGTTGCCGATGAGGAGTATGGAATCGTCCTACACGGTGTGCAGAAGAAAGTCCGGCAAAAAGACCAAGCTACAGGAGTTTTGGTCAATAGTTGTTGTCAGAAGCCGGAGCTTGAACATTTTCTCGTGGAGCAGATGACTGACCGTGTATGCAAGCTATTAGATGATCATGGTGCATATTGGGAAATGTATAGGCGCGCAACTGCCTATGCGCGAAAGGAGTTTTCTGGACAGAGTTTCGCTGAGAACTTCTGGAGCTCAGTCTCTGATCTCTACTCGCAATCCAGAGAGACATCCGCCCCTGTAGAAATCGCTTCAGATGATCTCAAGCGATCACTGAGCGATTGTACGATTCTAAATCACGGATGGGGACGAATATTTGAGAGCTCCTCGAAACCGATGTTACGAATTAAAACAGAGTTCGGCATGGTATGGGAACTGGGTGGAGCCATGATCCAAACGTATGGGAATCCTCGCATCGAGCTGAATAACTGGTCGGTATTGGCTCAGTACTATAAGCAAAGTACTCCGCTGGTGACATACGCCAATACTTTGGAAGAACTGGAAGGAACATACCTTCATCCGCTAGGAGGACGCCGCCAAGGAGTGCGGCGCAAGTTGGTTCGATGGATTTCCAAAACTCTCCTACCTTTTCCCGTGTTGTATCGGTATGCCGCGCATGCTCTGGCCGTTTATCGGCGGTATGGAAGGTTCGGGTTCCAAAGGCCACGGGTAGAACCTGAGGTCGAGCTCGTACGTCAGGGAGTCAGCGGGTATAATATTCTCCGCCATCGTGACCGATACTATGCCATCCTTCAGCGTGAGGGGGAATTTTCTCCGGCGAGGGCCGAGGCCGGTGGTTATTCGTCGTGTTATATAAGCTCTTCTGTCGAAGAGGTGCTCAGAAATATTACCGCAAGTATTCCGGTTTCAACGTCCTTCATCTTCAATAAAGATGTTAACTTCGGGCCTGGCCACGATTCTCCGGATTCCATTGAAGTGTCGAAACGAGGCATCCGCTGAAGAAGCCTTCGATCCATTTTTGGGTCTATAATCATCCATTGCGCAGAATTGGCGATCAAGTGAGCTTTGCGGTCACTGCGTTCCGACAGCACGGCTATCCGGTTTCCGTCGGGAGACAGCCACGCCGTTCGTCTCTGAATATCGTCATTGAAGGGTTTCCCTCGGAAAACAGTCGGGATGTGTTACTTAATTTTTGCCGATCATCGCGGAAACGAGTTGCAGTGATCATGACCGAGCATGTGGACTTCCAACATGGCCAAGTCTATTTTCACGGTGCCCCGCTTGGCAGTCACAACGATTACATGCATTCCTCCACTATCATGACACGGATGAGGCATCTGTTGGAGTGCCTGCCCTATCTCCGTTGTTTCTTTGTCTTGGGCGACTTGCCTGAGTTGCGAAATATCTCAACACTTGTACCGGGTGTTGATGTGCGCACCATTCCCTTCCCTTCCCTAAGCGACGGCCCATGCGAAGCTGTTAAAACATCTTTTGATACCGTTCACGATCTTGTGTTTACCGGAGCCATGACAGAATATCGCACCAAGGTACTTGCGTTGCTGGAGGATGAGGGGTTGTCAGTGGCCTGCCCGCGAAAGTTTATATCGAGGAATCGCCGTAACGCCATCAACCGATTGGGGAAGGTGATTGTGAACATTCCTCAGCGGGGAGGGTGGCAATGGTTGTCACTCATGCGAATTATCGCTGGACTCCAAACCAGCCGAGCCACTGTCTCACTGGGGACACATGATGCCTCTCGCATAGCCTCCTGTTGTACTCAGGTAGATATTCGAGACCATGATTGGGTGAGTAAGGTGAAACAGTGCATCGATGACTGGAAGTCGCTTTATATTAGAGACCTTATAAGCTATGCCGCCATGGCGCAAAAGTTTGAGCGAGAAAAACCGTTTCCGCATGATGTCTTCGAATACTGGAGTACTACCGATCACGTATGCCATTAGTACATCTCTATCCCTCACCGCCGTTCTCGGGTTGCTTTTGATAACGATGGTCGATTTCCCACCGTCGTCGTGAAACAGCTTTTACGCAACAGTGCGATCGTCCGCTGGGGTGCAGCGTTTCTTGGCCCACACTTCCTTATCAGCCTTGGAGCATTGCCTCGCTATTTCGTGGAATGGAAAACCTATAATAAGAAGGCTGCTACGCGACAGATTTCTTTCCGAGATTCGTACCCATGCCTTGCCGATCGTGTCGTGGCCACGCCGTTTGATCCACACTATTTCTTTCAGGCTGCTTGGCTTGCGCGCCGATTGCATGAGAAGAGGCCTTCTCTCCACGTCGATGTCGGGTCCAGCGCGATGATGATCAACGTGTTGAGCGCCGACGTGAAAACCGTGTTTGTCGACTATCGTCCTCTTCGCGTGCGTCTCTCTAATCTCAGTTCCCTTGCCGGCGATATTGTGCGGCTGCCTTTTCAAGAAGGCAGCATCACCTCATTGTCGTGCCTTCATGTTCTCGAACATATAGGACTTGGTCGATATGGGGACCCCATCAATCCGGATGGGAGCCTTCTGGCTGCTGCGGAGCTTCAGCGCGTATTGAAGCCTGGCGGTACGCTCTTCCTATCGGTACCGGTCGGACGCGAGCGGGTGTGTTTCAATGCGCATCGAGTATTTTCGTCGAATGCGATAAGGGATTTCTTCCAGGAACTTCATCTCAAAACTTTTTCCCTTGTGGACGATGCCGGACGGTTCAACGAGGATGTTCCGCCGGAAACTGCCGCCAATCTTGAGTATGGATGCGGTCTTTTCGAATTTGTGAAGGTACGTGAGTAACGATCTACGGGCCTGGCCGGCTCAGAGTGAACTGTTCGCCTATAACGTCGTGCGGCGCGATCGTCGGATCGCGCAACAGGTGGCGGGTTGATGAGCGATTATATGGGAGCCTTATGAGGCAGCGCTTCAAGAAAATTCTTCATGATTCTATAGTTTATGACTGGATCAATGGGATCAGAAAGCGGCAGGAATGGTGGCTCTGGCGACGTGGACGACTAAATCATATACCGCATTATTTAAAGCGGGATATTCTTCGGCGCTACGCGCGGACGTATGGGCTAAGGTCTTTTGTAGAGACCGGGACATACTTCGGTGAAATGGTAGATGCTCTGAAGGGTGAGTTTGAGCAAATCCAATCCATTGAGCTCAATGACTTTCTCTTTGAGCGGGCGAAACGCCGGTTTATGAGCTACTCGCATATCAGGATTCTCCATGGAAATAGCGCATCAATGTTGCCGCTCGCACTGTCATCAGTTGATCGACCAACATTGTTCTGGTTGGATGCTCATTATTCTGGTGGCATTACAGCCCGTGGTGATCAGCAATCGCCGATACTTCTTGAGCTCGATCATATTTTCCATCACCCGATACGAGGGCATGTGATTGTCATTGATGATGCGAGGCTCTTCGGTACGGATGTGGCTTATCCGACCCTTGAACAGTTGCAACATTTTATCGACGCACAATCCTGTTCTCGAAAACTTGAGGTCATTGATGATGCCATCCGAATTTACGAAGTCTAGCGCGTGGGCGTTGGGCACGTGATTAGCGGTCTACGGGGCTGGTTGGCTCAGAGTGAACTGTTCGCCTATAACGCCGTTCGGCGCGATCGTTGGATCGCGCAACAGGCGTCGCTGGTACCGAGTGGGACGAGAGTGCTGGATGTTGGTGCCGGCTCCTGCCCGTATCGTGCGCTGTTTGCGCACTGCGACTATCGTACTCAGGACCTCAAACCGTTGCGAGGCGACCAGCTTCGATATGGCGGTTATGGGGCACTTGACTTCGTGTCGGACGTGACGGCCATCCCGGTTCCTGACGGCAGCTTTGGGATGGTGCTCTGCACGGAGGTGCTGGAGCATCATCCAGAGCCTATCCGAGTGGTCCACGAATTGGCGAGGATTCTTCAGCCGGGAGGAACACTCGTTCTCACCGCGCCGCTTGGATCAGGAATTCATCAAGAGCCCTACCATTACTACGGCGGCTATACACCCTGGTGGTACGAGCGCTTCCTCAAGGCAGCTGGATTTGAGCAGATTAATATTGAACCGAACGAAGGATCGTTCCGATTTTTCGGGCAGGAATCATTGAGGTTCATTCAAGCGACCGGTCCGTTGAGTGCGAGTCTTCCGCTGAGGATCAGGCTGATCTGGTTACCGATGTGGATCGTGCTGTTTCCTATCCTCGGGTTGGTCGTGCCGGTGTTATGCAAATGGCTGGACAGATTCGACCGTGAGCGGCGCTTTACGGTCGGCTACCATGTCACGGCGCGGCGGGCAAGCCCACATTATTCATGACAGTTCGTTGCGAACTTGCGGAGTCGCCAAGCGAGACGGGCGCGCGGAGCCGCGAGGAAGGGAGGCAGACTTGAAACAGTCTGTTGACCGCCCAAGCGGCGAGCCTGCCCGCCAACATGCCGTCGAAGCCGCATGTTGGTTAGTCGCAGCAGCGAATCCACAATTGCAGCAGAAGTGTTCATGAATACTGTGGGCTAAGTCGTCGTGATGTCATGAAAATCTTGTGCGTATTGGGAGAGCATGCCTACGGCGACCCTGTGCGAGGAGAAGGCCCTGAGTATGCGAACTTTCTTCCTGCCTTGCGCCGTTTTGGGCATCAGGTCCACTTCTTCGAGTCGTTGTCCCGCAAACCGTACGATGATTTTTCTCGCCTAAATCATGCGTTGTTGAAACGTGTGGAGGAGACGAGCCCGGATGTCGTTTTCTGCGTTCTGATGCAATATGAGGTTTGGATCGAGACCGTCCGAATCATCCGAAACAGTGGCGCCTGGGTTATCAATTGGTCGACGGATGATTCCTGGAAGTATCCGATGTTTTCCAAGCTGATTGGTTCGGAATTCGATCTCTTCGTCACGACCTATCCGCAGATGGTCGAACGCTACCATCAGGACGGTATCAATTCGGTCTGCCTATCTCAGTGGGCGGCCAATGCTGATACCTTGATGTCCCCTCTGCCTGCTTCGGCCTGCCGCTATCCCGTGAGCTTTGTCGGCGCAGCGTATGGGAATCGTCGAGCCATGATCACCAGGCTTCGTCACGAAGGCATTGCGGTCGCTTGTTTCGGCTATGGATGGCCGGAAGGTCCGGTCGAGACCAAGCGGATGGGTGAAATCTTTCGCGAATCGCAGATCAGCCTCAATTTCAGCGATGGAGCGCACGGTCGTTCTGATCCTGCAAGTCGACAGATCAAAGCGCGTATCTTCGAAGTGCCGGGATATGGAGGCTGTCTCCTGACTGAAAAGGCCCCGAACCTCGATCGGTATTTCCACATCGGGGAAGAAGTGCTGACATTCGAAGGAACCGACGAGATGGTCGAACAGGTCAAATCGCTGCTCTCTCGTCCTGAGCGAAGGGATGAAATTTCGCGACGCGCCTTTGACCGAGTACGACGTGACCATACCTATGAACGACGCTTCGAGGAGTTGCTGCGAGAGCTTACCCAACGTATTCCACGTCGATCCCGAACTTCCATCAACTGGGGTGCATTCGAAGTCGCTGCACAGAGCCACCACACCGGACCGGCCCTTCGGATGATTCGATCCCTGTTGGTGTTCGTCGCGTCCTTGGTTTGGGGAAAAAGCCGCGGCCCGCGAGCTGCGCGTCGCTTAGCCTTCGAGTTGTCCTGGCGTCTGCGGGGAGCCTGGACCTATACTGCCGCCGGCTGGCCCGGCCGGATATTTTACAGGGAAAGTTGATTGAACGCGCCTCTGGTCACTGTTGCGATGTCGGCCTACAACGCGTCCGAGACGATTGGCCTTGCGTTGCGGTCGATTCTGACCCAAACGTATCAAAACTGGGAATTGATTCTCATCGACGATGGCTCGACTGATCAGACACGAGAGATTGTATCCTGCATTCAGGATTCCAGAGTTCGCTTCATTCAAGAGCCATCGGGGAATATGGGTCTCGCTTCACGGTTGAATCAATGTGTGCGCCTCGCGAGGGGACGGTATATCGCCAGAATGGATGCCGACGACGTGGCGTATCCTCAGCGTCTTGAACGTCAGGTTCAGTTCCTTGAAGAGCATCGTGACATTGATCTGCTGGGAACCGGCGCCGTGATTTTCAGGGGAGAAGGCGAGATCATCGGCTGCTACCCGACGGCAAGCTCACACGAGGCTATTTGCCGACGACCGTGGTGGGGCTTTCCGCTTGCCCACCCTACGTGGATGGGTAAACGGACCTGGTTCTTATCTCATCCCTATTCCGACGAAGATACTCGGTGCGAAGATCAAGCACTCCTTCTTCAAAGTTTTTCTCACAGTCGCTTTGCGGCGTTGGAGGAAGTCCTCTTGGGCTACCGTATGGCTGAAATCGAAGCGGGAAAATTGGGCCGTGGTCGGCTCAACTATTGTCGACGCTTAGTCGCGAGAGCCAAGGACCTGTCCTCATTGAAGTGGGCGATGATGGGTTTTGGCGTGCATAGTGTCGCTTTTGCAAGAGACGTGGTCCTTCAGTTTGGTCGCACCGTTGGGAGCCGATCCCGCAGTTCTTGGGGCGCTGCGGGCCAAGCAGAAAGAGACCAGTGGCAATCGGTGTGGGTCGAGTTGGTCCGCGACCATAGGGTCCTCACGCATGCCTGACCATTCAATTCGTTCGGTACGCTGATGTGCGGCATTGCCGGAATGATGTCCTATCGGGGTGCTGATCTCAGCCGTATTGTTTCGGGGATGGTCAAGATGATTCGTTATCGTGGGCCAGACAATTCAGGAGTGTGGTGCGATGCCGACTACGGGCTTGGCCTTGGTCATGCCCGCCTGTCGATTCTGGATCTGTCTCCCGCCGGCCATCAACCCATGGAGTCGGCTTCCGGTCGATATGTCATCGTATTCAACGGTGAAATCTACAATCATTTGGAACTCCGAGAACAGCTTACGGATCTACCATGGCGCGGGCATTCGGACACCGAGACGCTGTTGGCGGCTTTCGAAACCTGGGGTGTGGAAAAAGCGCTTCAGGCCACCGTTGGGATGTTTGCGTTGGCTCTATGGGATCGCGTTGAGCGGCGCCTAGTCCTGGCTCGTGATCGGATCGGAGAGAAGCCGCTCTACTATGGGTGGTCCAATGGGACGTTTCTCTTTGCCTCGGAGCTGAAAGCATTGGAAGTCTACCCGGACTGGCACGGTGAAATCGATCGCGGTGCCCTGGCCTTGTTCATGCGGTATGCCTATGTGCCCTTACCGCACTCGATCTATACAGGGATTCGAAAGCTCTTACCTGGAACGTATGCCACGATTTCTCCCACATGCGCGGCAGGCTACTGGCCTGAACCCACACCCTATTGGTCTGCGCCGGCGGTTGCGAGACAAGCCGGCCTATGTGATTGGACCGATAGCATGGCTGCGGAAGAGTTGGACCGGTTATTGAGTGGCGCAGTCAAAGGACAAATGGTTGCCGATGTGCCTCTCGGCGCGCTTCTCTCGGGCGGGATCGATTCTTCGACCGTGGTGGCGCTGATGCAGGCGCACTCATCTCGTCCGGTGAAGACCTTCACGATAGGTTTCCGTGAGGATGACTACAATGAAGCGCCTGGAGCGAAGGCCGTCGCTGAACACCTGGGAACAGACCATACCGAATTCTATGTGAGTCCGACCGATGCTTTGGCGGTGATTCCACACCTGCCGTCGATGTATGACGAACCATTCGGAGATTCCTCCGCTATTCCCACCCATCTTGTCGCGAGATTGGCCAAGCAACAGGTTACGGTCGCGCTTTCCGGGGATGGGGGTGACGAGTTATTCGGGGGCTACAATCGGTATTCCTGGGGAAGCTCGATCTGGCGTCGAATCTCGCGAGTGCCCGCTCGCATGAGGACGATGGCGGCATCCGCCCTGACCCTGCTGTCGCCCGAGCAGTGGGATCGGTGCGGTAAGATACTGAGGCCGGGGCTTCCAGCTCCCCTCCATATGACGACCTTTGGGGAGAAGGTTCATAAACTTGCCGCAGTCCTGGATTCGGATAGCCGGACGGAATTGTATCGGCGACTCCGGTCGCTTCAACGAGAGACCGTTTCTTTAGTCATTGGCGCCCAGGAGAAGCCGACCTGGGCCGACGTTCAAGCGCAACAGCTGTGGGATGGAGATTTCAGCGAAGCGATGATGCTTCACGATTTGGTCGGGTATTTGACCGACGATATCTTGGCCAAGGTCGATCGGGCCGCGATGGCGATCAGCCTGGAAACACGGATGCCTCTGCTGGACCATCGCGTCGTGGAGTTTTCTTGGAGTCTTCCTCTTTCGATGAAGATCAAGGCGGAAAGCCAGGGGAAATGGCTGCTCCGACAAGTGCTGTATCGCTATGTCCCAAAGCATCTGGTTGAACGACCTAAGATGGGCTTCGGCGTTCCGCTGGACTCGTGGCTCCGAAGCAGCTTGAGGGACTGGGCCGAGGCGTTGTTGGAAGAGTCGCGGCTCAAGCGTGAAGGCTATTTCGATCCGGGTCCGATCCGAGCAAAATGGCAGGAGCATCTCTCGGGTCGGCGCAATTGGCAGTATTGGCTCTGGAACGTATTGATGTTTCAAGTCTGGGTGAATGCTCATGCGCGATCGGCCTCGCCTGCTGTACCTTATCACTGAAGACTGGTATTTCTGGTCCCACCGTGTCGATCTGGCACGAGCCGCGCGGGGAGCGGGCTATGATGTTGTCGTGGCCACTCGCGTGACTGATCACGGAGAGCGAATCCGAGGAGAAGGGTTCCAGCTTGAGCCGCTGGAGATGGTCCGTCGGAGCCGCAATCCTTTCCGTGAGGTGGCCGCTGTCGCAGAACTCGTGCGATTGTATCGGCGCGTCAGACCCGATGTCGTTCACCATGTGGCCATGAAGCCGATCCTGTACGGATCCGTGGCTGCATGGTTTACCCGGGTCCCGGCGGTCATCAACGCATTCGCCGGCCTCGGGTATACCTTCATGGACGGACGGAACCGGCTGTTACGCTGGGGCATGAAGACGGCGTTAAGAACCGTTCTCAGTTTGGGTCATTCGGTCGTTCTGGTCCAGAATCACGACGATCAGGACCGACTCGTCGGAGAGGGTGTGACTCCTGCTTCTCGAACGAGAATGATTGCCGGGTCCGGCATCGATGTTGCGGTGTATGCCGTGCAGCCGCAGCCGTCCGGTGTCCCGATTGTTGTTCTGCCTGCGCGCATGCTCTGGGACAAAGGCGTCGGGGAATTTGTAGAGGCTGCCAGACAGTTGAAGCGAAAAGACGTCCATGCCCGGTTCATTCTTGTCGGTCGACGGGATGAACATAACCCTGCGGCTATTCCGGAAATTCGCCTGAAGGAGTGGATGCAGGAGGGGGTGGTCGAGTGGTGGGGACATCGAGAGGATATGCCGGCTGTCTATGCAGCGGCCATGCTCGTCGTGCTGCCCTCGTATAGAGAAGGGCTTCCCAAAGTGCTGTTGGAAGCGGCGGCCTGTGGCAGGGCTATGGTGGCCACGGATGTTCCCGGCTGTCGAGAGATTGTGCGTGATCGGTTTAACGGGTTGCTGGTTTCCCCTAAAGATTCCGTGTCGTTGGCGGCGGCTATCGACGAGCTGCTGTCTGATCATCACATGAGGGAAGTTATGGGGCAACGAAGCCGGACCCGTGTTATGGCGGAATGGTCCGGCCACCGGATCGCCGAACAGGTCCTTAACCTCTACCAGGACATGGTGAAGGTCTCGGCCATCGATGGTTCTCATGGATTCGCATGACTAAAGTGCTGGTAACAGGTGCAGCGGGGTTTCTGGGATCGGCGCTTGTCGAGAAGCTCTGCCGATCGGACCACCACGTGCGGGTGGTTCTGCATGATTCGACACACCCAATTTCGCGTTCACAGAATGTCGAGACTGTGACCGCCGACATCCGCGACGCGAAGCAAGTGCAGGAAATAGCGGATGGCTGTGGAGCTATCGTGCATCTGGCGGCGAAGGTCCATGCTATTGATGATGCCGGAGCAGGGAAGGACTACGAAGCCGTCAACGTCGAAGGCACGAGACACATCCTTGATGCAGCCGTGAGGTCCGGAGTGAATCGCATTGTGTTTGCAAGTTCGGTCAAAGTCTTCGGCGAAGAGACAAGCGGGTGTGTCGATGAAACCCAGGTCCCCGATCCCCAGACTGCCTACGGTCGGTCAAAATGGCAGGCGGAGCAACTGGTTTCGGAGTACGCAGGGCGACATGGCCTCACCGCTGTCTCGCTCCGTCTTCCGATGGTCTATGGTCCGACAAAGAAGGGCAACCTGTATCGAATGATCGAGGCTATCGACCATGGGAGGTTTCCGGTCTTGCCTCGTCTCTCGACGGCTCGGAGCCTCTTACATGTCGAGAATTTTGTACAGGCTGTTTTCCTGTGTCTTCGTTCGCCATGTTTTAAGCGGTCGGCGTACATTGTAGCCGATACCGAACCGTATTGCGTGACCGATCTCTACGACTGGTTACGAGCCGGATTGGGAAAGGCGCCTCCCCGATGGCGAGTGCCCAGTTGGATACTCAAGAGCGGTGCGCGATGCGGCGATGTGCTCCAGGCTATCAGTGGGAGACCTGCTCCCTTAACGACCGAGCAACTGACAAAGCTTATCGGTTGCGCCTGGTACAGTTCGACGTCCATCACGCATGAATTGGGGTATCACGCCTCGTATTCTTTTGAGAAAGCGGTCCCTGAGCTGATCGCATTTTATCGTGACGTCGCACGTGCGAGGGGTGAGAGATCGAGTTCTGGTGTCGCTCACGTCTGAGTAGGTTATGCGACGTCCCCCACGCCGTACCTGTTTCGAAGGCTCGTACGTCTTGATTTCAATATAAAAATGAGTCATAGAGCTTGCCCAAGAGGCAGGCCCGTTTAGAGTGGCAGCGTAATAAGGGGACAGTGTCAGCATGTCGATCATGATGATCGCCTTTCCAGGAATGTTCGCCTTTGTATTGGCCTGGTGGCTCACAGGCCGGTTATGTTCCCCCAAATCGTTCCTCTCGATACTTGCTCACCCCAACGAACGAACATTGCATTCCATGCCGACCCCCCAGACCGGAGGGTTGGCCGTCATTGGCAGTGTGGTGATCAGTCTCATTCTGGCTGCCAGTATTTTGGCGATTACTCAACCCTCGAAAGCTGTGTTGCCGAAAGGTGTGGCGTCAGGGAGTGTATGGATCGTGATTTCGATGCTCCTCATCTTTGTCGTGTCCTTCATCGATGACTGTGTCGGTCTCCCCGCGGTCCTCCGATTGGGCGTCCAAGCAGTCTCCGCTTGTATCATTATCGGTGGTGTCGGATTGACCTTGTCTTCCATCCCGATACCAGGAGGACCGAACATTCTGCTTGGGCCCGCCGCAATTCCGGTGAGCGTCCTCGTCATCCTGTGGATGGCCAACCTCTATAACTTTATGGACGGCTTGGACGGCTTTGCAGGCGGAATGACGTTTTTTGGGTTCGGATTTCTCGCCTATTTTGGGTGGCAGGCCAACTTCCCGGTCATGCTCATCATCGCCACGTTCGTTGCGATGGGCGCTCTGGGATTTCTCACCCATAATTTCCCGCCCGCCCGTATCTTTATGGGTGATGCGGGGAGCATTACGATCGGATTCTTGGCGGGGACATTGATGATCCTCGGTGTTCGCGATGGAATATTTGAGTTGTGGGTTCCGATTATGATCTTCTCACCATTCATTGTGGATGCGACAGTGACCTTGAGCCGACGGATCCTCCGTCGAAAAAGGATCTGGGAAGCTCACCGAGAGCATTATTATCAGCGGTTGGTTCTGAGCGGATGGAGCCATCGTCGGACCGTGCTTACAGAGTATGGAGTCATGATTCTGTGCGGAGGATTGGCCGTTCTATATCATCATTCGACCGACAAAGGGCGGCTGATCGTTCTTGGTGCATGGGCGGCTCTATTTCTTGTGTTAGGGATACTCGTGCATAGAGCGGAGAAAAATCCGAAACAATCTCACCCCGTTCGGGATGCACATGCGACAAGGGAAGACAGTCCCGTACGAACTGTTTCTGAACCGGCTCCTGAGCCTGAGACCGTCAAAGCGTAGCGTGATCTGTTTGGTGTCCGAATCGTGCCGATAAATTCGAACCTCTCTTAAAATTGTCATGTCCCCTTGATCAAGCATCAGTCCTTGAGGTCGGAGTGCGGGACCGCAATAATTTTCAGTGATCCTGCTTTTACTCGTGGCCGTAGTGCAGCTCGTGACGTGATTCGATCCCCAACTCGATTTGAGATAGGATCTAGGGATGTCTAGTACAAGGCAGGTTTCAGATAACGGCCAGGTCCTAGATTCGTCCATATGGCGACTGAACCGGTTGCAGACAGAGGCGCGACGAACGGCAGGCTGGACGACGACTGCGCTGGGATTCACCATTCCGCTGTGGGTAGTGGCGGACAGTATTCTTGTCGTCCTCCTCGTGGCCTGTTGGGTTGCCGGTGGAGAGTGGCGGGAACGAGTTCATCGAATGATGACGAATCCTGTGGCATTGAGCGTTCTATTGTTGTTCGGATGGTTGTTGGTGGGAACCTTATGGGGGATGGGTTCTCTGGAGGAAAGAATGCTGGCGGTGAAAAAATACGCCGACCTCTTGCTCATCCCGCTATTGGTTTCGATGGCGATCAGTGCGCAAGAGCGTCGGCGCGCAATTCTTGCCTTGGCGGCCTCTTTGATTGTGACGTTGGTGCTGTCTCTTGCGTTGAGTGGGGGCTTCCTTCCGACCGGCTGGTTCATCAATTGTGATTCGGCCAGTCCTTGTGCAGTCCAAAAGCCTATTTCCTGTGATCAGTCAAACCCCTGTGTATTTAAAAAGCATACCACCCATAACTTACTCATGGCATTCGGCGTGCTGTTATTCGGGGTGTTCGCCTGGAAATCCTCACGCCGATGGGTACGATGGGGATGGGCAGGGGCGGCATGTTTGGCCGCGAGCAATGTCTTATTGATGGTGCAAGGCCGAACAGGGTACGTAGTACTGGCGGGGCTTGCTATGGTGGCCTTTCATATGTACTTCGGGTGGCGAGGCATAGTGGCGGCAATTATCGCCCTCACGGTGACATTTTCAGCGGCCTATCAGGTCTCGTCATCTTTCCATGATCGGGTTGACCTTGTCGCAACCGGTGTCACGCAGTGGAATCCCCAGATGGCTACATACGATGGGGTTACCGAACGAATGGAATTGTTTTACTACACCGTCGAGATCATTCAGAGCAATCCGCTGATAGGCGTCGGTACCGGTGGATTTGCGAAGGCCTACGCCGCGCATGTACAAAAAACCGGCCTGTCTGTTCCGACTCATCCTCACAATCAATATCTGCTGATCATGGCACAAGTAGGAGTCGTGGGACTCTGCCTGCTGTTCTGGCTCTTTGTGCAACAATGGCGATTGACCTCTCCTGGCGGCGATGCCACTGATGGACTGCTTGCCAGAGGACTGGTGGTCACCATCGCGATCACCTGTCTTTTCCAGCCAGCGCTCAACGACCATACCGAAAAACTGTTTTACTGTTTGTTCTCCGGTCTCATGTTTTCCGGGACTGATTCACAACCGGAGACGAGGGCATGAGCATTTCGACTTATATCATCGCCTTCAACGAGGCGAAGAAGATTGCCGATACCATCAACAGTGTACTGTGGGCCGATGAAATCATTGTGGCCGATTCCGCCAGTACCGATGAGACTGCTCGGATCGCACAGGACTTGGGAGCCCGCGTCGTCCAAATTCCGTTTCAGGGGTTCGGCCATCTCCGAAATCAAGCCATTAAAGCCTGTACACACGAATGGATTTTCAGCCTCGACACAGACGAGCAATGTACACCGGAAGTGCGTGATGAGATCCTCATGATCCTTTCCGGCACTCCCGCGCATGACGCGTATCTTGTGCCGAGGCGAAATTACTTCATGGGGCGCTGGGTCGAACATTCCGGTTGGTATCCGAATTTCCGCCAGCCTCAATTGTTTCGGAAGGGCGCCATGAAATACGTGGAATCTCCCGTCCACGAAGGGTACGAATTATTGACCGCCAAGCCGATCGGTCGGTTGGAGCATGCGATTTGGCAGATTCCGTTCAGAGACTTTGAAGAGGTCGTCAAAAAGGCCAACCGGTATTCGTCGCTCGGGGTGCTGAAGCTCGCCGATCAGCGAGTTTCGATGGGGACCGCGTTGTTTCATGGCATCTGGTCGTTTCTCAAACATTACGTGGCGAAGCGGGGATTTCTGGACGGCTGGGCCGGGTTTGTCATTGCATTCGGAAATTTCGAGGGAACGTTTTATCGGTATGCCAAGCGGTTCGAACAGCAAGAGATGTGGACGCTTCCCAAACAGGCGCCGCTTCGACGCCGCGACGACTCACCATCGAAATGAAAACAGCGGTGATCGTGACGACATACAATCGTCCTGATGCGCTGGCGGTTGTACTGGAAGGCTACTGTGGCCAAAGCGATCTAGATTTCGGGCTCGTGGTCGCAGATGACGGATCGAAGGGGGAGACGGCTGAAATCGTCCGGCAATTTGCAAGGCGCGCGCCGTTTCCTCTGACGCATGTTTGGCAGGAGGATCGGGGATTTCGAGCCGCCGCCATCCGCAATCGTGCCGTCGCATCGACGGAGGCCGACTATATGGTGTTCACAGATGGTGATTGTGTTCCCTCACGCCATTTCGTGCGTATCCATAAGCGATTCGCTGAACCAGGTTATTTCCTTGGATCAAATCGTGTATTGCTCTCGGCCGGGTTGACGAGCCGTGTTCTGCACCGGCGGTTGCCGATTCATGCGTGGAACGGAATCGATTGGATGCAGTCCTGGTTTCGGCGCGAAGTCAATCGGGTGCTTCCTCTGATAAATCTGCCCGATGCTCCGTTTCGAAAGTGGACGCCGGATCGTTGGAAAGGCATTAAAACTTGTAACTTCTCCGTTTGGCGGACCGACTTGGTCCGTGTGAACGGACTGGATGAGTCCTACGAGGGATGGGGACTGGAGGATTCTGATTTAGTCATTCGGCTTCTCCATGCCGGAGTCAAGCACAAGAATGCCCGCTTGGCTGCGACGGTGTTCCATTTGTGGCATCAGGAACAGGATCGCCAATATCTCCATGAAAATCAGAAACGACTGAACGATTTGTTGCAATCGACTACGGTCAAGGCCGCTGTCGGGCTTGATCAATATGGCTTTTCGTGAAATGCGCAATACCGGCGGATCGTTTGATCACCGAGTGCCCGGTTAGGACATCAGAATAAGAACGTTCTCACCATGTATGCGGACAAAAAGGATGACCTAGGTCCCGTGTCGGCGACAATCTCACAGGATCGTTTGTTTCACCGGTGTCCTCTCGGCTGTAGCAACGATTTGCAGACGAGCGCGATTACTCTAACCGAAGGACCGTTGCTTCGATGTGCGATGTGCAGTCAACTCCTCAGCAGCTGCACCCGTGGGCAATATGAGCTAGCGCTGAGGAAGTGGGATACCTCGAATGGTACGACACCGGCGGTTCAATCTGTTGCTCGCTTTCAGCAAGTGACTGAGCGACGGTTGCGTTACGCTCTCCGTCTGCGGGGTCGGTTGTTTCCTCCACCGCTCCGTTTGCTCGATGTGGGCTGCTCTAGCGGAGCGTTGCTTGCCGTTGCCGCAAAGTTGGGATTCTCCCCAAGCGGCGTGGAAATAGCGAGTAAAGCCGCTGAAACGGCTCAGCGTGCAGGCTTTGACGTATTTTGTGGCCTGCTCCATGAAGCCCGCTTTGCCGATGAGTCATTTGATGTCATCACAGCATTCGAGCTCATCGAACACCTAAACGCCCCACGTCTCTTGTTGAACGAATGCCATCGGATCTTGAAGCCGGAAGGTGTTCTCATTATTAACACTCCGAATGCTGCAAGTTGGACAGCCAGTGTCATGAGGGAATGCTGGGATGGTTTTAGTCTATCCTCAATGGGCGGTCACGTGAGTTTCTTCTCGCCACGGTCGCTCGCAAATCTGGCTGGGCAATGTGGATTCCGGGTGGAACGTCTTGAGACCAGGCGTGTCAGGTTTGCGGAGTCTCATCAAGTGTCGCCCATTATGTATCGTATACTGAAAGTAATGGGAGAAGTGCTCAACATTCCGGCAAGTCTGCTGAACAAGGGCCACGACATGCTCGCGTTTTTGAGAAAGATGTAGATGGCGACAGAGTGAGAGGCCGGATGAAGCGGAAGATTCATAGCGCTCTGGTTGTCTGCACTCGGCGCATCGGGGATGTCTTGTTGGCAACACCGGTTGTGCGGTCGCTTAAAATCGCGTATCCCGGAGCTGCCGTCGATATGCTGGTTTTCGAGGGGACGCAAGCTGTCGTATCCGCGAATCCCGACCTCCGACGAATCTGGACGATTCCCGAACATCCTCCGATCGGGACCCATCTGAGACTGCTCCGCTCGATTTGGCGTCGCTATGATGTCGCCCTTTCGGTCTTGGCCGGCGATCGTCCTACCTTTCACGCATGGATGGCCGGCCGATATCGAGTAGGAACGTTGTTGCCGGACAGCAAATCACGGTGGAAACGGACCCTGCTCCATGAATGGATTCCGTTCGATAACTTGTCTACTCATACGGTCGTTATGAATCTACGGTTGCTTGCACCGTTAGGGATCGAACCTCTGGGGACTCCTGTTGTCGGTTGGAGACAGGAGGATGAAGCATCCGTCCATCGCGTGTTTCCGGGAATAGCGAATCATCGACGATACGCCGTGCTGCATGTCTCGCCGAAGTTTGCCTACAAGACCTGGTCGGTGGCCGGTTGGGTCGCGCTTGGACGGTGGTTGGTCGATCAGGGACTTGTGGTCGTGGTGGCAGGAGGGGCGTCGGATCAACGAGCCTACAGTGAGCAAGTGGTCGAGAGACTCCCGGATGCGGTGAATCTTGTCGGTCATCTGACATTGCCGGCGCTCGGTTATCTGCTCAGCCGCGCAGCCGTGTATGTCGGAACGGATACCGCGGTGAGTCATATGGCGGCGGCCGTCGGTGCGCCGACCGTCGTTCTGTTCGGGCCGTCAAATCCGGTGAAGTGGGGACCTTGGCCGAAGGACTTGCCGGTCACGGCTCAGAGTCCGTGGAAAACCCATGGATCGCAACGGCTGGAAAATGTCTACTTGCTTCAAGGTGAAGGAGACTGCGTGCCGTGCTTGGGCGAGGGCTGCGATCGCCATATCAATAGTTTGAGCGAATGCCTGCAACAGTTGCCCGTGAATCGTGTGATCCAGGTCGTCGAAATGATGTTGGCGGAACGTGAGCATCGCGTGCAGACCCAGGGTTGCGCATGAAACAGACCGTAGCCAAATTATTTTACTCCATCGCCGGACGCTATGGGAGCGCCGTGCTCGATCATCGCTCGGCTCTTGTTATCGGCGTGCAGCTGGCTCTGATCCTGGCGGCCAATTTGACCGCCTTTGCGTTGCGCTTTGAAGGTGATATTCCTCCCGAATATCGGGAGATCATGTGGGATCATGTGCCCGCCGTGTTGCTGATCTTCGGTGCCGGTTTATGGGTGTTTGGGATTCAACGAGGACTTTGGAGATATGTCGGTCTTCACGATCTGGGGAAAATCCTCTTGGCCTCTCTGACCAGTGCAACGGTATTTTACGGAGTGATCCATCTTATCGGCGGTATTACGCAGTATCCTCGATCAGTGATCATCTTGACCGCCCTGTTGAACGGATTGTATTTGGCGGGCATTCGATTGGCCGTGCGGGGGTTCCGGGAATGGCTCCAGGTTGCCGGTCCGAGTGCACGACGCGTCTTGATCATCGGCGCGGGAAATGCGGGAGAGCTGCTGGTAAGAGACATGCTGTCCGACGCAAATTATAACTGCCGTCCGGTGGGGTTCGTGGACGACGATCCTGTCAAGCGCAAGAAAATGATCCATGGCATCCCGGTTATAGGAACGATTGCCGATACCAGGAAGGCGGCCGAGAGGCTGGACGCCCAAGAAATCATCGTCGCCATTCCATCGTCTTCGACGGCGGTGAAACAGAAAATTCTGGCGGCTTCCGAAGGCTGCACGGTTCCGATTAAGACCTTGCCGAGTGTCCGAAGTCTACTCGGTGATTCGGTCTTGCTGCAGCAAGTGAGGCCGATGAATTTGGATGATTTGTTGCAGCGTGAGCCGATCCAGACGGATCGCCAAGAACTGCACCCGCTCATCACCGGAAAGACGCTGCTCGTCACCGGAGCGGGAGGTTCGATCGGATCGGAATTATGCAGGCAAATCGCCCGACACAAGCCTCAAGCATTAGTCCTGTTCGAACGCTACGAAAACGCGCTCCATTCGCTTCTGTTGGAGTTACGAACGACCTTTCCGGAAGTAACGATGCACCCGGTCATCGGGGATGTGACCGTGCTCGACCGCGTATCGGAAGTCTTCCGCCAGACCGGCCCGGATATCGTATTTCATGCTGCGGCGCACAAACATGTTCCGCTGATGGAGCTGAACCCGAAGGAAGCGATCCGCAACAATATCCTAGGGACTCGCGTGGTCGCCGAAGTCGCTTTGAAGACAGGCGTCGACCGATTTGTGCTGATCTCCACGGATAAGGCCGTCAATCCCTCAAGCGTCATGGGTGTCACCAAGAGAATTGCGGAGCATTTGGTGCAGGAGCACAACCACACCGGTCTCACGAAATTTACGGTCGTGCGGTTCGGCAACGTGTTGGGCAGCAACGGGAGCGTGGTGCCCTTGTTCTCCGAACAGATCCGCAAGGGCGGTCCGGTAACCGTCACCCATCCGGAGATCAAGCGGTTTTTCATGACGATTCCCGAGGCCGTGCAGCTGGTTCTCCAAGCGAGCGTGATGGGACGGGGAGGAGAAGTGTTCGTGCTGGATATGGGAGAACAGATCAAAGTCACCGATCTGGCCAAAAACATGATCGTGTTGGCCGGCCTCGTCCCAGGGAAGGACGTTGACATAGTCTTTACGGGGCTTCGGCCGGGAGAAAAGTTGTACGAGGAGCTGTTTGAGGATGGCGAACAGGTCGAGCCGACTACCCACCCTAAGATCCATCGCGCTGTGGGCACCCCTGTCCCGGTGGGCGAACTAGACGAATGGTTGGAGTCATTGCCGACGACGTTGCCCAACAGCGACGAAGAGGACCTCCTTCAAGATCTCAAGCGGCTGGTGCCCAGTTTCCAGCCGGACCTCTCTCAGGGAGTTTCATAGTTTTTACATATCAAGTGGCGATTTCTCCCCTTCGTGCTATCGTCAAGCCCTACAGTTCCAACCGACGGCAACTGATACAAACCACTGGGAACCACTTGCAATAGGAAGGAAGAGCAGTGAAAGGTGTTGTTCTGGCGGGTGGGCTGGGAACCAGGTTGTTGCCTCTCACCAAGGTCACAAACAAACATCTGCTTCCGGTTTATAACCGGCCGATGATCTATTATCCGATTCAGACGCTGGTCAACGCGGGTGTGACGGAAATCATGTTGGTGACCGGCGGGAACAACGCGGGTGACTTTTTAAAACTGCTTGGGAACGGGAGAGAGTTTGGGCTCAAACATCTCAACTATACCTATCAGGAGGGTGAAGGAGGCATTGCCGATGCGCTTCGGTTGGCTGAGCATTTTGCCGATGGCGAACCGATTTGCGTCGTGTTGGGCGATAACATCATTCAAGGGAGCGTCGCCGAGGCGGCGGACCACTTTTGCCGCCAGCGAAAAGGGGCGAAAATTCTTCTCAAAAAAGTCAAAGATCCACAACGGTTCGGCGTGCCAGTTTTGGAAGGTGAACGCGTCGTAAGGATTGAAGAGAAACCGCTCCATCCGCGATCGCCGTATGCCGTCACGGGCATTTACTTTTATGATCCACAAGTATTCGAGTTCATCCGATCCCTCAAACCGTCGGCGAGGGGGGAACTGGAAATTACCGACGTCAACAACGCCTACATCCAGGCCGGAATGCTGACATGGGATCTGCTTCAAGGATGGTGGACGGACGCCGGCACCATCGAGTCTCTCTATTTGGCCAATCAGTTGGTCGGCCAAACCGGCGCCAATAACCTTAGTTTAGCGGCGTAGATGCGTATCCTTGTCACAGGGGGCGCCGGGTTCATCGGTTCTCACCTTGTCCGACGTCTGCTGGCCTCCGAACAGCACCAGGTCGTCAACCTCGATGCCCTCTGCTATTCGGGGAATTTGACCAACCTGGACAGGATAAGTCGACAGCCGGGGTATGTGTTCGTGCGTGGCGACATTTGCGATGGATCGTTGGTTTCATCCGTGCTTCGCAAATATCAAATCGAGGGTATCGTTAATTGCGCGGCGGAGACGCATGTCGACCGTTCGATTCTTGACCCGGGAAGCTTCGCTCGAACCGATGTCGTGGGCACGGGTGTGTTGCTGGAGGAAGGGCGGCATGCCGGCGTGAAACGGTTTCTTCAGGTCAGTACGGACGAAGTGTACGGCAGCATTGAGTCCGGTCTCTCGACGGAAGAAGACCGGGTGGAGCCACGTAGCCCCTACTCGGCCAGTAAAGCGGGGGCAGATCTTCTTGTGCTGAGTTACTGGACGACCTATCAATTTCCGGTAGTGGTGACGAGGGGCAGCAATACCTATGGCTCCCATCAGTATCCAGAGAAATTCATTCCGCTCTTTGTGACGAATGCCATTGATGATCAGCTGTTGCCGTTGTACGGCGACGGCAAATACCGTCGCGATTGGCTCGCCGTCGAGGACCATTGTGCCGGGATTGAGCATGTGTTTTTTCATGGAGAGCCGGGGACTGTGTACAACATCGGCGGGGGAAACGAACGCGAAAACATGGTGATCGCCGAGGAGATTCTCTCGTGCCTCGGCAAGCCGAAGAGCTTGCTTCGCTTCGTGGTAGACCGGCCTGGTCATGATCGGCGGTATGCGGTCGATAGCGGGAAGCTCCGTCGGCTCGGATGGCACCCTGTCGTGCCGTTCGAAGAAGGACTGCGTGCGACCATTCAATGGTATCGAGAACATGAGTCCTGGTGGCGCCCCATCAAGTCCGGGGAGTTCCGGAAGTATTATGAGCAGATGTACGGCAAGCGGTTACAGCAAGCCGGCTGAGACAGCGATTGCTGTGGATAGCTTCGAGTAATATCTGCCGAAAACTCCACTTGCAGCCTCGTCTCAACCGAGTTCATTGTCAATGCCGATATGAGAGTTCTCCTTACTGGGGCCAATGGGCAACTGGGCAGCGCGCTTTGCGAGGTGTTTGGGTACGAAACCGTTATACCCAAGGACTTACCGGACTTTGATCTCACGCGCCCGACGGTTGCAGAAGAGATCATCGGATCCGCTCCCGACGTGATCATCCATGCGGCTGCCTATACCGATGTAGATGGGGCCGAACGAGAACCGGCTCTCGCGTTGGCGGTAAATGCCGAGGGAACTGAGCGGATCGCACGCGCCGCCGTTCGGATTGGAGCTCGCCTCATTTATATTTCTACCGATTATGTGTTCGATGGGAAGCAGCGGACACCGTATCGTGAAGACGATAGTCCGCACCCGATCAACCGATATGGATTTTCAAAGTGGAAAGGTGAACAGGCCGTTCTGACGTCCGGGGCCAGGGCACTCGTTGTCCGAACCGCATGGCTCTATGGATCGCTCGGTAAGAATTTCGTGAAGTCGATTATGCGGGCGGCGCAGAGCGAGCCGGTTCTGAAGGTCGTGAACGATCAATCCGGTTGCCCTACCTATGCCGAGGACTTGGCCGCTTCCATTGCTTCGTTGGTCAGGAAGGATGTGGAAGGGGTGATCCATGTCACCAATCGCGGACAGTGCACATGGTATGAGTTTGCGCAGGCCATCGTTCGTGAAATGGGGTTCTGTTGTTCCGTCCTGCCGATCACGACGGAGCAGGCAGGACGTCTTGCCAAGCGACCGCCGTATTCCGTGTTGAGTCCGGACCGCTTGGTGTCATGGGGGCTGGGGTTACCTGAATGGAATCAGGCGCTCGCCCGATTTTCCAAAGTCGTCCGCATGCCTCTTAGCATTTCCCAGGAGTGAGCGCTCCTCTCGGCAAAACTCTTTGCAATTGTGCTGAGACTCGTTAAGATAGCAGTCGATTCTTATCAGGACGTCTCGCTCTTCTTCTAATTAGCGCGTGAAACTGAAAACTCAGCAAAAACCCGCGAGAAGCCTCTTGCGGGAAATCCGTTTGTTCGCCACGGATGTGGACGGAGTTCTCACCGATGCCGGCATGTATTATTCCGAGTCGGGCGATGAGTGGAAAAAGTTCAACACCCGAGACGGAATGGGGATCAAATTGCTGCAGAAGGCCGGCCTCATCACGGCGATTGTGACGCAGGAACGAACGAGATTAGTCGCCCGCCGTGCGGAAAAACTCGCCATCCCTGAACTGCATCAGGGAGTGATGGACAAATTGTCGGTCATCCGTGACATGGCTATGCGACATGGGATCTCACTCAGACAAGTCGCGTATATCGGCGATGATGTGAATGATATCGAGGCTTTGAAGGCGGTGGGATTCTCAGCGGCTCCCGCGGATAGTCTCCCTCAAGTGTTGGACATCGTCGATTATGTCTGCCGGCAGAAGGGCGGAGAGGGGGCGGTCAGAGAGCTTGTTGAAATAATACTATTGTCTCGCGGCGAGACGAACACCACTAAACGCAAGCGTTGAGGAAAGCTATGGCGCGTACATACGCACTGTATCCGGTGATCATGGCGGGAGGGAGCGGGACCAGGTTTTGGCCGTTGAGCCGTCATCTGTTCCCGAAGCAGCTCTTGCGGATCAGCGGAGAATATACGCTCATTCAACAGACCATGCGACGTGTCATAGGCTGTGCGCCGGCCGTCAATGTACTGATCTCGACAAATGCGGCGCAAGCCGACCTCATCCGTGTGCAATTGGTCGATTGGAAAGAGGATCTCACGAATGGATTTCTCCTTGAACCGGAAGGACGTAACACGGCGCCCGCCATTGCATTGGCGGCGGTCGAGGTGCTGACACGTGATCCTGACGGCCTCATGTTGGTGGTTCCCGCCGACCACGTCGTGACAGGACAGCGCGACTTTGAGACTGCGGTCCGATTGGCTGCGCAATTGGCTACAGAGGGTTACTTGGTCACGTTTGGGATCAAGCCGATCAGACCGGAGACGGGTTATGGTTATATTAAGCCGAAAGACAAAACGCTGCTTGGTAAACAGGGCAAGTTGCGAGGGCATCTCGTTCAAAAATTTGTTGAGAAGCCCAACGCCGTCAAGGCAGCTCGGTACGTGAAGGCAGGCGGCTATTTTTGGAATAGCGGCATGTTTGTTTGGCGTGCCGCGACGATCTTGGAGGAAATCGGACGTCACCAGCCGGCAATCATAGCCGCAATGGAACGGATCAAGAAGCTTAGAATGGACGGTGCCCCAAAGCAGGCAATCGACGATGTCTATCGCCGAATCGTGTCGATTTCTATCGATACCGGTGTGATGGAACGGTCGTCTAAGGCAGCCGTAGTACCGGTGACGTTTCAGTGGTCTGATGTCGGGAGCTGGGGCAGCTTGGACGAAGTGGCGGAGAAGGACAGGGCCGGCAATGTGGTCACAGGACGGGTGATCGACCTTGAGAGCAAGCACTCGATTGTCTATGCGGATCGGCGTGTCGTCGCGACGATCGGCTTGCAAAATATGGTGGTGGTGGACACTCCGGATGCGACGTTGGTGTGTCCGAAATCTCGAGCACAGGATGTGAAAAAGATCGTCGACATTTTGAAACAGCGGCAAGCGCCTGAACATTTGGAACACCTGACGGTTCAGCGACCATGGGGCTCATATACCGTGCTGGAAGAAGGTCCGGGGTTCAAGGTGAAACGTGTCACGGTGAATCCCGGTGGTCGGCTCTCTCTTCAAATGCATCATCAGCGTAGCGAACATTGGGTGGTGATTGCCGGTACTGCGCGCGTCACAAGAGATCAAGAAGTTTTCGATCTGCACGTCGGCGAAAGTACGGCCATTCCGGTGAACACCAAGCATCGATTGGAAAATCCAGGGCAGGAGACGCTGCATATCATCGAAGTGCAGAACGGACCCTATCTCGGTGAGGATGATATTGTGCGGTTCAAGGACGACTATGGAAGGGACGTTAATCGTGAAGCGTTAAACGTGAAACGGGAGACGTGACCGCACGAGAGAGGGCGATTTCAGTTATGATTGGATTCATTCGATACTTATCAAAAGCCAACGCCATCCAGTAGACGACGGTTGACGTTTCACGATTCACGAATAACGAGGGCCTATGGCACTATTCCGCGAATATGATCTCCGGGGAATCGTCGGGAGCGAATTGACCGAGGATCTGGCAGAACGATTGGGCCGAGCCTATTCCACGTATGTGAGCGAGCGTGGGGTGAAAACGATCAGTGTGGGGCGCGATGGTCGGTTGAGTTCCCCGGCCCTTCACAAAGCGCTTCTGAAGGGGTTGCTTGCCGGCGGGCTGGATGTCGTCGACATCGGAATTTGTCCCTCCCCCTTGGTGTACTTCTCGTTGTTTACCCTGCCCATCGGCGGCGGCATCATGATCACCGGAAGTCACAACGCGGCAGAATATAACGGGTTCAAGATCTGTGTCGGAAAAACCGCCATCCATGGAGAAGAAATTCAAGAACTTCGAAGAGTGATGGAAAAAGGTGCGTTCGTATCAGGGAGAGGGCATCTCTCCGAACATCCGATTATTCCTGATTATCTGGCGTACATTCAGCAAAACTTCTCTCATGTCCAGGCGAACCGGCTGCATATCGTGATCGATAGCGGGAACGGCGCGGCCTCTCTTGTCGCCAAACAAGCGCTTGAGTTGTTGGGATGTAAGGTAACGGGGCTATATTGCGATCTGGATGGACACTTTCCTAATCACCATCCGGACCCCACGGTCCTTGAGAACCTGTCCGACCTCATGCAAGCGGTGAAGGAGCATGGGGCCGATGCGGGAATCGGGTATGACGGGGATGCGGACCGGATCGGCGCTGTTGATGAGCAGGGCGATGTGCTGTGGGGAGATCGCCTGCTGGTCCTCTACTCGCGTGACATCTTGGCGGTGAAACCCGGCAGCACCATCATCTCGGAAGTGAAGGCATCACAGAGTCTCTACGATGACATTGCCAAGCGCGGCGGGCGCGCCATCATGTGGAAGACCGGTCATTCGCTGATCAAGGCGAAGATGAAGGAAGAGTCCGCCGTGTTGGCCGGTGAAATGTCCGGGCACATGTTTTTTGCGGATCGGTATTTTGGGTATGACGATGCGGTCTATGCGTCGTGCCGGCTCGTAGAAATTTTGGCGAAAGCCCAACAGCCGCTTTCGGCGTTAGTGTCGGATCTGCCTCGGTCGGTCGTCACACCCGAGATACGAGTGGATCTTCCTGATACCGTCAAGTTCGATGTCGTTGAGCGGGTCCGCCAGCGATTCACCGAGTACGTGAAGACCAAACAGGGTCTCGGGCCGAGGAAACTGGCGCTCCAAAACCTGATCACGATCGACGGTGTCCGTGCGATATTCGATGAAGGGTGGGGGCTTATCAGGGCTTCCAACACTCAACCGGCCTTAGTATTGAGATTTGAAGCGACGTCTTCCGCTCAACTCAACGTCATTCGAGCGCTCGTCGAGGATGAACTCGCGATGGCGAGACGGGCGCTCGGGTGCTGACATCTACGTCTGCCTGGTCTTTCTTGGTCCCCAGGGTTGCCAAGACGTGCCGGTATGTCGTCCTTGTCGCTGGGGTTGTTCTGTCACCACACTCAGCCGGCTCCATTGAAGCTGAACCTCTAGGCGAAGCGAAGCGTCCGTTTCAGGTTGGAGAACGGCTGACGTACGAGGTCTCCTGGCTTAATCTTACAGCAGCCATCGCGGTGATGGAGGTGGCCCGAATGGATGGGCCAAAGGATCAGGCCCTCGCGAAGCTCGTGGGGACCGCACAATCAACACCGATTCTCACCAAGTTTTTCCCTGTCGACAATCGTGTGGAATCGGAACTTGATCTGGATACCCTGACTCCGGAACATATGACGTTCCGTCGGCGCGAAGGCAAAAAGAAGGAAGACATTGAGTATGTCTTCCATCAAAAAGAGGGCAGGGTCACGGCCGTCAGAGGAGGAACGACGGAGTCGCTCCCCATTCCGGCCGGGACACAGGATATCATTTCATGCTTGTACTATACGCGCACGCTGTTGCCGCCGAATCCTGGTGCCTCGTTGAAAATGAACGTGTATCATGACAAGAAAAGTCGTCCGGTCGAGGTTCGCGTCGAGGCTATCGAGACCATTGAAGGGGTATGGGGAAAGGCGGAGACCGTCCGAGTGCTTGTGATCATGCCGTTCCATGGGTTGTTTATGAATCAAGGCAACATCCGTGTGTGGGTCACCAATGATGAACGGAAGACTCCTGTTCGGATGAAAGCGAAGGTCGTGCTTGGATCAATCGTCGCAGATCTGGTCGATGGCTTGGCGGGACTCGGCCCCGCCGAGCAAAAGTATTGAACATAGATTATTGTTCGCACGGGTCAAACCCGTTATACTGAGCGTCGTTATGCGAGAATTTCCCCTTACTTTAAGCAGATTTATCATTGAAAGTCAGGCGTCTCACCAAGGTGCGACGGGTGAATTCTCCAGCTTGTTGACCCAGATTGGGCTGGTCGGCAAGCTCATTTCGCAAGATCTTCGGCGCGCCGGACTGATCAACATTCTCGGAGCGACCGACGACACGAATGTGCAGGGAGAAACGGTCAAGAAGCTGGACGCCATCGCGAACGACGACTTCGTCAAAGTCTTTCAACACAGCGGGTATGTCTGCGCCTTGGCTTCGGAAGAAATGGAGAAACCGATCTCGATCCCCGGCAATTGGCCGCACGGCAAGTACATGTTACTGTTCGATCCGCTCGACGGCTCATCAAACACAGACAACAATATGCCGCTCGGGGCCATTTTTTCTGTCCTCAAGTACGATCGGGGCGATCGGTTGCCTACCGATGAGGAATTGCTGTGTCGGGGAACCGAACAAATCGCGGCCGGGTATCTGTTGTATGGATCGAGTACCATGCTGGTGTATACCGTCGGACAAGGGGTGTATGGATTTACGCTCGAACCCGGCATCGGAGAATATCTCCTGTCGCACGAGAGGATCACGATTCCGGACAGGGGCAGGGTCTACGCAGCCAATGAAGGGAACTACCACAAGTGGCCGGGGGGAACGAAGAAGTATTTGGATTCACTCAAAGTCAGCGACAAGGCGACAGGTCGTCCGTACAGCAGCAGATATTCAGGTTGTCTCGTGGCCGACGTGCATCGTCTGTTGCTCGGGGGCGGGATCTATCTTTATCCGGGGGAAGTCGATAAACCAGAAGGGAAACTACGACTGCTCTACGAGGCGAACCCGCTGGCATTTGTCGTCGAGCAGGCCGGGGGGAAAGCCTCGACGGGGACATCGAGAATTTTGGAAGTGGAGCCGAAGAAATTGCACCAGCGCGTGCCCTTGATCATCGGAAGCCGACAAGATGTCGAGCAAGCTGAAGCGTACATTCAGGGGAAAGCCTAGATGCTCGTTGATGTGATACTGTGATGTCGTGTGGAGGGAATTATGGGAGACCGAATAAAAGAAATTCTAAGTTGGTATGGCAGCGACAATGCCGGGACTAAGACCAACATCGCTCGGTTGCTCAGGAGCGGCAAATTGGCTGGGACCGGCAAGTTGGTCATTTTACCGGTGGATCAAGGGTTCGAGCACGGTCCTGCGCGGAGTTTTGCGCCGAACCCGCCTGGGTACAATCCTCACTACCACTTCCAGCTCGCGATCGATGCGGGGTGTAACGCCTATGCCGCACCGCTGGGATTTCTGGAAGCCGGGGCGGCTGAATTCGCGGGCCAGATCCCTCTCATTCTCAAGCTCAACAATCACGACGTGCTGCATGATGAGAAGGATCCGCTGCCGTCAGTGACCGGCAGCGTGAAGGACGCGCTTCGTTTGGGTTGTTCGGCCGTCGGGTTCACGATCTATCCCGGTTCCGCCCATTGCAATGCCATGTATGAGCAGCTGCGGGCGATTGCTGAGGAAGCGAAAGAGAGTGGTCTCGCGGTCGTGGTCTGGTCTTATCCGCGTGGGTCGGTGTTGAGTAAAGAGGGTGAGACGGCTATGGATGTGGTCGCTTATGCGGCGCAGATTGCGGCTCAACTCGGCGCCCATGTGATCAAGGTCAAGCTCCCAAGCGCGCACCTCGAGCAATCGGCGGCAAAAAAAGTCTATGAGGCCGAACAGATTCCCATTAAGACGTTAGGAGAACGCGTAAGACATGTGGTACAGAGTACGTTCGATGGCCGCCGCATTGTTATCTTTTCGGGCGGGGCCAAGAGCGAGGACAAGAACGTGTTCGAAGAGGCACGGGCTATACGGGATGGGGGAGGGTTCGGCAGTATTATCGGCCGGAACTCGTTCCAGCGTCCGAAGGCGGAGGCCATCAAGTTTCTCCACACTATTATGGGAATTTACAGCGGCGAGATTCAGTGAGCTCCCGCGTAGCCTTGATAAAAGTGTATCGACACCATGAATCCAATAGATTTTGATCACAAACCGCCTCGGGGAACCAGGAATTGGATTGTCGCCGCAACCTTGTTGACGGCCGGGATCATCATTGGATTTGTGGTGGCTTCGGATCTCGGCTGGCTGCCCACGGGGCACGCAGTCCCTGATTCCGCTTCCGTGGCACAGCCTCCTCCCATCGCCAGACCTGTTTCGACCGCCCCTCAGCCCGTGTTGGGCGGCGGTAATCAAACATTCGTGGATATTGCAAAGTCGGTGAAACCCGCCGTCGTGAATATCTATGCGACCAAGAGCGGACGTTCTGAAGGCTCCGGCACCGCGCCGTTTGATGACCCGTTGTTCCGGAAGTTTTTCGGAGACGAATTTTTCCGTAAGTTCGAGCACCCGAAAGAGCGGAAAGAGCGGGGGCTTGGATCCGGCGTGATCGTCGAATCAAACGGACTGATCATCACCAACAATCATGTGGTCGGCAAGGCGGATGAAATTCGAGTGACTCTGTCGGACAAGCGCGAATTCAAGGCGAAGCTGATCGGCACCGATCCGAAGACCGATGTGGCCATCGTGAAGATCGACGCGACGGGGCTTCCCACCGTAGCCTGGGCCGATTCAGACAAACTGGAAGTCGGGGAGTTCGTCCTGGCCGTCGGCAATCCGTTCGGACTGACACAGACCGTCACCTTGGGGATCGTCAGCGCCCTTGGGCGAGCCGCAGGTATTGCTGAGTACGAAGATTTCATCCAGACGGATGCGGCCATCAACCCGGGCAACTCCGGTGGACCCTTGGTCAACGTGCGGGGGGAGTTGGTAGGGATCAATACGGCCATATTCAGTCAGAGCGGCGGAAACATGGGGATCGGTTTTGCCGTCCCGAGCAATATGGCGCAGTCCATCATGGGGCAGCTCGTACAAACGGGAAAAGTCGTTCGTGGCTGGCTTGGGGTATCTATTCAGGAGTTGACGCCGGAATTGGCATCCCAATTCGGTATCGTGGAGACAAAGGGTGTGCTCGTCAGCGATGTCATGGACGACAGCCCGGCGAAAAAGGCCGGATTCGAACGAGCCGATGTCATCGTCGAGTATGACGGCAAACCCATGGATTCACCGACGCACTTGCGCAATGCAGTGGCTCAAACGCCGGTTGGGAAAAAAGTCACGATCAAGTTCATTCGCGATAAAAAACCGAAAACGGTCGATCTCACCATCGTTGAGCAGCCCAAGTCGATGTCGCAAAACGGCGAAGACGATGGAGGAGAATCGGCCACGCCGACCGGTGTGCTCTCCAGCCTTGATGTCCGAGACTTGACCCAAGAATTGGCGAGCCGGTACGGGCTGAAGTCGAGTGAGCGGGGAGTGGTGATCGTTCGAGTCAGGCCTGGGAGCACGGCTGAGGAATTGGGTGTTCGGGAGGGCGATGTCGTCCTCGAAGTGAATCGTCAAGCTGTGACGTCGGTGAAGGTTTTTGAGCGGATCGCCGGCAAGCTGCCTAAAGATCAAGCGGTCTTGCTCTTGTTGAAACGCCAGGGGCGGACGATTTATCTTACGCTTCGTCCATGAGGACCTGCTGAGGTAGTCAGGCTTAAGATGGTGATGCCAAGGTTATGCAGACAACTGTGTTCGTAAGCTTCCCGCGATAAACAAGGATAGCCTAGACTCCAGTCGTGAATGACCACACCGTGGCTCTTGTTCCTGCCGCCGGACGAGGCCTTCGCATGGGCGGCTCGGTGCCCAAACAATTTCTCGCACTCGGCGGTCAGCCTCTCATCCTCCATTCGCTCCGTGTGCTTCAAGCTTCTTCCGTCATCGAGGAGGTCATTCTGGCGGTTCCCCAGAACGAGATGGACTATTGCCTCAAAGAAATCGTGGCGAGGCATCGCTTTACCAAGGTGACTAAAGTGGTGCCGGGAGGACACGAACGGCAAGATTCCGTCAGGCATGCGCTTGAGGCGGTCCATGACGATGTCGATGTGGTGTTGGTGCATGACGCGGTTCGCCCGTTTCTCACAGAACATATGCTGGAAGAGGTTGTAAAGGCGGCACGTGCCAAGGGAGCGGCGATTATCGCCCTTCCCATGAAGGATACCGTCAAGCAAGTGGGAGCCGACCATGTCATCGAGCGCACGGTTGATCGGCAGTCATTGTGGCTGGCTCAAACGCCGCAAGCCTTTCGTCGCGATTGGCTGTTGGCAGCCCATAGGAAGGCCCACGCAGAAGGGATTCGTGCAACCGATGATGCCTATCTCATCGAATGGGCCGGACATCCTGTGTGTGTCGTCGAAGGAAGCGGAGAAAACATCAAGGTCACGAGGCCGGAAGATATGGTGATAGGCGAAGCGATTCTGGCATCAAGGCGATCTCGCGGCATGAAAGGATCAGTATGAGGAAAGGGTCTCGCATCGGCTATGGCTACGATGTCCACCCGCTCGGGGCGGATCGTCAATTGATCTTGGGAGGAATTGAAATTCCACACACAAAAGGATTGCTCGGCCATTCTGATTCCGACGTCCTGGTTCACGCGGTTTGCGATGCCCTATTGGGGGCGATGGGGGAGGGAGACCTCGGCCGGCATTATCCAAGTTCCGACACCAAGTATAAGGGAATCTCCAGTTTGAAACTGTTGAAAGACGTCATGGCGAAGTTGAACGCGAGGGGGTATCGGGTGGGAAACATCGACACAGTGATTGTGGCACAGGCCCCTCGGCTTGGCCCACATCTTCCAGCGATGCAGAAGAAAATAGCGGAGACCGCCGGCATCGATCCGGATCTGGTCAATGTAAAGGTAAAAAGCGGGGAAGGATTGGATGCGGTCGGACGCGAAGAGGGGATGATTGCTCACGCCATCTGTTTGATTGAACCGGTTTGATGTCGTACGGTGCCACGTGATATCGGCGAAAATTAAACAAGACCTCCAAGCCGTCTTTGATCGAGATCCGGCGGCCACCGGCAAGTTGGAAGTGATCCTCACCTATGCTGGGTTCCATGCGCTTCTGGCGTATCGCATCGCTCACTGGTTGAAGGCGCACGATGTCCCGATCCTGCCGCGGGTCATTTCGCAGTTGGCCCGCTGGGTGACCGGTGTGGAGATCCATCCTTCCGCAAAAATCGGGACCGGTTTTTTCATCGACCACGGGATGGGAGTTGTGATCGGGGAAACGGCGGAAATCGGGGATTACGTAACTCTCTTTCAAGGGGTGACCTTGGGAGGGACCGGCAAGGAGCGGGGCAAACGGCATCCGACACTCGGCAATCATGTGGTGGTTGGTGCCGGGGCGAAGATTCTCGGCGGCATCAAGATCGGCGATAACGTCAAGATCGGCGCTAATTCGGTTGTGTTGAAAAACGTGCCTGCCAATTCGACAGTGATCGGCGTACCCGCCCGCGTCATCAAATCTCAGGGCGAGCGTCTGCCGGACGCGACGATGGATCAGGTCGATCTGCCGGATCCAATCAGTGAACGGCTGATCGCCCTCGAACAGGAATTGATCGAACTTCGCAAAAGACTCGAGAATCCCGATGGGCCGTCCCATCCGTAAGGAACATTGACACATGGAGGCTTGTGGACGAAATCAACTCGGCGCGGCATGAGCCGCGCCGGGAATGGTGGTTGGATGGGAGCTAGTTTGAGAGACAGTCGCTCATAAATTTCTTTCGCTCGTCACCCTTCAAGTCCTTCTCGCCCGCCTCTTTATTGCATGTCTTCATCTTATTCTGCTGAGTGTCCTTGCCGCTCCCGCTTTTCTCCGGCTTGGCGGAGAGGCATTCCTTCATAAACGCCTTCCGTTCCTCGCCTTTCCCCTCACCAAACCCCTTCGCATTTGCCTGGTCGTTGCACGTCTTCATCTTATTTTGTTGGGCAGGCGCGGCCACGGCGAACGGGGTCACTCCAAGACTGAACACAAACAATCCGAGTGTGAGAGCACGCAAGGATGTCACCATGTCGAATCTCCTTCTGTCGTGGGGGGTGAGGTGCGAGTCCGGACCGCATCATAACAAAACAATACGTAATTGTCTGTAAATGAATGTGCAAGGGTCAATCGTAGTCGACCCGCATCAAAAAGAGTCCTTGTGGGGGAGCTGTTTTACCGGCAGCCGAACGGTCGCATGCCGCGAGGATGGTCCTGAGGCTCTCCGGTGTGCGTTTGCTCAAGCCGATCTCCACGAGCGTGCCGACGATCGAGCGGATCATCTGTTTAAGGAATCGGTCGGCATAGGCTTCGATCCGCAGCCGATCGCCTTCGCGGAAGACCGTGAATCGCTGCAGATGACAGATGGGATCGTTATTGTCGGTGGGTTGGGTCTGGAACGAAGAAAAATCATGCGGACCGATCAGGACGAGTCCCGCTTGATTCATCGCCGCGTCGTCGAGAGGCTGATGGATATGCCAGCAGTAGTCGCGCTCAACCGCCGGCCGCTCCGGGCGATTCAGAATACGGTATTCATACAGTTTGCCATTTGCGGAATGCCGCGCGTGAAATGGGTCCGGCACGAGCGCGGCTGATCGCACCACGATGTTTTTGGGGAGATGGGCGTTCAGCGCCCTGGTCCATTCCCGGGGCGTCATGTCACGCTCGATACGGAAGCTCGCGACCTGCCCCAGCGCGTGAACACCCGCATCAGTGCGTCCGGCGCCGATGACCGATGTGGTGATTTGAGTGACGCCTAGGATGGCTGTTTCGATAGCTTCCTGAATCGTGGGTTGGTCGGGTTGACGTTGCCAGCCCGCATAGGCCGTGCCGTCATATTCGAGAATCAGTTTGATAGTGGGCATGAAGCACGTGGATGGCTCTGAGCGGAATGATCATCGGATGTCGGGTCGATTATTGGCAAGGAACGAAACAATACCATGGTAGAGGGATCGAGCGACATCCCGGACGAACGCCGGTTTTCTCAGGAGATCTTCTTCGTCAGGATTGGAAATATAGGCGATTTCAGCCAGGATGCTGGGCATACTCGTAAACCTCAATACATAAAAGGGTGCCGTTTTGACGCCATGGTCGTTTAGCAGGTATTGCCCGTTCATCCGGGAGACCATTGCTTCTTTCGCATTCCAAGCAAGCTCTAGGGACTCCTCGATCTTCTTCGTCGTTAAGAGATCCGCCACGAGGTATTCCCATCCGACTCCAGTGTTGCTGATCGGGGTGCCGTTCTCCCTTGCCGCGACCTCAAGAGCCCGCTGATCTTTGGCCTCTCCGAAGTGATAAATTTCAATCCCTTTGACCGCGCGCAACGGATGAGAGTTGACATGGATAGAGACAAAGAGGTCGGCTTCGTTGCTGTTCGCGAACTTGGCACGATCTTGCAGCTCAATGAACACATCACGATCCCGGGTCATCAACACGCGCACGCCGGACTGCTTGCTTAGAAGCTCGCGAAGCTGTAGTCCCACCTTGAGGGTAATGTCCTTCTCCTCGGTCTTTCGGATTCCCCGTGCGCCAGGGTCTTTCCCTCCATGGCCGGGATCGATCACAATCGTCGCATATCCCTTGGTGCGCGGCGTCATGGGTTGCGAGTCGGGAGAAGGTGACCGCTGAGGGACCTCCGGCAGGTCAAGTGCGGAAGGAGGGACTGGTGTGAGGGGTGGAGTCACGTCGATGACCAAGCGAGGCGGATGAGAAAGCGTGAAATGCTTATAAGTCCGGAACGATGTGGTCGGAAGAGACACGGCGACAGCGCGGGGGGACAGTTGAGTGACGATGAAGGGTGATGGGATGATTCCATTCGTGATCTTGGTTTGCGCTGGTTGACTGAGCCGTGCGTTGGGAAGGGCGATCACTACGCGACTTGGATTGGCAGCTTGCTGCTCGATGACCGTGGTGTGACGATCGAGATCCAACACCAATCTGGTTCTCTCCGAACTCGTCATCACTCGGAAATTGCGAACGGTAACAGGGGCAAGGGACGCAGCCGTTCCTCTGACGCGGCTGTGTTCCGATGACATCACCGGCAGAGGATGGTGATCATCGGGGGACCAAGCCCAGGCTGATTGGATCAGGGGCCCGTATGCGGACAGAAGGAAGATGGTATTGAACAAGAGGAGGGCGAGGGGTCTGATTGAAAGCAGCCGAAGCTTTCGTACTTGCATGGGCCTTTTTTAGTAGAAGCCAATGGGAAACTATTCTCAGATGTCCGCCGCCTTGTCAAGAATTACACCGGTTGGCTATGCGGAATTCGGATTGACTGTCTGTTCATGATCACGATAGCGTGAGGGATGCCGACGCATCTGATCGTCGACGGATATAACCTGCTGGCTGGTGGCGGAAGCTTTTCCGGGCATCTTGAATCGGCCCGCGAAACGTTGGTGCGAGATCTAGCAGCTTATCGGCATCGAAAGAACCACCTCATCACCGTCGTGTTCGACGGCTGGCAACAGGGCCAGCCATTGGAACAACGGGAGCATCGTGCCGGAGTCCAGGTCATCTATTCAAAACGGGGTGAGCGGGCGGATCAGGTCATCCAACGGTTGGCACGGGAGTATGGGGCGGACTGTGCGGTCGTCAGTTCTGATCACGAGATTGTGAATGCGGCTAGAGCTCATGGGGCCTTTGTTATGGGATCTCGCGAGTTTGTGCAGAAGCTCCGGACGCTGTCTCCGGCGATCGGTGCTTTACCGAACAAAGAGCTCGACGTTGAGGACGACGATCGTCCAAAGCGCGGACCGGAGAAGAAGGGAAATCCCCGCAAGCTTCCAAAGGCGCAAAGGCAGCGAGACCGTCAGCTCAAGCGATTTTGAAAAGCCGCTTGGCGTTCACGGTGGTTGTTCGTTGGACATCGTCCAGGGAGAGTTCGGGATGGAGTGCGGCAAGCTGCTTGGCCACTTGGGATATATAGACTGGTTCGTTGCGCTTCCCTCGGTAGGGAACCGGAGTGAGATATGGACAGTCGGTTTCGATCAGCACGCGATCGATGGGAGTATTTTTAGCGATCTCTCTCAACGCAGCCGCATTCTGAAACGTCAGGATTCCCGAAAACGACAGGTAGAACCCAAGATCCAGAGCCTCTTCAGCCAGCCAGTTATCTCCGGAAAAACAGTGAAACACCCCACCAATCTCTGACCCTCTCTCCTCCTTCAGAATGGTAACCGTATCCTCCTGTGCCTCTCTCGTGTGAATGATCATGGGCAGCGTCAGTTCCCGCGCCACCTGAATCTGCTCACGGAATCGGTCGCGCTGTTCTTTCGGCGAAGAGTGATTGTAATGGTAGTCCAACCCGATTTCCCCATAGGCCACAACGTTCTTGTTTTTTGCCAGACGCCGGAATTCATCGTACCAGCCGTCCCGGACAAGTTTTACCTCGTGAGGATGGACGCCGATGGAGGCGTATACGAACGGAAATCGATCGGCGAGCGCGACGGCTGCTTGACTGGTCGTCAGGTCGCAGCCGATGGTGACGAATGCCTCAACTCCGGCTTCCCGCGCACGGTTGATGACAGCCTCTCTGTCTTCGTTGTAGCGGGCATCATCCAAGTGAGTATGAGTGTCGATCAGCATCGGGGGGATCGTAGCATGAGTATGAGTCAAGAGGAAGTTCGATCGGGTTGTGGACGATGGCGACGGGCCGAATCAATGGAGTGTCGGACTCTGTTCGGGCATTTGTAACAGACTCGCCAGGTGGAGTCAGCTTTCGAAGAATGAGTTTTTCTGGGGATGGAGGGATTGACAAAACACAACATCGTAGATTATTGATACTAGTTATCAGAATCACGTCCGAGGCCATTTTCTGACATAGGACCTCGGTTAGAGGCCAGAGTACTTTACGTCCAGAGCCCAAGATCGCCAGGCGGCGGTCTTGGGATTTTTTTTGCCGGACAAAAGGAATGGAGGGTAATCGGCAGGTCAATATCATCTTATCGTCCACATTCCAGTGAAGAGGGAATCATGAAGCGAAGATTGCCCAATTTCGCGGTGAGGGTTTTGTACGCTCAATCGTCTTCTGGTACGGAGGGGTGTTGTCGGATGGCTCAGCGTCGATCAAGAAACAAGGAATCGCAACATGGACATGCTTAAAGATCTGGTGGATTACGGAGTTATTGGATTACTCGTGGCGCTCAGCCTCTTGGCTCTGGCCGTGGCAATCGAACGGTGGCTCTACTATCGACGCGTCACGCCGAGTCAGTTCGGCGACATTCAGCTCCTGGAAATGGCCCTGACGAAACGACTGGTCGTGATCGGCACAGTAGCGGCCAATGCGCCCTACATCGGGTTATTGGGCACCGTGTTGGGCATCATGCTGACGTTCCATACGATGGGCACGTCGGGAACGATGGCGGTCGGTGCGATTATGGTCGGGCTAAGCCTGGCGCTCAAGGCGACCGCGATCGGGCTATTGGTCGCGATCCCATGCGTTGTCCTGAACAATGTTCTTCGACGCCGCGTGTCCGAACTGCTCACGCTGTACAAGGTGCAGCATGGAGCGTGAGCTGAATCAGATCAACGTCATTCCACTGGTGGATGTGATGCTGGTGCTCTTAGTCATTGTCTTGACCACAGCCACGTTCATATCGACGGGACAAGTGCCGGTTGAATTGGCGAAGGCAAAAGAGGTGAACGATCACCGAGACGTGCCGTTGATGATTACCCTGACGGCCGATGGCCGCCTGTTTGTGAACGACCAACCTATTCCGACGGATGGGCTGGCGACTGTCCTGCACGCGCATTCTCGGGAGTCAGCGGTCATATTGCGGGCTGATCGCGTTACAGTTTTAGAGCGGTTCGTGGGAGTGGTCGATGAAGTGAAGGGGTTCGGGTTTCGACAGGTCAGTTTGGAGGTCCTACGATCATGACCATCGGCGAATTGAACCGCATCAGCGCGAGCGCTGTTCCCGAACAAGCAGGTGGTTGGATGGCCTCTGTACTGCTGCATCTCCTAGGCCTCGCCGGCGCGATGCTCATCATGGCAAATATTGAGCAACCGGTTCTGCTCGAACCATTTCACTGGGATATCTCAATGGTGGAGGCATCGGCCTCCACTGAACCGACTCAGCCTGAATCCATGCCGACCGAACGAGTGATCAAGCCGACCCCTTCACCCGTGAAACCGAAGCCTCCTATCCGAACGGTCACTCAGACGATTGTCCAACAAACCCCACCACCGACTTACGATGAGGCAACGGTTCCTATTGAAACGACACAGATCGTGAAGGACGTGGTCGCAAACGCAGAGCCGGTGATGGAGTCTCCCGTCATGGAATCGTCGGAAAACCGACTGGTTACATCTCAGGTTGTCATGGCAGAACCGGCAGTTTCCTCTGAGACGCCGACTATCGAGCAGGAAAGACGCGTTGAGTCGACAGAAGTGGCAGTAGAACAACGCATCGTCCAACAGAAACTCGTGCACTATCGTAGAACTCAGGCGGACTATGGTTGGCTGGGGGATATGGTCAGGAAACGGATCGAAGAATTGAAACATTATCCGAAAATTGCACGAGAGAACCACTGGGAAGGCCGAGTGGTCGTACAGGCGGTCATCAAGGCGGACGGAACGGTTGGAGATCTCAGTGTCGCTGAAAGCTCAGGCCACGCGTTGCTGGATCAGGATGCCTTGGTGGTCATGAGGAAAGCCTCGCCGTTGGCGCTCAAACATCAACTAGAGAAGTCGCAGATCACCATTCTGGTTCCGATCAGTTATCGCTTGGAAGGATAACAAGCGGAGCAAGAAACACTAAAGGATGGAACATGTACAAAGGAGAATCACGATGAATCGCCAGACGATCATACGTTCAATCATTCGCTCCGCGTCATTCATATCTGTGATGGGAGCGCTTTGTCTATTCGTCGATCCAGCTTGCGCCCAGAACAGGAGCGAGAAAGCATTCCACGCCGTCGCCGTCGATGCCAAAAGTGTTGAGACCGACGTCAAGAATGTCATTTTTTATTACGAAGAGAAGATCAGTGAAACCGCGTTCGTCCCGCACGAGCTTCGCGAATTACCTGTGAAGCGCGGTACCGCCACGGTCAAAATCAAATTCGATGGCATCAAACATATCGATCTCAAGCCGTCCGGCAACGGTGCGGCGCCTAATGTCATAATTACGCTCAACGACGGCAAGACGGGCGAGTTTGTCCTGGCCATCGCAGGCAGTTTCAAAGGCCAATCCGAATTCGGGGAAGTTGAATTACCGGCAGCAGAACTGAAAAAGCTCACATTCAAGTAGAGTTTACTTCGGTGCATCTTTAGCATCCTGGATTTGCTACAAATCGACTCGGAGGAGAGCGCATGTCTTTACATTTTCTGTCAGCTGTCTTCCCGCCCTGTCGAATCTACGTCAGGTTCACACAATCTCATACGTCAGATCTCTCGTGGAGAGGGTTCAATTTTTCTGAATTCAGACGACCAAGCATGCGGTGCACGAACGAGGTAGGACAATGAGTGAATCGCACGCGCCGGCCGCGTCGGGCGAGGACGTCCGGTGCCACTGTGGGAAGCTGATGGCCCGCTGGCAAGGCCAGAGTCTGGTCATCAAGTGTACACGCTGCAGGCGATTCATTCGGATTCATGTATCTGCCATCGGCGGTAAGCCACCACCCTGAACTGCTGACTGGTGTACGTCGGTGGCCTTCCACCGTAGTGAGTCTATTCCTAGACTGTGGATCCGTGAAGTCAGCACGGCTTTGTCGTCAGGAGAGGCGGCGAGGACAGCTTTCCGAAATCGTTCCTCTAAGGTCTGCGGAGCAAAGAACCGGGTGAGTCTTCTGCCCACTTCCCCGTCTTAAGAGGATAGGTGAGTCTGTTCATACACAGGCCAAGCTCCTCGTTACACCAAGTGGACGACCATCATGATTGCCGACCGACTGATAACCGTTCTCCCGCAGCCGGGCGGGGTGGGATCCGTTGATTCCCCTGAGGCCCTATGTCCACCTGCACCAGCGCATCACCGTTTCAAGTTGAGAAAAGTTTGGCTCAAGCTCCATCTTTATCTCGGACTATTCGGAGGTGGGCTGTTCGTCTTGATGAGTCTCACCGGCAGCTTCCTCGTCTTCTACAAGGCTATCGATGAGTGGTTGAATCCATCGTTGATGACGACGAACGGCAAGGGCGCCTACCGGCCGTTGAATGAAATTGTCGCGGCGGCCAAATCGGCTGGTCCTGTAGGTGGGGTGCTGGACGGCATCGAATGGCCGTCGCACCGGCACGGCGTCTTCCTTACCTGGTACAAGGTGCAGACCGACAACGTCGATAAGTTCCGATGGCTTCAAGTGACCGTCGATCCGTATACGGCAGCCGTGCTGGCTAAGGATCGCGAATGGGGCGGCTATTTGGTGTCGTTTATCTACCATCTGCATGCATCGCTTCTTCTAGACGATACTGGTGCGACAATCGTAGGGTTTGCCGCTATTTTCCTGCTCGTCTCAATCAGCACCGGTTTGTACCTCTGGTGGCCGCGCCCGGGTAGACTCCGTCAGGCACTGACTTTCACGTCACGACGAAGCGTCATTCGTCGTCAGTACGAGTGGCACAAACTCAGTGGATTTTATGGCGCAATCATTCTGGGGATGTTGGCCTTTACCGGTGTCTACTTAGAATTTGGCGACTACGTTATCCCGATCGTTCGACTCTTTTCTCCGGTTCAGGAGTTTCCCAAGGAGGAAGCGCTACAATCCATTCCGATTGCAGGCACTCCTCCATTGTCCGCAGAGCAGGCGATTACGCTTGCAGGCCAAGTTTTCCCAGACGGAGAGTTGCGGTACCTCGGTTTGCCGCAAGAAGTCCGAGGGGTCTATTACGTTGCGCTGCATCAACCGGGCGAAGTGCGGGCATCGGGTGGCGAAAGCCAGGTGTGGCTGGATCAATACAGTGGCAAAGTGCTTCGCGTTCATGATTGGAACCGGTTCACCGGCGGTGAGACCTTCTTGGCCTGGCTCTTCCCCCTGCATAACGGAGAAGCATTCGGCCTCACCGGACGCTGGATCGTTTTTGTCGCCGGTTTCGTCCCGCTTTTGCTGTATGTCACCGCGCTGCGCATGTGGTGGCTGAAGCGCGCAGCGCATCGTCGACAAAGTAGAGCACCAATTTCCGCTTATGAATAGACGCACTTAGCGTTCGCCGGTCTTGTCCGTCGTTGCCTTCCTATCCGCTACGGGATAATCCCCGACAAGGTACGTAGAAAATGATCAAATGGGATTGACAACTTTTGATAATAATGATATTGAGAATACATATCAATTATGTGAGGCGCGAAGAGACTGATCCCGTAGCAGTGCCTCATAGGTAGTAGCGAGGCCAGAGGTCTTCACGACCGGAGCCCAAGGTGTCAAAGGACACCTTGGGCTTTTTTCTTGAAGGCGAGGAGTTTGGAGGAGATGCACATGGAGGTACATTGTCAGCTCAGGCGACGTATATCGGGAAAATTGTCAAGGAGGGAAGCATGAAATCAACCTGCAGAAGATGCGGAGGCTTCGTGGTCGACGAGCAAGTGCTCGATTACTATCAATCGAGTCGTTGGAGGTGCGTGAATTGCGGTTGGCATCGCAGAGAGACTGAAATATCGTCAAGTCGGGACGTCAGATGGGCGAATCGTGCCGCCCACAGGTAATGCAGAACATTGAACGACGAAAGGGGAAGACGCTGTGAAAAATACGTTATCAACCGCTGGGGCGATGAAGCTGGTCCTTTGCGGGTGCGGCAAGCTTCACGTGACATTAGGTTCCATCACGCTCCACTTCACGCGCGACGAGTTTCAGATGTTTGCCGAAACGATACAGCGCCTTGCGGCGATTGTGGCGCAACCATCTTTGGGACAAGCCTCAGTGATGACACAATCCAGTCCGAGCGAGGTCTGTCACTAGGGATGATCGGCGTTTTTTCGGATTAAGCTGGTGAGTATTGAGATAAAAAGTAAGCGGAAGATTGAACATGAACAAACGTTACGTGCAATCTCGAGATGATCTTGCGGTACTCGTCAGTTTGACAGCGGCGGTCGGTATTCTAGTGTCGGCATCGGTTGCGATGTGGGTATGGTCAAGTATCTCGGAGAACGTGGTAACGGTGACGGTCGAAAGAGGATCGGATATCCAATAGAAGCCCCTATGGACCTTGCTGGTCTCTTATACAGCGGCAACTGGTTCTACCGTAGGAGGAATGGAGGGGTTTCCGGTATAAGATCATCCGCATAGTTATCATGTCGATACTCCGTATCTTCCTCAGTGGGATAGAATCCTGAGCAAAATATATCGTGGATTCTAGGAATAAGGAGTTGACAACAGCGATCATGAACTGATATTGAGAACTCATATCAAATATGAGAACTGTAGATGCAGAAGAATATAAAGGAATAGATCCATGTGCAGAAAATGATTCTAGGAGTAACGGGCTTGCAACTTTCGTTTCGAGCCTAGTTGCAAAACTCGCGTAAATAGCAGCCACATTAGAACGAGGCCAGAGGTCATTAAGACCGGAGCCCAAGATGTCCTTAGACATCTTGGGCTTTTTTATTGAGAAAAAAGCAATTTAAGGAGATGCGCGATGAGGACCCAGGGTTTGAATCTCGTCGGAGCAGAGTCCGCGCTATCGCATGATACGCGTGGTCTTGTGGGCGCTCCCATAGCCCTAACATATACGCAGATTGCAAGCTTGTTTCATCAGTACCGAGAAGAACTCACTCGCAGGTTAATCGGTATGGTGAAGTCGCGCGAGACAGCCGCCGATCTTGTGCAAGATACCTATCTGCGGCTACTTCGGCTGGGTAATCAGCATGTTGTTGAGCAGCCGCGTGCCTTGCTTCATAAAATTGCTACCAATTTGGCGATCGACCATTTACGAAAAGAAAAACACAGCGTTCAAGGAATCGATTGTTTGGATACTGCCATGGCGGTGCCCTGTCACGCACCTTCCCCGGAACGCGAGTTGCTTGGGAAACAGCGGTTTCGGCTTTTTCTGCGAGCCATCGACCATCTTCCCTCCCGAACTCGCGAGGCTTTTCTGCTCTGCCGAGTGTATGGGTACTCTTATCAAGAGATTGCGAAGCGCATGAACATCTCCGAAAGCGGTGTGGAGAAGTTACTCATGCGCGCGCTCGACAGGAGTTGTCAGGCGCTGGAAGCAATAGACAACGCCGAGTGAGGAAGTCGGTCTGCCGATTCGTCACACTGTATGTTCGCGATCGCTTCGTCGGACCTCTGCCGACGAAGCCTACTTATGCGGTGAACAGACGAATCAGGCGACATGGTTTCATCTGAGAAAAGAGTCCAGCTCCGGGAGGAAGCCGTTGCGTGGGTCATTCGAGTGCATGGTGGTGGTCTGTCTCCGGATGACTGGAGGGCATTCGAAGCGTGGTACGCGCAAAGTCCTGCGCATGATCACATGTTTCGAAAGGTCCTTGCAGTATGGGACAGCGCCGAACTGCGTGCGGCTGCGGCCGCTGTCATGAAACACGGGTTGTCTTCATTCAACGTGAAGACAGCCTCGCATCGTTGATGTGCGATCCTGGCACTTCACGTCGATGAGGCCATGCGCCGGCTGGCCGGCCATCGGACCGGATCCGAGAGCGACGCACAATTCAATTGCCGGACCGATCAATCGCCACATTTAATGCCCAATCAGCGATCAAGTCTTATTCGTACTGAGACAGACATTCTTCTTCGATGAAGTGGGCAGTACCGATCTTCTTGGGATTCTCTTCTAATCCTTCGAAATTGTCGGTCCGTATCAGAGAAGGTGAGGAGAAGCATGTCGTTCTCCGTCTACAAGGGGATGCGATGGAAATGAAACAGGAGGCGCTGACCTGAATGGAACGAGGAGAACTGAGCATTAACGGATATATATCACGATATCAGGAAGAAAACTCACGGCGACCTTATGTATGGTTGCGGGGCTTATGCCGAGGTCTGCTGATTTTTGCATTCATCGTTACGGTAGCCGACGACATACTCGCGCAAAACGGCGTTCCAACAGGGCCACCACCCGCCTCGGTCGACTTCAATATTGCTTCGCAGCCGCTTGGGACAGCCCTGAATGCCTTTGCTGAGACAGCGGGCTGGCAGGTCAGTGTTCCGACCGAGTTGATCACCGGTCGAATCTCACCCGGCATCAGTGGGAGCCACCAACCTGAAGAGGCGCTCCAAACGCTACTGGCGGGCACGGGCATCACGTATCGCCTGACCGATACCAATGCCGTCACGCTCTTGCCTGACACTGCAATACCGGGCGCGGCCTCGCCGCCGATCGTGGGAAACCAGGTGACACCGGTGGGATCTGCAGGTGGGCCGGCCGAATCGACCGAACCCAAGCCCGTTAAGGTGCCTGAGATTGTAGTGAAGGAAGCACGACAACGAAAAGACAAGTCCTATACCGTCGACGAGGTATCGAGCGCGACTAGGATTCCTGTGCCGGTTCACGACACCCCTCGATCGGTCGAGGTTGTGACCAGACAGGTGCTGGAGGATCAAAAAGTCATCCGGTTCAGTGATGCCCTGCGGAATGTCAGCGGTGTGTCTCAATTCAGCACACAAGGCGGCGGAGCCGGCAACTTCATGATCCGCGGCTTTGCTTCGGATCTGAACATCTTTAAGAACGGGTTTCGTGACGATAGCACGTACAGCTCCCGAGCCCAGCGCGATATCATCAATCTGGAAAGAATTGAAGTGATTAAAGGCCCGCCGTCCTATTTGTTTGGCCGATCCGACCCGGGAGGGGTGATTAATCAAATCACCAAGGCGCCCTTGAAGAATCCGTATTACTCGGCCGAGATGATTCTCGGGAATTACGATCTCTATCGCCCCACCATCGACATCGGTGGACCATTGAACGAGAGCAAAACCCTTACCTATCGGTTCAACGGCTTGTATGAATCAGCCGGTAGCTATCGCGAGGGAGTTCGCTCGGAACGGATTTTTCTTGCGCCGACATTTGGATGGGACCTGGGACCCCGGACGACCTTTCGACTTGAGGGTGAATATCTCTACGATAACACACCCATCGATCGTGGTTTGGTGGCCATTGGTGGTGGAGTAGCGCCCATTCCCGTGACTCGTTTCCTGGGGGATCCGACCAGAAAGCAGGAGACGAATAGTGGGAAAGCCACGCTGACCTTGTTGCATGACTTCAATGATTTGTTCAGGTGGCGTACCGCATTCAGAACGGCGGTAGTACGGAACCGTTATTCCAGTTTGGAGTCATGGTTTCTGGTCGGTGACGAAAACGATGGAATTTTGAACCTGGCGCAGTTTGCGATTCCAACGACGGTCCAGAGCCACTATTTACAGAACGAATTGCACGGACAGTTCTCGACCGGACCGATCAAGCATAAGACGATTATCGGTATCGAACTGGGACGTGAGGTCTCGTCAGCGTCGGTATCCGGCGATTTCGGAGGGGATACGACCACCCCTGGAGCCTTTAGTTTCATCAATATCTTCAACCCAGCCGACCGATTGTTCTTGAATACCCCCTTGACGAAATTCAGCAATACTAAAAACGTCAACGATATTCTGGGGGTCTATTTTGGAGATCACGTCAGTCTCCTTGAAAATCTCCATCTGCACGGAGGCGGCCGTTTTGATTACTTTAAGCAAACGCTTGTCAATCGGCCTCACGACCTGGATCCCAATCAGACGGAGGACAGCCAAACCGATCTCGCGTTCAGTCCATCGGTTGGATTGACGTATCAGCCCTGGAAACCCATTGCGCTGTTTGCCAACTATACAGAATCCTTCGCGCCACAAGCTTCGGGGTCTAGAAGCATTTCCGGAACCCTGTTTGATCCGGAGCGTGGGAAGGCCTATGAGGGCGGCGTCAAATTCCAATTCTTCGAGGATCGGTTGCGGGCAAAAGTTGCCGCATTTCACATTAAAAAGAGAAACGTGTTGACCGGCGACCCGCTCAACGGATTTCTGTTTTCTGTGGCGACCGGCGAGCAACGTAGTCAGGGCATTGAGTTCGACGTAGCAGGAAGGCTGTTGCCCGGATGGGATATCATCGCCAACTATGCGTACATCGACGCGCGGGTCACCAAGGATCTGCTGTTTCAGGAAGGGAGCCGAGTGCCCAACTCCGCACTCCACCAAGGCAGCCTCTGGACGACCTATTTTCTGCAGGATGGTCCATTGAAAGGTCTTGGCGCTGGACTTGGGATGTTTGCGCAAGGCAAACGTAACGGAGTATTCCAATGTACGGATCCGGCCAATTGCCAAGCGCCGTTTGAACTTCCCGGGTACGTCCGAATGGATGCCGCAGTGTACTACCGTAGACCGGACGTTTTTACCCGAACAAACTTGTTTGCCGCCCTGAACTTCACCAATGTGCTGGATCAGCGGTATTTTTCGGGCACGCAAAACTTCAGAGAGATCATCTATACCGGCGCGCCGTTCACCGTGATCGGCTCCATGAAACTGGAGTTCAACTAACTAAATGGAGAGAAGCGTTCAGAGCCATGCCTCTTAGAAAACTGGACAAAAAACCGAAGTCCAGCCAGGCGTTTGGAGACCAACTACGACGGTTAGCGATGTGTCGTAGTTGGTCTCGTTAAAGTATTCATCCTTATCATCTTCTCCAGGACAAGCAGTCAGTTCTTCACTCTACAGAAGCGATCGGCAATGAGTGCGCTGTGCAGGCTCATCCGACTCGTAACGATCTAGGGAGCTGTCTCTCAAATAAAAAGGTGCGCAGATGAGGTGAGGAAACAACTTCGTGTTCCGTCTAAGTAGTAAGGAACGCTTCAGTCATCAGAGAAGGGATGCGGTCCCACCAACTCCGCTAGTTTGGTTCCCTTCGACGTAGATGGCCTTCGAGCTCACCGGCTGAGGCAAACAGAGAAACCCTACAGAGGTTCACTAGGATTCGGGATGAACGGCAACCGGCACCCCACGCTCTTGGTGTGTCTGAGGCCTGAGGAAGATTCAATTGGTATCTGATGGGCACAAAGACATGGTAACACTCGTCGAATTCGCTCGTCGAAGAGCGGCCGACCTTGTCGATCGATCGGCGTACATATTTTTGACCGACGGAGATTCAGAGATCTGCGAGTTAACGTATGGCGAATTGGATCGCCGGGCGCGAGCAATCGCTGCCCGGCTGCAATTATTAGGTGCAGGGGGAGAGCGGACGATTCTTCTCTATCCGCCTGGTCTGGACTATATCACGGCATTTTTCGGCTGTTTGTACGCGGGGGTGGTCGCCGTGCCGGCCTATCCTCCGCAACGCAAGCGAACGCTGGGTAGATTGCGGGCTGTCCTTGCAGACTCGGGAGCTAGCGTTGCCCTGACGACGGCGAAGATTCGCGCCGGCGTCGAACGGCTTTCCCGCCAGGATGCTGGAATTGACGAGCTTAGGAAGGTGCAGTGGATTGAGACCGATGTTCCACCCCAAAACATCGAGAGCACTTGGAAACAGCCTGCATTGACGGCGAGGACGCTCGCCTTTCTCCAATATACCTCGGGTTCGACCGGGTCTCCGAAAGGAGTCATGGTCAGTCATGAGAATCTGTTGCACAACCAACGCATGATTCAGCAGGCGTTCGGCCACACCGAAGAGACGACGGTTCTTGGATGGCTTCCGCTCTATCACGATATGGGACTCATCGGGAACGTTCTTCAACCGCTCTATCTCGGCAGGCCCTGTGTGCTGATGTCACCGATTCACTTCATGCAGAAGCCGGTTCGTTGGTTGTCCGCCATTTCCCGATATCGTGCCACAACCAGCGGCGCACCGAATTTCGCCTATGACCTCTGCGTACGCCAGATTTCAGCAGAAGAGCGAAAGTCGCTAGATCTTAGCTCATGGTCGGTGGCTTTCAATGGAGCTGAACCGATCCACGCCGGGACGTTGGATCGATTCTCCGAAACATTCGGTCCCTGCGGGTTCCGGCGGGAAGCCTTTTATCCCTGTTATGGGCTGGCCGAAGCGACGTTGTTCGTGGCCGGAGGTGGGCACAGCTCATTGCCGGTTCTCAGGGCCGTTGAGAAGGCTGCGATGGAGCAGGGACGGATGGCAGAGTCATCGCGAGGTGACGGCGATACGTACCGCTTGGTCGGATGTGGCCGAACCGCCTCTGATCAGCAGGTGGTCATCGTTGACCCAGAAACTCTATCACGTCGCTCTCTCGGTCAGGTCGGTGAAATCTGGATCAAAGGCGCGAGCGTGGCGCAGGGTTATTGGAATCGTCCGGAAACCACATCGGTCACATTCATGGCAACAACGGCGGATACTGGAGAAGGTCCGTTCCTTCGGACCGGCGATCTGGGCGTGATCCTGGACGATGAACTGTTCGTGGTCGGAAGATTGAAAGATCTGATCATTATCCGCGGGAGAAATCATTATCCGCAGGACATTGAAATAACGGTGCAGGAAAGCCATCCGTCTCTCAAGCCCGGCTGCGGCGCAGCCTTCTCCATCCCTGTCAACGATGAGGAACAATTGGTTGTAGTGCAGGAAGTTGTCGGCAGTTCTGCGATCGACCTCGACCATGTTGCGGTGAGAATCAGTCGGGCCGTCGCGGAACATCACGAAATCCAAGTACATGCCGTGGTTCTGATCAAGCCCGGGACTCTTCCTAAGACGTCGAGCGGGAAGGTTCAGAGACACCTGTGTCGGACAAAATTTTTTGCGCAAGAACTAGAAGTAATTCAAACGTTCCAGGGCAAAAGGGTGGAAGGACGGACCGGTGTTGTTGCCGAGGATGTTGACGATGATGTGGCTAAAGCATTGGCCGAAATCTGGGCTCAGGTGCTTGACCGCACCCACATAGGGCCTCACGACAATTTTTTCGAACTGGGGGGAGACTCGTTGCGCGGCACGCAAGTACTGGCAAGAGTCCAAGAAACTTATGCGGTCGATCTTCCTCTCGAATCTCTCTTCGACGCCCCGACGGTAGCGGGTCTGGCGTCGCTGATTAAGTCGGGGTATCGCTCAACTCCATCTGTGTCACACATGTCGCAGAAACCAACGGCTCTGCCGGACGTCATGCCTCTGTCTTTTTCGCAAGAGCGATTCTGGTTTCTGGATCAACTTTCTCCAGAAAGTTCATTCAACAATATTCCGGTCGCATTGAGGATCACGGGAGTACTTGATGGTGGATCGCTGCATCGTGCTTTGGCTGAAATCGTGCAGCGTCATGAAATCCTTCGCGCGAAATTTGTTATCTCTCACGGCTATCCCGGTCAGGTGATCGCTCCGCATCTCGATCTTCCCCTTCCAATTGAGGATCTCACAGATGTGTCAGGACCGGCTCAGGAAGAACAGGTCGGACTGTCGGCATTGAAAGAGGCCCGGCAATCGTTTGATCTGACGACCGGCCCCTTGATGCGAGTACTGCTTCTTCGTCTCGGTCAAACCGAGCATGTCCTGTTGCTCACGCTCCATCACATTGTCGCCGACGGCTGGTCCATGCGTCTCCTTGCACGGGAACTGGTGCAGCTGTATGGGGCATTCAAAAACGGGCTTGACTCTCCTTTGCCCATTCTATCGAAACAGTATCTGGATACGGTTCTCCATCAACGTCACTGTGTGGATACTCAAGAGTGGAAACAGCAGGAAGTGTACTGGCGGCGACAGCTGGAATCCGTACCGCATGTGCTCACGCTGCCATTCGATTGTCCACGTCCCGCCGTGCAAGGGCAGCGGGGAGAACGGTATGCGTGGATTGTGGATGGAGAAGTCGGAAAGCGCCTCCATGCGATCGGTCGTAGACAGCATGCGTCACTATTCATGACCGTTTTGGCCGCGTTCAACATTCTCTTAGCCCGCTACAGCGGACAATTGGATTTTTGTATCGGCACACCCGTTGCCAACCGATCACAGCCGGAATGTGAGTCGATTATCGGCTGTTTCGTCAATACGGTCGCATTACGAGTCGATCTATCCGGTAGTCCTTCCTTTTTAGAGCTTCTGGCCCGAGTTCGAAAGACCGTCCTTGGAGCGCAGGCAAACCAAGAGCTTCCCTTCGAGCGGTTGGTTGACGCGCTGCACGTGCCACGTAGTCTTAGCCATACACCGCTCTATCAGGTCATGCTGACTCTGGAGGAGGACCAGCCCGATCTCTGCAGGCTGGACGGTTTGGATGTCCGCCGGATGAAGACGAGCACGCACACATCCGCCTTTGACCTCACGCTTGAGCTGGTTGCGATGAAAGACGGAGCGTTGGAGGCAGTGTTTGAGTACAGCACAGATCTATTCAGCGGCGAAACCATCGCGCGCATGGCCCGACAATTCCAGGAATTATTGAGGCAGATCGTGCGGAATCCGGAAGCCCGCGTGAGCGAACTCGACATGCTTGGTGAGGATGAGAGAAGACATCTACTTGAAGATTGCAACAATACGGCCGCGTTCTATCCACACGAGTACTGCCTCCATCAGCTGTTCGAAGAACGAGCGCGACTTACACCGGAGGCCGTCGCGATGGTGTGGAACGGCGCTTCGTACAGCTACCGGTTTCTCAATGAACGAGCCAACCAACTTGCCCGCTATCTCAGATCGCAGGGCATCGCGATGGAAAGTCGTGTCGCTCTTTGCATGGAACGTTCTCTGGAGATGGTAGCCGGTCTGCTGGGAATTCTCAAAGCAGGGGCAGCCTATGTGCCGATGGATCCACAGTATCCTCGCGAGCGGCTCAGTTTTATGATCCGGGACAGCGGAGCGGAGTTGCTGCTCACTCAAAAGCGATTTGTCGAAAGTTTTCAAAACCAGACTGTTCCGACCATCGCACTGGATGAGGTCTGGCCGGCCGTTGCTTCCTTGCCTGGTATCGATTGTCCGTGGCGCACTGTTCCGGAGAACTTGGCGTATGTTCTGTATACCTCCGGGACGACAGGTGAACCCAAGGGGATCGAAATCTCCCACCGTGCATTGGTCAATCATGGTACGGCCATGGCGAGGCATTACGGTCTTCAGCCGACCGATCGTGTGCTGCAATTCGCCTCAATCAGTTTTGATGTTGCGGCTGAGGAATGTTTTCCGACCTGGGCGGCCGGCGCAACGGTGGTGTTGCGTCCTAACGAGCCTGTGCCGGCGTTTTCGGATTTCCAACAGTTCATTGAGGACCACGGTCTCACCGTGTTGAACTTGCCGACACCATACTGGGCCGAATGGATTGATGCGATTGAGCAGAGTGGAACAGCTCTTCCGCTGTCGGTCCGCTTGGTGATCGTGGGGAGTGAGAAAGCCCTGCCGGATAGTCTAGTTCGCTGGCAACGACTCGCCGGGGATCGCATCGCTTGGTGCAACTCCTATGGACCGACTGAAACCACGATCACGGCGAGCTACTTTGTGCCGGAGCGACAGAAAGGTCGGATCTCGGCATCCACCGTGCCGATCGGCCGACCGATTGCGAACGTCCAATTGTATGTCCTCGATCCTTCCTTGCAACCGGTTCCGATCGGGGTGGCGGGAGAGCTCTACATCGGCGGGACGGGGTTAGCCAGAGGCTACCATCGTCAGCCGGCTCGGACTGCCGAAAAGTTTATCCCGGACTGCTTCAGCCGCGAATCGGGCGGACGACTGTATCAAACCGGCGACAAAGTCCGGCGACTCGCGGACGGCAACGTGGAATTTCTCGGTCGATACGATGACCAAATAAAGATTCGCGGATTTCGGGTAGAACCGGCGGAGGTTGAGTTTTGGGTGAAGCAGCATCCGGCCGTGAACGATGCGTTGGTCTTACAGGAATTGAACGATCAGCCTGGTTTGCCGGCTGGGGCACGAATGGGAGAGCCGCAATTGGTGGGCTATGTCGTGTCTCGGGCGGAGGACGTCGTGACTGCGCAGGATCTTCGGAGTTTCCTGGCGGAACGTCTGCCCAGATATATGATTCCCGCCGCGTGGATTGTCCTCGATACCTTGCCGCTGACGTCGCGTGGGAAGGTGGATCGTCAAGCCTTGAGGAACCTCTCCGGACGGATTCAGAACACGGAATCAGCATCGATGCCGCTCCAGACTGATACCGAGCGGGCCATTGCGGAAATTTGGAAAGAAGTTCTCGGTCTTGAAGCGGTCGGTCGGCACGACAATTTTTTCGATCTCGGAGGGCATTCCCTTCTCCTGGGTAAGGTGTTGACCCGAGTTCGCTCACTGAGCACTCGACCCTTGGCAATGGTGGATTTGTTTCAATATCCCACCGTGCAGACTCTGGCAGCGCATGTCACCGGTGAAGCGACCCTCATGGGAAATCGTAGATCGGGTGCTCAAACCGAACAGACGCAACAGGTAAAGGAACGACGTTTAGCAGGCTCACAAAGGTTGAAGCAGCAGCGGGAACAACGACGGACGATCACACGCGGAATCTGAAATGGATCAAAACAACGGCGATCAAACCAACGAGCACGATGGATTGGACATTGCCGTCATCGGCCTGGCCTGTCGCTTTCCCGGCAGCCACGACAGCACGGCATTCTGGGCCAATCTGCGCGACGGAGTGGAATCCATTACCGCTCTCAGCGAGGAAGACCTGCGATCAGCGGGCGTTCAGGAACGTCTGCGTCAGGACCAGAACTATGTCCGAATGCGGGGCATCATCGACGGGATCGATCTATTTGATGCCGATTTTTTCGGTGTGACGCCGAAGGAAGCCGAGCTGATGGATCCGCAGCATCGGCTGTTTCTGGAATGTGCATGGGAAACCTTCGAACATGCGGGCTATGACCTCGAACGGTTCCATGGATCGATTGGTGTCTATGCAGGCTCAAGTACCAGCGGTTACCTATTCAATCTTTTTCCTCAAGGCGTGCTCTTGCAGTCGGCTGCCGATATGGCGGGATTGCTTGGCGTGGAGAAGGATTCGCTTCCCACTCGCGTGTCCTACAAATTGAATCTGGAAGGGCCAAGCGTCGCCGTCCAAACCGCCTGTTCCACATCCCTGGTTGCCGTCCACCTGGCCTGTCAGGGGCTGCTCGCCGGCGAATGCGACATGGCGCTGGCTGGAGGCATCTCCGTCAATGTGCCGCAAAAAGTCGGCTATCTCTATCAGAAGAGCGGGATTGCGTCTCCCGACGGGCACTGTCGAGCATTCGACGCGGATGCGTGCGGAACGGTCGGAGGAAGTGGAGTGGGAATCGTGCTGTTGAAGCGATTGGACGAGGCACGAGTCGACGGCGATCATATTTTGGCGCTCATCAAGGGTACGGCGATCAATAACGATGGAGCGCGTAAGGTCGGGTACACCGCACCGAGAATCGAAGGACAGGCCAAGGTGATCCGGGCGGCGCATCTGGCGGCTGGGGTCGAGCCGGAATCGATACGATATGTCGAAGCGCACGGCACCGGGACGCCCATGGGAGACCCGATAGAAGTGACGGCTCTTACCCAGGCATTTCGTGCCGGCACCGACAGAAGCGGTTTCTGTGCCATCGGATCAGTCAAGACCAACATCGGACATCTCGATGCAGCGGCAGGGATCGCAGGGCTGATCAAGACAGCCCTCGCCCTGTCGCACAAACAGATTCCTCCCAGCCTGCATTTTTCTTCTCCGAATCCGGAAATTGATTTTTCCAAGACGCCCTTTTACGTCAATACGAAACTGACCGACTGGACATCACACGACAGCCCGCTGCGTGCCGGCGTCAGCTCATTCGGTCTCGGTGGTACCAATGCGCATGTGGTCATGGAAGAAGCACCGTCGGTAGATCGCAAGCTTCACTCTGTCGATAAACGTCCTCGGCTTATCGTGTTGTCGGCCAAGTCCGAAGCGGCACTGAACGAGATGACGGTTCGATTCGCCGCCTATCTTCAGCAACATTCCATGGCTGAACCGGCGGATGTCGCCTATACGTTGCAGACCGGGCGGAAAGCCTTTCTTCATCGCCGATGGGCGGTAGCCGACACCATCGAATCTGCGTCACGCGCGTTGAGTCGGCCCGATCGCGTGAAAACGAACGGCCAGACCGGTGAACCGAGACCGGTGGTGTTCCTATTTTCAGGGCAGGGTTCACAGTATCGCACGATGGGCCGAGGGCTCTATGCCCAGGAACCGATATTCCGCGAGCAGGTGGATCGATGCGCAGCTGTGCTCGCTCCCCACATCGGCATGGACATCAAATCGGTTCTGTTTGAAGAGTCCGCGACGGATTCGGAAAGACTCAACCGCACTGCCTTTACGCAACCGGCTTTGTTTGTGGTGGAGTACGCGCTTGCCAAACTCTGGATGAGCCTCGATGTGCATCCTCAAGGCATGATCGGACACAGCATCGGAGAATATGTCGCCGCCTGTCTCTCAGGTGTTTTCTCGCTTGAAGATGCGCTGCGATTGGTCGCGGTTCGCGGACGACTCATGCAACGTATGCCGCCCGGTTCAATGCTGGCGGTGTCGATGCCGGAAGCTGATGCAATATCCATCCTGCACGAAGACCTGGATCTGGCTGCGATCAACGCGCCGAATCAGTGCGTCCTGTCCGGGTCGGAATCCAGTATCACAAATCTGCAAGAAGCACTGACGAGAAAGGGTGTACAGAGCGTACGGCTCCAAACCTCCCATGCGTTCCATTCACGCATGATGGACCCGCTCTTGGAATCCTTCAAAACACAGGTTGCCGGCGTAGCGCGTCACGCGCCGACTATTCCTTGGGTTTCCAACGTGACAGGTGATTGGATCGCGCCTTCTCAAGCCACGGATCCTTTGTACTGGGCTGATCATTTGCGAAGGACCGTCCGCTTTGCCGACGGTATCGAGACATTGTGTCGGAAGCCGGAGCGAATTCTGCTTGAAGTGGGACCGGGGCGAACCTTGTGCACGTTGGCTCAACAACAGATAGATGGACGGCCTGTGACGGCTCTGACCTCTCTGAGCAAACCACAAGACGGGTCTTCCGCCTCATCCGAACCGTCAAGTTTTCTTGATGCGGTCGGGCATCTCTGGGCAAACGGCGTCGCAATCGAGTGGGCCGGGTTGTATCGAGGCGAACGACCCCGGCGACTTCCTCTGCCGACCTATCCATTTGAACGACGACGATTCTGGGTGGAACCGGTCAAGCTATCTGCGACAAGTCAGGACGTGGCGCCCTCCAAGAAACCGAATATCAGTGACTGGTTCTATGAACCGTCATGGAGACGATCGAGAGCAGTTCGACCGGCTCGACCCATTCGGGAGGGTTCCTGGCTGGTATTGGTCGGCGAGCGAGGGGAAGGAACTGGAATCGTCGAGCAATTGGAATTAGATGGACGGCCGGTCGTGACCGTATCGGCAGGGGAGCGATACGAACGACATACAAAGGGAAGGTATTCGATACGACCCAGTGTTCGTGAAGATTATCACAGGTTAATCGAGGATTTGCGGAGGCAGGACCTGTGGCCGAATCGATTGGTGCATTGTTGGAGTGTGCGTCCTCGGGATGGTTCGTTATCCGTCGAGACGTTCCGCCGTGCCCAAGATAAAGGTTTGTACAGTCTCCTGTTCCTATCCCAGGCTTTGGGAAGCAGAACATCAGTGAACCAGACATTCATATGCATCCTGACAACAGGGTTGCATGATGTCACAGGCGAAGAAACGTTGCGTCCGGAGCTGGCTCCGATCGTGGGAGCTTGTCGGGTCATTCCACAGGAATACGTCAATCTCACCTGTCGGGTGGTCGATCTCCAAGTATCGATACCTACTGAGGAAGCTCTGAGGCGTTCGGTGATCGCGAGACTTCTTGCCGAACACTCTGTTGGACAGGATGAACCAGTCGTTGCATACCGGGGAGCGCATCGGTGGGTCCCGACATTCCAGCCGGTGAAGCTTGATCATTCTGACGAACAACCGGCCTTACTGCGGACACAAGGCGTCTATCTCATCACCGGGGGGCTTGGAGGAGTCGGTCTTCAACTCGCAGACTATCTCGTCCGGACCGTCAAAGCACGACTTGTCCTCATAGGTCGCTCAAAGCCGACTGAAGGACAGATGCAGCGGCTGAAAACATTCGAACGGGTCGGCGGGGAAATTCTCACCATCCAGGCGCATGTGGCCGATGAGCAGCAGATGCGTTTTGCACTGGCGCAGGCTCTGGATCGGTTCGGCGCAGTGCACGGAGTGATTCACGCCGCCGGCGTGTCAGGTGGAGGGCTGATCGATCTCAAAGCCGTGGAGGCAATGGAGGCTGAGTTTGCGCCCAAGGTAGTCGGCGCCTTGGTCCTCGACCATGTGTTGCGGAAAGTGCCCTTGGACTTTATCTGCTTCTGTTCCTCCTTGAATGCGCTGACCGGAGGAGTGGGACAAGTCGGCTATTGTGCCGCCAACGCCACTCTGGATGCGATGGCTCACGCGTTCTCGAAGCGTGGGTTGCGTGTCATCTCCGTGAATTTCGATCGATGGAATCAGGTCGGAATGGCGGTGCAGGCCGAAGCCCGGTTGAAAACATTGCAGATCGATGCTTCAGAATTCGACGGCATGGCGGCGTCGGAAGCACAGGACGCATTCGGCCGGATATTGCACGGATCGACGTCACCGCAAGTCATCGTGTCCGTTCGCGATTGCTCCTCCTTAGTGACGCAGAGCACGGGAACCGCCCTTTCGAACGTCGTCGGTATCCACGCCAAGAGAGGCGATGCGAGCCAAGAATTGCTCCGTGGCAAGGAGAACCAGATAGCCGGCTCGACGATTGAGGAAAAAGTGACGTTTGTCTGGCAACAAGTTCTCGGCGTCGAACACGTCGGTTTGGGTGACGACTTTTTCACGCTGGGCGGGGAATCACTGGCGGCTCTGCAGATCTTGAACCGCTTACAAGAGATTTTCGGTAGAGAAATCTCTCTCAAAAAGTTTTTTGAGCATCCGACGGTCGCCGGACTCTCCGAACAAGTCCGTGGTCAACAAGGGAGCGACATCACGGCGGCGCCGGACATTGTTCCCCTTCCTCGAAAAAGCCGCCCTCAACGGATGAGTTCCGTGCATTCGGGTGCCCCAGGTCGATCGGAATCATGAGGAACGCACGACAATGAGTTTGCTCCGCTTTTTGTACCGTAATTCATGGCGACTGGTCATGCTCTCCATGGTCGCCGGCTTGATCAGCGGCCTGGCAAGCGCGGGGATTATCGCCTTTATCAACTCGGCGCTGGAAGAAAGTCAACGCACGGTAGCTCTCGGGCTGAGTTTTCTCGGTGGTGTCGTGCTCGTGGTGGTCACGAAGACCTTTTCGGAGGTGGTGCTGACGCGATTGGGACAAGACATCATCGCGCAGTTGCGGGTACACCTCAGTGAACAAATCCTCCGTGCTCCTTTCCGACAGGTGCAGGAACTTGGCCGTCACCGATTGTTGGCCGCGCTCAACGAAGATACGGATGTCATTGCTCAGGCCTACGTGCAAATTCCGTTGATTTGTGTGAACGGCGCGACGGTCGTCGGATGTCTGGCGTATCTCGGGTGGCTTTCCTGGCCGATGCTGGCGATAGTTTTAGGCTTCATGATCTTCGGCGCGCTTTCGTTCCAAGCGCAGGAAAAGCAAGCGCTACATTCGTTCAAACAGGCCCGCGAGACGAACGACGCCCTCTTTCGCCATTTTCAATCGATCCTTGAGGGCATCAAAGAACTCAAGTTGCACCGCGAACGGCGACAGGCATTTCTGGCCACAGCTCTCCGTCCGACCGTGACGGCGTACAAGCAGGATTTCGTCAAGGGCATGACGGTATATGCCGTCGCCACAAATTGGGGCATGTTCTTGTTCTACGCGGTGATCGGACTCGTTCTCTTCATTCTCCCCGAGTGGCTGGCATTGACGTCTCAGGCGGTTGCGGGATCGACGCTCGTGCTCCTGTACATGATGGGACCGTTTGCGCAGATTGTCGAAACCCTTCCCAGTGTCGGTCGCGCCGATGTCGCGCTGGAGAAGGTCGAGGCATTGGGATTGTCGCTGGAAACAGCTTCCGCGCAGGATCAGATCGAGAAACGTGAAAAGGTCAGGATCAATGGCGTGGGTGGACCCGTCCTCAACATCGCGTGGAAGCGGCTCGAAATGGTCGGTGTGACGCATCGATATTACCGGGAGGAGGAAGAGGGCAGTTTTCATCTCGGTCCGATCGAACTCAGCTTCACACCCGGTGAACTGGTGTTCCTCATCGGTGGGAACGGCAGCGGAAAGACGACGCTCGCGCTGCTCCTGTTGGGTCTCTATGCGCCGGAGTCGGGTGCGATTCGTCTCGACGGGGTTCCGATCGACGAAATCAACCGCGAAAATTATCGTCAGCTTTTCTCCGCCGTTTTTTCCGATTACCACCTCTTCGACACGCTGTTTGGATTGAACAGAACAGGCCTCGATGTGCAAGCGCGTGAATACCTGGACCGTTTGCAGCTTCTCGGGAAGGTTCAGGTCAGAGACGGAGAGTTCTCCACACAGTCGCTTTCACAGGGCCAACGCAAGCGTCTGGCTTTGTTGACCGCATATCTGGAAGACCGTCCGTTTTATGTGTTCGATGAGTGGGCGGCCGATCAAGATCCGGTTTTTCGCAGAGTGTTCTATGAAGAGCTTTTGCCGGATTTGAAAGCTCGCGGCAAAACGGCACTCGTCATTACCCATGATGATCAATACTTTTCGATCGCCGATCGATGTCTTCGTATGGACTTGGGGAAGATCACAACAGTGACGGAAGGGGTGGGCGCATTTCGATGAGGATATCGCTGTCGGCATTCGACAATCGGTTCGATCGCCTTGAGGTTGCTGCACTTTGTGAAGGAAGGAGTATGTCATGACCGTTCATGTAGATGAGATGAGGAAGATGTTCCCGACGAAGCCACACTCTAAGGTGGAGGAGAGGGAAAACAATCCATATCTGGAGCGACAGGCGGGACGGGAGTCGAACGCCCGCAGTTATCCAAGACGATTGCCGTTGGCGCTCAGCAAGGCCAAGGGCATCTACGTTCAGGATACCGACGATCGCACGTACATCGATTGTCTCGCGGGGGCCGGAGCGCTGACGTTGGGCCACAACCATCCCGTCGTCTTGGATGCCATCCAACAATTGTTGCAGGAAGGCGTCCCCTTCCAGACATTGGATCTGACGACACCGGTCAAAGACCGCTTTGTCGATGCGCTCTTCGGCGCACTGCCGAAAGCGTTCGCGGAAGACGCGCGGATTCAGTTTTGCGGTCCATCCGGAGCCGACGCGGTGGAAGCCGCCGTCAAGCTGGTGAAGACGGCAACCGGACGCCGGACGATTCTGTCGTTTCACGGTGCCTATCACGGGATGACGCACGGCGGCATGGCGCTGACGGGACATCTGTCACCGAAAGCTGCCGTCAGTGGCCTGATGCCGGATGTCCAGTTCCTTCCGTACCCCTACGATTACCGTTGTCCATTCGGCGTCGGTGGTGAGGAGGGACATCGGCTGTCCAGCACCTATATCGAGCGGTTACTCGACGATCCGAACAGCGGTGTCGTATCACCGGCAGGTGTGATCCTGGAAGTGGTTCAGGGGGAGGGAGGCGTGATTCCCTCGCCTGATGCCTGGCTCAGGGACATTCGGCGGATCACCAAAGATCGCGACATTCCGTTGATCATCGATGAGATTCAGACTGGTCTGGGACGCACCGGTTCGTTGTTTGCGTTCGAACGGGCCGGGATCATTCCTGACGTCCTGGTGTTGTCCAAGGCGATTGGAGGCGGGTTGCCGTTGAGCGTGGTGGTGTATCAGGCTGAATTGGATCAGTGGCTGCCGGGAGCGCATGCCGGCACGTTCCGCGGAAACCAGATGGCTATGACGGCGGGAGCGGCCACCATCGAGTTCGTTCGCACTCATCGTCTCGATCAGCACGCTCAGATCATGGGAGAGCGGCTGTTGGCGCATCTACGCAATGCCCAGACATCGTTGCGCAGCTTCGGCGACGTGCGCGGACGCGGTTTGATGATCGGTGTCGAAATCGTCAATGCCGACGGGCGTCCCGACACTGGAGGATCCTATCCCGCGGCCCCGGAACTTGCGAAAAAGATTCAGTCTCAGGCCCTCAATCGCGGTTTGATCCTCGAATTAGGCGGACGCAACGGCTGCGTGGTGCGATTCCTGTCGCCGCTCATCGTCACGGCGGAGGAAATGGACACGATTGCGTCCATTTTCTGCGAAGCGGCTCGAGCTGCGGAGCAAGAGTCACGCGTATGAAGCGATTTGTTCGCTTATTGGCCATCGTCCTCTTACTTATTGCTGCAGGTATCGGGTACGCCATGATGACGATTCGGGCGTCATTGCCGGTTTTGGACGGTAAACTGAACCTGAACGGCCTGCACGAGCCGGTCACCGTCACTTCGGATGCCTACGGTATCCCGACCATTACGGCCGGTTCACGAGGAGATGCGATCCGCGCCTTCGGTTACATCACCGCACGCGACCGGCTGTTCCAAATGGATCTCATGCGCCGTACCGGCGCAGGACGGCTGGCCGAGATTTTCGGCGAGACGATGCGCCAAACTGATCTTAAGCAGCGGACTTTTGGATTCAGTGGGGCAGCCGGCGCCATTGCTGCGCGGCTGCCTCAAGATCAACGAGATGTCCTCGAAGCCTATACGGAAGGGGTGAACGAGTATTTGTCTCAGATGGAGAACCTGCCGTTCGAATTCTTGCTGCTCGGCTATAGACCTGATTTCTGGAAGGTCGAGGACAGTCTTCTCATCTTGCTTGGAATCTTCCAGATGCTGAGCGGGACAGAGGACGATGAGCGGATGCGGACGGTGATGGAGCAGACGTTGCCTTTCGAAGTCGTCACGTTTCTCGTTCCGGACAGCGATCTTTATACGGAAGCGTTGTTAAATGGGAAGTCTCATATTTCTGTCCGGTCGCCCATTCCTGTGCAGGCACTGGCGGCCTTACGACGGCCGGTCGATCAGATACAAGCCCGAAGGACGACCATGGTCCGTTTCGACAGGACTGGATTGGGGTCGAACGGATGGGCTGTGCATGGCTCCAAGACGGCGAATGGACGATCCATTCTCGCAAACGACATGCATTTGGATATGGCTATTCCCAACTTCTGGTACCGCGCCGAGCTTCGATACGGGCAGATCAGGCTGACCGGTGTTGCGGTTCCAGGCGTTCCGGTCGTCGTTGCGGGTACGAACGGCTTTGTGGCTTGGGGCGTGACGAATGTCGAAGGAGATTTTTTGGACCTTGTGCGCTTGGAGATCAATCCCGCCGATTCAAATGAGTACAAGACTTCTGAAGGATGGAAACTATTCACGAACAGGCGGGAAGTCATCACGGTCAAGGGCGCTCAGGAGTCCGTGGCAGAGGTCAAAGAAACGATCTGGGGTCCGGTGTCACAGGATCTTCTAATGAAGGGGCCTGTGGCCGTTCGCTGGACCGCACTCGATCCGGAAGCCGTTGATCTCGGACAACTTGCTATGGATCGGGTCCGGTCGGTGGGCGAGGCCATAGCTGTGATGAACCGTGCCGGCGGTCCTGCCAATAATGTCATTCTCGCCGACAGAGATGGCCATATTGCCTGGACCTACACGGGTAAGATTCCCGTACGCCGAGGATTTAACGGATCAGTCAGTGTTTCCTGGGCAGATGGCCGCTTTGGATGGACGGGATATGTGTCTCCGGAAGCACTCCCAAAAATTTCAGACCCTCCGTCGGGGTTTGTCGTCAGCGCGAATCAACGGATGCTGGATGCCTCCTATCCTTACGTGGTCGGCCATTCTTTTGTTAATGGGTATCGCGCGTTCAGAATCTCCGAGCAACTGGAGGCCATGACGAATATACGGGAGCGAGACCTGTTTGACCTGCAGTTAGATTCGACAAGCCATTTCTATGAGTTCTACAGGAAACTTGCGCTCGGGCTTTTAACGGATACAGTCATTCAACGTAAACCATCTCTGGCAAAAGCTCGGGACGTCTTCGAAGGCTGGAATGGAAAGGCCGATGCCGACAGCCGGGGTTTCGCGCTTGTGGTCCGTTTTCGCCACGTCCTCTCACGGTCGGTGTTTGCTCCTTATTTGTCCTCCTGTCGAGAGCGTGACGCGCAATTCAGCTACGATGGCGATCAGGATACCCCGTTGCGTGAGCTCCTGACGGCGCAAATTTCTGAACTGAATCCAGATCCCGACCATTTCCCCAGTTGGTCGGAGTTTCTTCTGAACGCGGTAGAGCAGACTGTCCGGGAGTTGGAAGCGGAACATCCTTCCGTTCCACTGACCGAGCTGACGTGGGGACAACAGAATCGTGTAAAGGTAGAGCATCCTCTCGGCGGGGCACTGCCAGGACTGGGGTCCATCCTGAACATGCCGGATGAACCTGCGTCGGGATGCGGGCAGTGCGTTCGGGTGATGCAGGATGGCCTCGGAGCAAGTCAGAGGCTCGTGATGTCTCCTGGCCATCAAGGCGATGGCATTCTTCATATGCCGGGTGGACAGTCCGGGCATCCATTCTCCCCTCACTATCGAGATCAGCAACACTACTGGAGTAATGGACTGCCGCTTCCATTCCTGGCTGGTACTCCCGTTCATACCCTGACGCTGGTCCCACTTTCCCAAACGGCATCGATGGTCGGACAGCAACAGATATCCACCGAACGTCAATTTCACCAGGAGGAGGAACGATGAACAGCGAAGAACGCGAAGATACGACCGTGTACAAAGTCGTCGTGAATCATGAAGAGCAATACTCGATCTGGCCATCCTATCGCGAGAACCCGTTGGGCTGGAGAGACGAGGGGAAAACCGGACTTAAGGCAGAATGTCTCGCCCATATCGCGGAGATCTGGACCGACATGCGTCCGTTGAGTTTGAGGAAATGGATGGAGGAACAGGCAACCGCAGGAAAGTCGACATCCTCATGCTGACCGCCTCACGCCTATCTCCATGGATTATCACCCCGCGGCCTGTCACCTCGGGAATGCGTTTAATTTGTTTCCCCTATGCAGGCGGCGGAGCCTCCGTGTTTCGAAGCTGGGCGGACAGTGAGTTCCTGACGGACGTCGAAGTCTGCGCCGTCCAGCTTCCCGGGCGGGAGACTAGGATGACCGAGCCGCCTGTCGGTGATGTGCGTCGGCTGGTGTCCATGCTGTGCGAGGCATTGGAACCCTATCTCGACCGACCGTTCGTCTTTTTCGGTCACAGCATCGGCGCGCTGGTGAGTTTTGAATTGGTCCGCGAGTTGCGCCGGACCCGGGGAATCGAACCAAGCTATCTGTTCGTGTCCGGTTGTCCGGCTCCACATCTCACGGATTCAGAGCGCATCTGCGATCTGCCTGAGGATGAATTTCTTGAACGGGTGGGTCGGTTCAACGGGACTCCGCCGGAAGTTCTCAATCATCCGGAACTGATGCAGTTGATGCTCCCCGCGCTGCGCGCCGACTTTTCGCTTCGCGATCGATATGTCTACCGTGAAGAGCCGCCGTTGGACTGTCCCATCATCGCGTTCGGAGGGATGAGCGACAAACATGTGAACGGTGTCGTATTGGGAAGCTGGCGGCAACATACTCGCGAGCGATTTCAATTGTGGCTCTTTCAAGGAGATCATTTCTTCCTGCGGAGCGCGCAGGGGCCGCTCCTGGAGGTTCTCTCCTCGGCGTTATCCCGATATCGAGAGGTTGTGCGATGACGGCCGCAGTCACAGAAAGATTCGTCGCGTCGACGCATGTGGAGGAGTTTGATGCACGTCAATCACAATAATACTGCGCCGATACCCGTAGAGGAAACCTGTGGAAAAGCCGTCGGTCAGCCGGCTTGCCGGGTGAGTTACTTGGCGACGGATACCGAGTTTCCTGTCGTCGTCAGTCCCACAGAAAATCATTCGTTAATCGAACACCGAGACGTGATTGAGCAGATGGTGAGCACGCATCTTTTGACCGTCGGAGGTTTGCTGTTCAGAGGGTTTCCTATCGAATCGACGGCGGACTTCGAAACATTGGTCAAGATGATCTCACCTGACCTGGCCTCCTACGAATTTGGATCGACGCCACGGTCGCAGGTCCACAATCAGATTTATACGTCCACGGAATATCCTCCTCATCAACACATTCCGCTGCACAACGAACAGGCATACACCACCGAATGGCCGATGAAGATCTGGTTTTATTGCGCGCAAGTGTCGCCGGAAGGGGGCTACACGCCGATCGCGGACAGCCGCCAGGTGTATCGGCACATTCCCGTCCGCATCAGAGAGCGGTTCATCGAGAAGGGTGTGATGTATGTGCGCAACTACGGGAACGGGCTCGACGTGCCCTGGACCAAGGTTTTCAACACCACGGACCGTCGAGCCGTGGAACGGTTCTGTCGTACGGCAGGGATCGCCTATGAATGGAAGCCGGATGGAGAACTCCGCACCCGCCAGGTTTGTCAGGCCGTCGCCGTCCATCCCCGCACCAATGAAACGGTCTGGTTCAACCAAGCGCATCTGTTCCATGTCTCGAATTTGGAGCCGGCCGTCCGCGAGGCGTTGCTGTCCGTGGTCAGTGAGGCGGATCTGCCTCGGCAGGCCTGTTACGGGGACGGAACCGCGATCGAGACGGCTGTGTTGGATGAAATTCGGGACGCCTATCAATGCCAGGCCGTCCAGTTTCCGTGGCAAGAAGGCGACGTGCTGATGTTGGACAACATGCTGGCGGCCCATGGGCGCACCCCGTTCAAGGGGCCGAGAAAAATTTTGGTGGCGATGGCCGAATCGAGCAAGGGTTGACGGTGGGACCGATGCAATCCGACACACTCATTAACGGTGCGACGGCGCCGGCCGGACCTCAATCGAATGCGGACGTATTTCCTGCCAGTTTTGCGCAACAACGATTGTGGTTTCTCTCGCAGCTGGAACCGGACAGCGCTTCGTACAATACGGCGCTGGCGGTCCGGCTGCGAGGCCCGCTCAACCGTGAGGCGACGGCGCAGAGCCTCAACGAAATAGTCCGGCGGCATGAAGTTCTCCGCACGACTTTCGACGAGATTGACGGCGAGTTGGTGCAAGTCATCGCCGAAGACCGTCCGATGGACTTGCCGGTGGTGGATTTTAGTCTCGAGCCGCCGTCCGAGCGCCAAGCCTTGGCAACCGTGGCGGCCAGGGCGGAAGCGCATCGCCTGTTCGATCTGCGCACCGGACCCTTGATGCGTATGCGCCTGCTCAAGCTGGGGCCACGGGATTACGTATTGGTCATCACGTTGCACCATATCGTCTGTGACGGGTGGTCGTCGCAGATTCTCGCGCGGGAATTCGTGACTCTCTATGAAGCGTTCGATGCGGGCCTGCCGTCGCCACTGCCTTCGTTACCGATTCAATATGCGGATTACGCGGTCTGGCAGCGCGGATGGTTGCAAGGGTCGGTGATTGAAGAGCGACTGGCCTATTGGAAAGAGAAGTTGAAAGGAAGACTGCCGGTCCTCGACCTACCGACGGACCGTCCGCGCCCAGCCGTGCAGAGCGACCGAGGCGCACGGCTTCCCTTTTCAGTGTCGCGTGTCCTGACCGATCGGCTGCATGCGCTTAGTCGCCGGCAGGGCGCGACGCTGTTCATGACGCTTGCCGCGGCCTTCCAGGTGTTTCTGATGCGGTATAGCGGCCTCGACGATTTTTGTCTTGGCACGCCTGTCGCGAACCGGCTGAAGCGGGAGACGGAGTCGTTGATCGGCTTCTTCGCCAATACGCTCGTCCTCCGGACGGACCTCTCGGGCAACCCCACATTCATCGATCTGCTGGCGCGCGTACAGGAAACGGTCCTGGGCGCGCAGGCGCACCAAGATTTGCCGTTCGAGCAACTGGTGGATGCGCTGCAGCCGATCCGTGCGCTCAGCCATACGCCGCTGTTCCAGGTGATGTTTGCGCTGCAGACTTCACTCGCCCGGACGTTGGCCATCACGTCGCTGGAGGTCAGCGCGATGGAGTTGGATGCGGGAGGCGCCAAGTTCGATCTGTCGCTCGACATGACGGAGGACGAGACCGGACTGGACAGCGCGTTTGAGTACAACCAGGATCTCTTCGATCAGAAAACCGTCGGCAGGATGGCAATCCATCTGCAGCAGCTTCTGGAAAGCATCGTCGATAACCCACAGGCGCATCTCAGTGAACTCACCATACTGACGGCGGCCGAGCGTCGAAAGATTCTGATCGAGTGGAACGACACCTCGATTCCAGGCTCTGCCGATGGTCAGGTTGCCCGCCTCTTTGAAGCGCAGGCGGCGCGATCGCCGGAGGCCGTGGCCGTTGCCTGTGGCGAAGAAACGCTCAGCTATCGCGCTTTGAACGACCGCACTGATCGAATTGCCCGCGCGCTCTCGATTGCCGGTGTCGGCTGCGAGACCGTCGTCGCTGTGCTCGGCGAGCGGAGCATCGACTACGTGGCCATGATGGTGGGCCTGTGGAAGTGTGGCGGAGTCTACCTGCCGCTTGATCCCGGACATCCGTCGTCACGATGGACGTCCATTCTCGAAGGGAGCCGGGCTTCTATAGTGCTGACGACTGAGGCATGGAAGTCCAAGGCACAGGACATGATCGCTCAGCTGCCACAGTCCACGCGGCCTGTGATGCTTACGGTCGAGGCTTGTCTTTCAGAAAGGCCGGCTCTGCTGAGGGAGCGAGCCGCATGGCCATCCGCGAAGTTGGCCTATGTGATCTACACGAGTGGGTCGACCGGTGTCCCGAAGGGAGCGATGGTGACCGAGCGGGGTCTGGTCAATCATCTTCGCAGCAAGATTTCCATGCTCCGGCTTGACCCGACCGACATCATTGCACAAACCGCTTCCCAAGGGTTCGACATTTCGGTGTGGCAGCTCACGGCCGCGCTCCTCTGCGGCGCCCGCACCCTCATCGTGCCCGATGAAGTCGCCCGCGATCCGGAGCAACTGCTCCGCTACATCGCCGCGCAGGGAGTGACCGTCCTCGAAACAGTCCCGGCTTTGCTGCAAGGTGTGCTCGACAGCGCTGCCACGGCCGGAACCGACGCACCGGCATTGGCTCGACTGCGATGGCTCTTGCCTACCGGAGAAGCGCTGCCGCCGGCGTTGATCCGGCGATGGTTTGAGCGATACCGCCATGTGCCGCTGGTCAATGCCTATGGACCGGCCGAATGCGCCGATGATGTCGCCATGGCTACGATTACGGCACCACCGGACCAAACCTATACTCATGCTCCAATCGGCAAGCCGATCGCCAACCTACGTGGCTATGTCGTAGACGACTGGCTGGAACCGGTGCCGATCGGCGCCGCGGGCGGACTGTGTGTTGCGGGAGCCGGCGTCGGCCGCGGCTATCTCCACGATCCGGTCAGAACAGCCGAGGCGTTCGTGCCTGATCCGTTTTCCAATGAACCGGGCGCGCGACTCTATCGGACAGGCGACCGCGTCCGTCATCGTCCGGACGGGACGATGGAGTTTCTCGGACGCCGGGATCATCAAGTCAAAATCCGTGGTGTGCGCATTGAGTTGGGTGAAATCGAATCGCGTTTGCAGGCTCATCCAGACGTTCGCGAAGCGGTGGCTGTCGTGCGTCAGGACCGTCCGGGACAAAAACGGCTTACGGCCTATGTGGTGCCTCATGACGGTGCGTCATGCGATTTCGATATGTTGATCCGGCTGCTGCGCGAGCAATTGCCGGAGCCGATGGTCCCCTCTGCGATTGTCACGCTCCAGGCGGTACCTCGTAACGACAACGGCAAGATCGATCGGCAGGCCTTGCCCGAACCGGACCATGTGACGGCAAAGGAATGGACGGCGGCTCGCACACCGACCGAAGCGCAGTTGGCGGCGGTCTGGGCCGAGGTGTTGGGGTTGGAGCGTGTCGGCGTGCACGACAATTTCTTCGAGTTGGGCGGGGATTCCATTCTTAGCTTACAGGTGATCTCGCGTGCCAAGGCACAAGGCCTGCCGCTCACACCGCGACATCTGTTCCAGCATCAGACGGTCGCAGAACTGGCGGAGGCTGCAGGTGGAGGGATTGAAACAGTCGATTCGAAGCCGAAGCACGGATTACGGACTCAGAGACCGACGGATCCGGCACTGCTGGAAGCCGTGCGGCAATTGTATCCAGCAACCGAAGATGTCTATCCACTCACGCCATTGCAGCAAGGGTTGCTGTTTCACAGCCTGTACGAGCCGCAATCCGGCGTGTACATCGAGCAGCTGAGTTGTCGTCTCCGCGGCCACCTTGATCATGCCGCATTCCTCGATGCATGGCGGATGGTGATCGCACGCTCGACACCGTTCCGCACCGCGTTTGTGTGGCGAGAACTCGACAAGCCCATGCAGGTCCTGTTGCCGGGTGAGGCGCCGTCCATCATCGAGCTGGATTGGCGCGACGTACCCGAATTCAACCAGAGAGAACGGTTACGGGAATTTCTCCGGAACGATCGGCTGACGGACTTCGACCTGACAAAACCGCCGCTGATGCGCCTCGCCTTGATCCGCGTGACAGATGACGCGCGCTACCTCATCTGGACTCATCATCACGTCGTCCTCGACGGCTGGTGTCTTCCCATTATTCTGCGTGATCTGTTCGCCTGCTATGCGTTCTTCAAAGGCGGTCCGGATCCGGGCGAGCCGCAGTCGCAACCGTATCGAAACTATGTCGCGTGGATTCTCTCTCAAGACCAGACGGCGGCGGAACAGTACTGGCGCAAGACCTTGGCGGGCATCACTTCAGCTACGCCACTTCCGACTGATCGTTCGCCGGACGGCACGCAGTCGGATGCCGGCTACGGTATGCATCGATTGACGATCTCAGCCGCCAGAACATCCTCCCTTCATGCCTATGCCTCCAAGGAACGCATCACGGTCAATACGCTGGTGCAGGGAGCGTGGGCTCTGTTGCTGAGCCGTTACTGTGGCGAAGAAGACGTGCTGTTCGGTACGACGGTGTCGGGACGGTCCGCGGATGTCCCGGGCATCGAGACGATGCTCGGGCTGTTCATCAATACGCTGCCGCTTCGGGTCGCTGCGTCCCCGGACACCGTTCTGCGAGACTGGTTGCGAGGACTGCTGCAGCAGAATGCCGAGTTGCGCCAGTACGAACATATTTCTCTCGCGCAGATCCAGAGCTGGAGTCAGATGCCGCGCGGCACTCAGCTATTCGACAGCCTCCTGGTCTTCGACAACCATCCGACCGACCAAACATTGGACGATGGCGGTGCCGGTTTGACCGCTCACGATGTCTATCTGGAGGGACAGACCAATTATCCGTTGACCGTCAATGTCGTGCCGGGCGAATCGCTCTGTTTTCTCTTGTCCTATCAAAAGAAGCGGTTCTCTCCTGAACGCGTGCAACGTATCGCCGAGCATCTAGACGTGGTGCTGAGCCAGTTGGTCGCGCAGCCGGACCAGCGCCTATCCGCGATCGGAGTATTGGGGGCGGAGGAGCGGCGGCAGGTGGTGGAGGAGTGGAACGCGACCGGACGGGCGTATCCGACAGGCGTGACCATGCCGGAATTGATCTACCATTTCGTACAGCGTACCCCACAGGCTGTGGCGGTACGGCTGGACGACCAGGTGTTGAGCTATGCGGAGTTATGGCGCCGGAGCGCGGCGATGGCCGCCCAGCTGCGGCGGCAGGGGGTCGGGCCCGATGTGCTGGTGGGACTCTGCGCCGAACGGTCGCTGGAAATGGTCATCGGCCTGCTGGGCATTATGCAGGCCGGCGGGGCCTACGTGCCGATCGACCCCGGTTATCCGGCCGAGCGAATCGCCTACATGCTGGCCGACGCAGCACCGTCGGTGCTGCTGACGCAACCGGCTCTGCGGGGACAGCTGCCGCCGTTCGCCGGAGTGTGTCTCGAACTGTCCGCCTCTGCGACGGAGGAATCTGACCCGGTGGATCTTCCGCCGACGCTGGTGAGACTGAACCATCTGGCCTACATGATCTATACGTCCGGCTCCACCGGGCGCCCCAAAGGGGCGGGCAACACGCATGGAGGACTCCTCAATCGGCTGCAGTGGATGCAGGACTATTTCGGCCTGACGCCGGCCGACCGTGTCTTGCAGAAGACGCCGTTCAGCTTCGATGTGTCGGTGTGGGAGTTTTTCTGGCCTTTGATGACCGGCGCGGAGTTAGTGCTGGCCCTGCCGGATGAACACAAGGACGGATTGCGGCTCAAAGAGCGGATCGTCACGCAGCAGATCACGACGCTGCACTTCGTCCCGCCGATGCTGCAGGCGTTTCTCGTGACGCCCGGGGTGGAAGCCTGTGCCGGCACATTGCGGCGAGTCATCTGCAGCGGGGAAGCGCTGAGTGACGCGGTCCAGCGGCAGTGTTGGGCGCGCTTGCCGGGCGTCGAGCTTCACAATCTCTATGGGCCGACGGAAGCGGCGATCGATGTGACGGTATGGTCGTGCGATCCGATTGCTCCTGCCGATCCGGTTCCGATCGGACGGCCGATCGCCAACACCCAAATCTATATTGTGGATCAGCGAGGGGAGCCGGTCCCCATCGGCGTCCCCGGGGAAGTACAGATCGGCGGTGTGAACGTGGCGCGCGGCTATCACCGGCGCCCGGCACTGACGGCGGAGCGGTTTGTGCCGGATGTGTTCAGCGCGGAGCCGGGTCGGCGGTTGTATCGGACGGGAGATCTCGCGCGGTATCGGCCGGATGGCGCGATCGAGTATCTGGGTCGCCTCGATCATCAGGTGAAGATCCGAGGAGTACGAATCGAACTGGGCGAGATCGAGAGCTGTCTGCTCCAACATCCGACGGTGCATGAGGCAGTCGTTGTGGCGCAAGACACGGCGACCGGGAACAAACGGTTGGTCGGCTATACGGTACCCCGAATGGGCCACGAAGTGTCGGGTGAGGTGTTACGGCAATGGGCCGGGGAGCGGCTTCCTGATGCCTTCGTCCCAAGCGTCGTGCTGACGCTCGACGCCCTGCCATTGACCCCGAACGGCAAGGTGGATCGCAAGGCGTTGCCGGTCCCGGATCTGCAGGCGCGGACGCAGACCTATGAAGAGCCAGTCACGGAGTCGGAGCGTGTCCTGGCGGCCATCTGGGCCGAGGTGCTCGGACAGCCCCGTGTGGGCCGGTTCGACAACTTCTTCGAACTCGGCGGTGATTCGATCAATACGCTGCAAGTATTGGCTCGCGCCCATCAGCGCGGCATGAAACTGAGCCCCAAACAACTGTTCGAGCATCCGACAGTGGCAGCCGCCGCTGAGGTGGCAGTGCCGATCGAGGTGATCGCCGAAGAGGACACGCAGGCGGAAGGGAGAGGGGTCAACGGGCTCGTGGGCATCGAACTGTCCGACGAGGACATGAGCAATCTGCTGGAAGAATTGAAATAGGTGACGTAGTGACGAAGTCCGCATTACCGGATCATATCGACTCGATCTATCCCCTCTCGCCGATGCAGGAGGGGATGCTGTTTCACACGCTCATGAATCCCGGCACCGGGATTTATTTGATGCAGAACCGTTATCTGCTCGAGGGTGACCTGAATTATGAGGCCTTCGTGCGCGCGTGGGCCATGGTGCTCGACCGGCATCCGGTGCTTCGAACGTCGTTCGTGTGGAAGAGTCAAAAGCGTCCGCTGCAAGCGGTGCACAAGCGGGTGGACGCACCGATCGTCTCGCTGGATTGGAGCGGGCAGACCCGCCGCGAGCAAATCGCGAGGCTGGACGCCGAACTGGAAGCCGAACTCCGCGAAGGATTCGATTTCGCCAAGGCGCCGCTGATGCGGTTGTGGTTGATCCGGCTGGCCGACGACTGCTATCAGTTCGTACACAGTTTTCATCACATCCTGCTCGATGAATGGTGCATTTCGCTCCTCCTGATGGATTTCCTCGGCCACTACGGATCGCTGGTGCGCGGCGAACGGCTCATGCGCGAGAAACCGCGCCCCTATCGCGACTACATCGCCTGGTTGCAGAAACAGGACATCAATGCCGCGGAGTCCTTCTGGCGCGGATACCTCAAGAATTTTCCCACGCCGACGCCGCTGCCCTATGATCGGTTGCCCGAAGGCCTCGCCGACCAGAATGAGGACGCGGCGGATCACTGTCTGTACCTGAGCGCTGAAACGTCCGCGATATTGGTGGACTTGGCTCAGCGACACCGTCTGACGGTGAACACATTCTTCCAGGGGGCTTGGGCGCTCTTGCTTAGCTACTACGTCAGCGAGCGCGAGGTCCTGTTCGGCGTCACGGTGGCCGGCCGCCCCACCGAACTGCGGGGCGTCGAGTCGATTCTCGGCCTGTTCATCAATACGCTGCCGCTTCGAGTCGCCATGCAGCCGGACCGCCCGTTGATGGACTGGCTCAAAGATCTGCTGGCGGAGAACGTGCGCGTGCGGCAGTACGACTATGCGCCGCTCGTTCAGATGCAGCGATGGAGTGAGGTCCCGCGAGGGGAGGCGCTGTTCCATAGCCTCTTTGTCTTCGAGAACGCGCCGGTGGACCGGGAACTCTGCGAAGGGCGGATTATTTTCAAGGGCGAAGAGGAGCAGTATCGAGTCCACACGAACTATCCGTTGACCGTCATGGGATGGCCGGGGCGCGAATTGGGGCTCAAGATTTCTTACGACAAGCGGCTGTTCGATGTCGATACGACCGGCCGCATGATCCGGCATCTCAAGACGCTGCTCGAAGCGATGGCTGAACGGCCTACTGCGCGGCTCGCCGACCTGTTGCCGCTCAAACAGGACGAGCGGCAGCAACTGCTGACCGAATGGAATCCTGTCTTAAACGTCTCCGGCGAGAAAGAGCCCGATAGCCTGCCACGGCTGTTTGAGAAACAGGTCGAGCATCGTCCGGACGAGGTGGCTGTCGAGTGCCTCGACGAGAGGGCTAGTTATCGTGAACTGAATCGGCGGGCCAATCGTGTCGCGCATGCATTGGTCGAAGCAGGTGTGGGACCCGATACGATCGTGGCGCTGCTGGACGATCGTGGTATCGATCTCTTGACGATGATGGTGGGCGTGTTCAAGGCAGGCGGAGCCTATCTGCCGCTTGATCCGCATCACCCCGTGTCGCGTCTCACGCAGATTCTGAAGCTCAGCCGTTCCCCAGTCGTGCTCACGTCACAGGATTATCTCGCACGACTTCAGGAAGCGGTCATGCACATCAATGAGGCGTCACGTCCCCGGCTCGTGGCGATCGAACGCATTCTTGAGGAAGCCGGTCACGAGGATAATCCAGGAGACCGAGGACAATCCGAACATCTAGCCTACGTCATCTATACCTCCGGTTCCACGGGTGTGCCGAAGGGAGCGATGGTGACGAGGCGCGGGATGCTCAACAATATTCTGAGCAAGGTGTCGGGCTTGGCGCTGGGGCCGTCCGACGTCATCGCGCAGACCGCTTCGCAATGTTTCGACATCTCCGTCTGGCAGTTCCTGACGGCACTGACGTGTGGAGCCAGAACCAGCATCGTTCCCGACGATATATCGCGCGATCCCTTTCATTTGCTCGCACACCTCGAACAGACACAGATCACAATCCTCGAAACCGTACCGGCTCTTCTTCAAGGCCTGTTGGAAGCAGCGTCGGAAGCGGGGTTCGATGCCGTGCCTCGACTTCAACATCTCCGGTGGGTGCTGCCGACCGGCGAAGCTCTTCCGCCGCCGGTGTGCCGCCAGTGGTTGGCCAGGTATCCGTCAATACCATTATTGAATGCCTATGGACCGGCTGAATGCGCCGACGATGTAGCCGTCCATCCCATCCTCGAACCCCCGCCGGCCGACACGACGCATATGCCCATCGGCCACCCGATCGAACAAACCCGCTTGCATATTCTCAATGCCTGGCTGGAACCGGTGCCGCCTGGTGTTCCCGGCGAGTTGTATGTGGCGGGAGTCGGAGTCGGCCGCGGGTATTTGCAGGATCCTGTTCGAACGGCCGAAGTCTTTCTGCCGGACCGGTTCGGATCCGAGCCGGGCGCACGGATGTATCGGACCGGCGATCTGGCCCGCTATCGCCGGGACGGAGCCATCGAATTCGTCGGGCGCGTCGATCAGCAGATCAAGCTGCGCGGGTTTCGGATTGAATTGGGTGAGATCGAAACGCATCTGCTGTCGAGTCCGCTCGTGCGCGAAGCGGCCGTGCTGCTGCATACCGACGCGCGGGGCGAGAAACGATTGGCAGCCTATCTCGTCGGTCATGAGGAGGGAGGACTGACTGTGCCGGCATTGCGCGACCTCTTAGTGTCGCAGCTGCCGGAGTACATGGTGCCGACAGCGTTCGTGCCGTTGCCGGAGTTGCCGCGCACGCCGAACGGCAAGATCGATCGCCTCGCGCTGGCGGCGCTGGATCTGGGCGATCAGTTAGCCCGTCCCTATACGGCGCCGCGCACGCCGACGGAGGAAATTCTGACAGGGATCTGGTCCGATGTGTTGGGTGTCGAGCGGGTCGGCGTACACGATGATTTCTTCGAGCTGGGCGGCCATTCGCTGCTGGCGACGCAGATCATGTCGCGGCTCCGCAGCACGTTCCACGTCGAGCTGTCGCTGCGAACTGTGTTCGAATCCACGAGTGTCGCGGCCTTGGCTGGAGTTGTGGATCACGCTCGGAAAGACGGTGCTGTCTGCCAGGCGCCTCCGTTGGTACCGATCCCACGCACCGGTCCGCTGCCTGCATCCTTCGCGCAGCAGCGTCTCTGGTTCCTCGCGCAACTGGAGCCGGACAGCCCCTTCTACAACTTGCCGGCCGGGTTCCGCCTGCGAGGGAAATTGGACGTGGATCTGTTGACGGCCGGTCTCAATCAAGTGATTGCGCGGCACGAGGCATTGCGGACGGTCTTTCAGGAAACCGACGGCCAGCCGACACAGGTCGTGCTCTCTTCGGTAACGGTCGAGATTCCTATCGTCGATCTTCGCAATATCGCCGAGGAGAAGCGGACGGTCGAGTTGACCAAGCAGAGCGAGGCTGAAGCGCAGCGCATTTTCAACCTGACCAACGGGCCGTTGGTGCGCGCACGAGTGTGGCGTGTCGGGGAAGAGGAGTACGTGTTGCTGATGACCCTGCACCACATCGTCTCCGACGGCTGGGCGATGGACATCTTGATCAGGGAATTGGTGACGTACTACCAAGCGGGTTTCTCAGGACAGCCTGCCGCGTTGGCGCCGTTGCCCATCCAGTATGCGGATTATTCGGTCTGGCAGCGTGATTGGATGCAAGGCGCTGTCTTGGAGGCGCAGCTCGCCTATTGGAAAGATCGTTTGGGGGACGCACCGGCTGCATTGGAGTTGCCGACGGATCGCCCTCGTCCGGCCGTGCAGACTTATCGCGGTGCCTGCTGCGAGTTTACGGTGCCCGGCGAGTTGTTGCAGCAGATCGCGGGATTCAGCCGACGGCATAGTCTCACCTTGTATATGACTTTGCTCACGGCCTTCACAGCCTTGCTGCACCATTATAGTGGTCGAACCAGCATTCTGGTCGGCAGTCCCGTCGCGAATCGGCTCCGGATCGAGGTGGAGGAGCTGATCGGTCTCTTCGTCAACACGCTGGTGTTGCGAACGGACATTCCGGACAACCCGCGCTGGATCGATCTGTTGGATCGGGTGAGAGGTGAGGTTCTGGGGGCTCAGACTCATCAGGATCTGCCCTTCGAGCATTTGGTGGACGCGCTGCAGCCGGAGCGGAACTTGAGCCATTCTCCCTTGTTTCAGGTCATGTTCACTCTGCAAACGCCGGCGGAACAATCCATGGAGACGCCGGGAATTCGGGTGGACAGCATGGAGATCGATCCGGGCACAGCCCTGTTCGACCTGTCGCTGGACGTGGTAGTCGAGCCTGATCGGTTGTCTGGTTCCTTCGAGTACAACACGGACCTTTTCGATGAGGGCACCGTCCGGCGATTTGCGGTCGGTTTTCTGGAGATTCTAAGCTCGATGGTCGCCAAACCGGAAGGCCGAGTACACGATGTACCGCTTTTGACGGAGGGTGAGCGTCGTCTGCAACTCGTCGACTGGAACAATGTTCCGAGCCCTGATTTGACCGCTGACTATGTCACGCGGTTCACCGCGCAAGTCGAGCGTACGCCTGACTCTCCGGCGGTCGTGTATCGCACAAGGAGTTGGACCTATCGGGAACTCCACCTCCGGGCGAGCAAGATGGCGGCCTCCTTGGTGGCGGAGGGAGTCGGTCCGGACTCGGTTGTGGCTGTGCTTGGTGAACGAAGCCCTGAGCTGCTGGCGATGATTCTCGGTGTCTTGGAAGCGGGAGGCGCCTATTTACCGCTGGATCCTCGGCATCCCAAACAGCGTATGGCTCAGATCGTGGAACTCAGTTGTCCACTTGTTTTGTTGGTGACACGGGAATGGGAAGGTCGGGCCGCGGATCTCTTGAACGATATTCCGGCGGACAGGCGGCCGCGGATACTGACCATCGAGCAGGTGATGGACCAGGACATCGATTCCGCTGGTCTGAGACCGATTCGCGCGGCAGGACGCCTGGCCTATCTCATCTATACGTCCGGCTCGACCGGTACGCCAAAAGGCGTGATGGTCGCACAGGACGGTATGCTGAACAATCTCCTGTACAAACTGGAGAGTCTGGAGATGACGGCCGACGACGTGGTCGCGCAAACCGCCTCGCAATGTTTCGACATCTCCGTCTGGCAGTTTCTGGCGGCCCTCTTGCGCGGGGCGAGGGTACACATCGTTCCGGACGACGTGGCACATGATCCAGCGGCGCTCTTGTTTTACTTGGAGGAAGCGGGCATCACCATCGTCGAGCCGGTGCCGGCGGTGCTGCAGGGTCTTCTGAGTGTCGATGGGAGTGTGCCGGCTTTGGCCCGGATACGGTGGGTGCTACCGACGGGAGAAGCCCTGCCCTCGGCTCTCTGTCGCCGATGGTTCGTGCGCTATCCGACCATTCCCTTGATGAACGTGTATGGACCGGCCGAATGTTCGGACGACGTCGCGACACATGTGATGTGTTCGGCACCGGACGACGCGGACCGTCCGGTGCCGATCGGTCGGCCCGTTCCTGGCCTACGCCTTTACATTCTGAATCGCCACCTTTCGCCCGTGCCCGTCGGCACAGCCGGAGAACTCTGTGTCGGGGGTGTGGGAGTGGGGCGCGGCTATCTCCGCGATCCCAAGCGGACAGCCGCGGCGTTCGTGCCGGATCCTTTTGGACCGGATGCGGGAGCGAGGCTGTATCGCACCGGAGACCTCGCCCGCTATCGGCCGGACGGGACTATCGAGTTTGTCGGACGTGCGGATCACCAGGTCAAGATCCGCGGCTACCGCATCGAGCCGGGTGAAATCGAGGCCAGGCTGCTGAAGCAGCGGGGTATTCTGGAAGCCGTGGTGATGGCGCGAGAAGACCAGCCTGGACAACGGCGTCTGGTTGCGTACGTGACACCGGATGGTCCGGAAGCATTGGATATCCAAGAAGTGAGACGCCGACTTCAGGACACGTTACCGGACTATATGATTCCGAGTTCCTTTGTCGTCCTGGAGACCTTGCCGCGAAGCTCGAACGGAAAAATCGACCGCAGAGCGCTGCCGGTGCCGGATCTCGCTGGGCAAGCCGAACGTTCCTACACGCCGCCCGGTACACCGGCGGAGGCCGCGCTCGCAAAAATCTGGGAAGAGGTGTTGGGGTTGCCGCAGGTCGGCACACGGGAGAACTTTTTCGAACTGGGCGGCGATTCCATCGTCAGTTTACAAGTGATCGCCCGCGCTAAACAGGTCGGCCTGTTGCTCAGTCCACGGCAGATCTTTCAACACCAAACCGTGGCCGAGCTTGCGGCGGTCGCCGGGCGGGAAGCGGTGGTCGCGCTGGAGGCGGAACAGGGAGTAGTCACGGGGGAGGCAGCAATGACCCCCATTCAATGCGCGTTTTTCGAATTGCCGCTGGTCAATCCGCATCATTGGAATCAATCGGTCTTGCTGGAAGCCAAAGAGCCGCTCATGGATTTCGCGTTGGAGGCGGCAGTGGCGGCGCTTATCGCTCACCACGATGCACTGCGGCTTCGATTCGAACAGACGGACGATGGTTGGCGCCAATCGCATGCGCCGATTCCACAGGGGCCCTTTGTCCGACGCGTGAATCTCGCCGCGCTCTCCGATTCGGAACGCCGTGCCTCGTTCGAAGTGCAGGCCACGCGGTGGCAAGGGAGTTTGAATATTTCGGAAGGGCCGCTCTTGCATGTGATCTGGTTTGAGATGGGGGAACGTTCGTCTGACCGGTTGTTGATCGCGGTACACCATCTCGCGGTGGACGGCGTCTCTTGGAGAATCCTCTTGGAGGATCTGCAGACGGCCTATCGGCAGGCGGTGGAGAGTCGTCCGATCCAATTGCCGCTCAAAACGACGTCGTTCCGCCAATGGGCCGAACGGGTGCGGCGATACGGCGAGACAGAAGTCATGAACGATCCGTCTTCCGTCGTCTGGTTGACGGCACAAGAGGAGAGCGTGATCGTGCTGCCTGCCGATGATCCATCCGGCAGCGATCGGGAGGCGGTGGCCGAGACGCTGACCGTGTCGTTGGACGAACGGGATACGGAGGCGCTGTTACATGATGTCTCTGCCGCGTACGGAACGCAAATCAACGATGTGCTGTTGACGGCGTTGGCGCAGACCCTCGGCCGGTGGACGGGCTTCACCCGTGTGACGGTCGATCTTGAAGGACACGGGCGTGAGGATCTATTCCCGGAACTAGATGTCTCGCGCACGGTCGGATGGTTCACCAGCGTCTTTCCCGTGACTTTGGATGTGACACACTCGGCGTCGCCCGGAGAAGCGCTCAAAACGGTGAAGGAGCAACTGCGACGGATTCCCGACCGCGGTATCGGCTACGGCATCGTTCGGTATTTAGCGAAAGAAGGTCTCGACGCAGCTAAGGCGCGCCCTCTCGCACGGGTTCCGGTGGAATTCAACTATCTCGGACAGTTCGATGCAGTTGCCACGGAGGAGTCCGCATTCGTCTTATCTTCGGAATCCGTCGGCAAGGAACATGATCCGCGCAATCCGATGGAATACGAGTTGGATATCAATGCATCGGTCGTGAATGGACGCTTGGAAGTCCTCTGGACGTACAGCCGCGAGCGGTATCGACTTGAGACCATCACGTCCCTGGCTGCGGCATATCTGAACGATTTGCAAACATTGATCGCGCACTGTCTGTCCGCTGACGCAGGCGGCTACACGCCGTCCGACTTTCCGAACGTGGAATTGGAACAGGACGCCCTGGACGCGATCTTGGAGCAAATGAACTGACTTGGAGCAGACATGAGTAAAAAAAAGGATATCGAGTCGATTCATTATCTCTCTCCGCTTCAGGAGGGACTGCTCTTCCATGCCGTGTCCGACGCGGATGCGGATCCATATTTCACGCAGACCGGCTTCGTCATCGACGGAGAGCTGGATCTCAATCCGTTTGAGCAGGCCTGGCAAACGGTAGTGGAACGTCATCCGATCCTCCGCACCGGCTTCGTCTGGGACGGCGTCAAGAATCCCATGCAGGTTGCGCGGCGCGGCGTGCGGGTTCCGCTGCAACGCCTCGACTGGCGAGACCGTCACAGCCGGCAGCGGGACGAAGCCCTGGCGGTGTTTCTGCGCGAGGATCGACGGAAACCGTTCGACCTGCTGACGCCGCCCATGATGCGGCTCACGCTGATCCGGATCGAGGACAATCGCTGGTATTTCATCAACAGCCACCACCATATTCTTTTGGACGGTTGGAGCGTCGCGCTGTTGCTGCGCGAAGTCCTGACCTGTTACGACGCGCTGGCGCACGGGCGACAGCCGGTCCTCCCGCCTGTCAGACCCTATGCCGAGTATTTGACGTGGCTGAGAAGCCAAAACCTTGACGCGGCCGAGGCGTTCTGGCGGACGAGCCTGACTGGATTTTCGACGCCGACCGCGTTGCCGCTGGAGGCGCCGCAGCGCGTTGCTGTGGAAGAACTAAAATCGTTGCCCCATGCAGAGCAAGAAGTGCGTCTGTCCAAGGCAGAGGCTGAACTATTGGCCACCGCCGCCAAGCGCCACCGGCTCACGTTGAACACCCTGGCGCAAGGGGCATGGTCGATCCTGTTGCACCAGTGCACCGGAGACCGCGAGGTGCTGTTCGGGGCGACGGTCTCGGGCCGACCTGCGGAACTGCCCGGGTCTGACGCCATGGTCGGGTTGTTCATCAACACGCTGCCCGTTCGTGTCTCCATATCTCCCGGTGCGAAGTTGGGGGATTGGCTTGCTTCGCTCCAAGAACAGAATAGCTTCCTACGCCAATACGAGTGGACGCCGTTGTCCAAGATCCAGCGTTGGAGCGATGTTGCCGGCGGCCGGCCGTTGTTCGACAGCATCGTTGTGTTCGAAAGCTACCCGGAAGATGAGAGTGACACGGATCAGCTCGGAGTGCGGATCACTCTCATGACTTCTCAACGGCAGAACGCCGAATACCTCCTGACGGCAGGCCGCAACAACTATCCGCTCTCGTTGATGGTCGAGCCGGCGGCGGAGGTACGGTTGATTCTCTCCTATGCGCGCGAGCGGTTTGCGCATGAAGACATCGCGCGTCTTCTCGGTTGGTACCGCACACTGTTATTGGCGATGGTGGAGCGGCCTGACGTACCCTTGTCCGAACTGTTTTTGCTGAGCGAAGCGGAGCGTGGCCGTCTTCTCATGGATTGGAACGCCACCGCAGTTCCCGTGGACGGAGAATGCATTCACGAACGGATTGAGCGAGTTGCGCGCGAACAGCCGGAAGCCGTAGCCGTCGTCTACGAGGGGCAGTCTTTGACGTATGGAGAACTGGACGCCCGTGCGGACAGCCTTGCGAAGTATTTGCACAAACTCGGTGTCGGCCCGGAGGTGAGAGTCGGCCTGTGTATGGAGCGATCGCTCGAGTTGATCGTCGGATTGCTCGGAGTGCTCAAGGCAGGCGGGGCGTACGTGGCGCTCGACCCAAAGCTTCCAAAAGAACGGCTGGTTTTTATGCTGTCGGACAGCGGCGCGCGAGTGGTCATCATGCAAGCCGCATCCGGCGACCTGTCCCATGACACAGCTTTGCGACAAATCTATCTCGACCGCGATTGGCCGGAGATCTTGGCCGGAGCTGATCAACCGTTGCGGCGGGATGTGCGGCCGGAGAATCTGGCGTACGTCATCTACACCTCCGGTTCGACCGGACGACCGAAGGGAGTTGCCGTCGAGCATCGTCAGGTCGTCAACTACGTTGTCGGGCTTCTGGATCGCCTCTCGCTCGACCAGAAGGCCAGTTTTGCGACCGTGTCCACGGTCGCGGCCGATTTGGGCAACACCTCGATCTTCGGTTCACTCTGTTCCGGTCGCACGCTGCACGTGCTGTCGGTCGATCGGGGTTTCGATCCCGATGCCGTCGCGGAGTACATGGACGGTCACCGGATCGACGTGTTGAAGATCGTGCCGAGCCACCTCACCGGCCTGTTGGAAGCGGGACGACCGGAGCAGGTGCTTCCGCGGCGGTGCCTGATCCTCGGCGGGGAAGCCGTTCATAGCAGTCTTGTCGAACGGATCCGAACGCTCGCACCGGACTTGGAGATCATCAATCACTACGGACCCACGGAAACGACGATCGGGGTCCTCACCCATCGAATCGACGCGGAACTGGACCAGCATGCGGCTATTCCAATCGGACGACCCTTGGCGAACAGCCAAGTCTTCATTTTGAATCCTGACGGTCAGCCGACACCGGTGGGAATCTCCGGCGAGTTGTATATCGGCGGTGACGGGCTGGCGAGAGGGTATCTCGATCGTCCGGACCTGACTACGGAACGGTTCGTGCCGAACCCATTCGGCACGCGAGCCGGCGGGCGTCTGTACCGTACTGGTGATCGCGCGCGGTATCGAGTGGACGGCACTGTTGAATTCCACGGCCGTGTGGACAATCAAGTGAAGGTACGAGGGTTCCGGATCGAGTTGGGCGAAATCGAAGCCCAGTTGCGGACAGACAGCCGATTGAAGGATGCCGTCGTAGTGGTGCGAGAAGCGGCCGACGGCACGAAGCAGCTTGCCGCCTACCTCGCGGCTCCGACCGATCTCGATCTGGACTCGGTTCGGTCCCGTCTGGCGGTTCATTTGCCGGATTATATGATTCCCTCAACCGTGACTGTGCTGGAAGCGCTTCCCTTGACTGCTAACGGCAAGATCGACCGAGCAGCGCTTCCTGATCCGGAACAGACACAGGCAGCGACACGCGACGGCTACGTCGCGCCGCGGAACGACGTCGAAACGACGCTTGCACAAATCTGGGCCGACGTTCTTCATCTGGATCGAGTAGGTATCCAAGACAACTTCTTTGCGATCGGCGGTGATTCGATCCGCAGCCTTCAGGTCGTCGCGCGCGCACACAAATCGGGCATCAAGCTGACGCCCAAGCATCTGTTCGAGCATCCCACGGTGGCGGCGGTTGCGGCCGTGGCGGCGACGGCGCTCTCGGAGTCGACCGGCGACCCCGCGACACAGGATTTCTCATTGAGCGGGCTTGATCCGAGCGAGATCGAACGCCTCTTTCCGGATCGGAGCACTATCGAGGACCTCTATCCGTTGACACCGATGCAGGAAGGCATGCTGTTCCACACGCTGCTGAATCCCGGCTCCGGCATCTATCTCATGCAGCAGCACTATACGTGGAACGGACCGTTGAATCTCGAACGGCTGGTCGAGGCCTGGGGGCGGGTCATTGAACGGCATCCTATTTTGCGTACAGCCTACGTGTGGAAGGATCTGAAGCGGCCGCTGCAGGTCGTGCAGCGCCGAATCGATCCCGCCGAAGCGGTTCAGGTACTTGACTGGCGAGACAGTTCGGCTGCCGAGCAAAAAGATTGCCTCATCCGCACGCTCGAGACGGAATTGTCAGAGGGATTTGACATGAGCCGCGCGCCGCTCATGCGGATTCGATTGATCAGGACCGGGGAGGAGTCTTACCACGTCGTCAGAAGCTTCCACCATATCCTGACCGACGACTGGTGCTTCTCGATTCTGATGATGGAAGTGTTGTCGTACTACGAGGCGTTGCTGGAAGGCCGTTCGATCGACTTGCCGTCGCCGCGTCCCTATCGCGATTACATCGCCTGGCTCCAGCGTCAGGATCTTGGCTCGGCAGAAGCATTCTGGCGCAAGGAGCTGGAGGGCTTCGGTGCTCCGACTTCCCTCGGCGTCGAGCGTCCGGCGCCGCTGCGCCAGGAGGCGGTCTCTGAAGTCGGCGACGAATTCGGCGAACTGTCGGAACAGGTGACCGAACGGTTGACCACGCTTGCTCAGCAGCAGGGGCTGACGCTGAACACGTTTCTGCAGGGCGCATGGGCGCTGTTGCTGAGCCGGTACAGCGGCTCCGACGATATTGTGATGGGCGTGACCGTGGCCGGACGTCCGACGGAGCTCGAAGGCGTGGAATCCATCGTCGGACTTTTCATCAATAGCTTGCCGCTCCGGGTTCGACTCACGCCGGATGCCTCGGTACTCGGATGGCTCAAAGGCTTGTTGGCCGACAATTACCGCATCCGGCAATACGAATATCCGCCGCTCGTCCAGATCCAGCAGTGGAGTGAAATTCCCAAAGGACAGGCGCTCTTCAAGAGTCTGGTCGTATTCGAAAACGCGCCGGTGGATCCACGGCTTGGAGAGCAAGTCGGGGACGTGAACCTGGAATTCGACCACGACCGTGTCCACACGAATTACCCGGTGACGGTGGTGGCCTATCCCGGTCCGCGATTGGGCATGCGCCTGTCATACGACCGGCGGTTGTTTGAGCCGGATGCGGTGCGTCGGATGGTCCAACATCTCAGCCATCTGCTCGAGGCCATCGTGACACAGCCGGAGACGCGTCTTTGTGACCTGTCTCTTCTGAGTGCTGAGGAACGCAGACACCTGCTCGTGGAATGGAATAGAACGACCGAGGCGCGGCCTGTGGAGAGAGGATTCGCCGAATTGTTCGAGGCTCAGGTGAGACGGACTCCCGATGCGATCGCAGCGATCGACGATGAGCGGAGGATGACCTATCTGGACCTGAATCGCACTGCCAATCGCGTCGCCCACGCGCTACGTCGGCGCGGCATCGGGCCAGACCAGATTGTCGCGCTGCTTGATACCCGCGGCATCGATTTGCTGATCATGATCCTCGGCGTGCTAAAGGCGGGTGGCGCGTACTTGCCGCTGGATCCTCATCATCCTCCAGCCAGGATCGCGCAGATTCTGGGAACCAGCCGAGCGGCACTGTTGCTGACGATGCGCGAGCACGAAACATCGGCCGAAGCCTCCGTCGCCGCAGCTCTGGGGTCTGCGACACAACTTGTCCTACTGGATCTCCTGATGAAGGAGACAGGCTCCGATGACGATCCATTACGCCTAGGCACCTCCTCGAATCTATCCTATGTCATTTTCACTTCCGGTTCGACCGGCGCCCCGAAGGGCGCGATGGTGGAAGAACGGGGGATGGTCAATCATTTGCTCAGCAAAATTCCCGCGCTGGGCCTGTCCGAATCGGACGTCATCGCGCAGACCGCGTCTCAGTGTTTCGATATCTCGGTGTGGCAGTTCCTGACTGGGCTCCTGTGCGGCGCCTGTATTCGGATCCTGCATGACGATCTCGTGCGCGATCCCCAGCGTCTTCTCCGCGAAATCGAACGATCCAAGATTACCGTGTGGGAGGCGGTGCCGTCGCTTCTGGTGGCCGGACTCGATGGGTCGGTCGTGCCGTTGTCTCCCTTACGATGGCTGCTGGCGACGGGTGAAGCGGTGACGCCGGAGTTGTGCCGGCTCTGGTTCAGCCGGTATCCGTCGATTTCACTGATGAACGCCTACGGGCCAGCGGAGTGTTCGGACGATGTCGCGGTGCATGCGGTGACCGGTTCGCTTCCCGAGCGAGCCACTCACGTACCGATCGGACGACCGATCCCTCATCTCCGGCTCTACGGGTTGGACGGAAACGGAGAACCGGTTCCTCACGACGTGGCGGGCGAACTCTATATCGGCGGAGTGGGCGTCGGGCGGGGGTATCTCAACGATCCCGCGAAGACCGCCGCCGCCTTCGTGCCGGATCCGTTCGCGACCGAACCGGGCCTTCGTTTGTACCGCAGCGGCGACCTCGTACGGTTCCGCTCCGACGACACGTTGGAGTTTTTGGGACGGCGTGACCATCAGGTCAAGATCCGTGGCTATCGCATTGAGTTGGGAGAGATCGAAGCGCGGATCATGCAACATCCACAGGTGCGGGAAGCTGTCGTGGCGGTCAGGGAGGACCGGCCGGGGAACAAGCGCTTGATCGCCTACGTCGTGGGCGAGAGTCTTGCGCGCGACGCCGCAACCATCCGATCGTTCATGGCCGAAACGTTGCCGGACTATATGGTCCCTTCCGCCGTGATGTTTCTGGACGCCCTGCCGTTGACACCGAACGGGAAGATCGATCGGAAGGCATTGCCGACACCAGATGACGATCACCTGTCGCCGCGCGACGGAGCCCCGGACACCGCGACCCAAGAGATTCTGGCCGGGATCTGGGCCGAGATTCTCGGGCTCAAGCACATCGGCGTCCACGAGAACTTTTTCGAGCTGGGTGGCCATTCGCTCCTTGCGACGCAGGTCGTGTCTCGGATCCGGACCTCATTCCAGATCGAACTGCCGCTTCGAAGCCTCTTCGAAGCGCCGACGGTGGAGGCACTCAGCGCCGTCATCGAACAGGCTCATACCGGTCGAGAAGAGAGACCGGTGGTGCCGCTTGCACCGGCCGAACGGCGCGAACCGCTCGCACTGTCGTTTGCCCAGCAACGATTGTGGTTTCTATCGCAGATGGAACCGGAAGGCTGGTCGTACAATCTGCCGTTTGCGTTACGGCTGTCCGGCGACCTCGATTCCGCGGCCTTGTCGCAGAGTTTCGAACTGGTGATCGCCAGACACGAAACTCTGAGGACGACCTTCCACGAGAGCGATGGCGAACCGGTGCAAGTCATCGGCTCGGTGGGAGAATTCGTTTTACCACTTGATGACCTGAGCGGGTGTCCGGAGGATGGGCGGGACGAAGCTGTACGTGAAGCCGCCTCAGTGGAAGTCCGCCGACCGTTCCGGTTGGATGGAGACCGGCCTATTCGCGCACGGTTGCTCCGTCTCGCGGAACGCGAACATGTCTTGCTCGTCACGCTCCATCATATCGCCGCGGATGCCTGGTCGATGACTCTGTTGGCCAACGAAGTCGCGGTCTTCTATCAGGCCAGGAGTGGGCAGTCTGCAGACACCGCTGGCCCATTACCGCCATTGACTGTGCAGTATGCGGATTTTGCCCATTGGCAGCGGCAGTGGCTGCAGGGACCGGTGTTGGACGCGCATCTGGCCTACTGGAAACAGCGGCTGGGCGTCAACCCACCGGTCTTGAAATTGCCGGCGGACCGGCCGCGTCCCACCGTGCAGAGCTTCAGGGGCGCACGCCACATCTTCACGGTTCCTGCGGAACATGCCGAACGCCTGCGAGCGTTAAGCCGCAAACAAGGCGTGACGTTGTTCATGACCCTCCTGGCGGCCTTCAACACGCTGCTCTTCCGCACGACGGGACAGGAAGACATCCTGATCGGTACCGACGTGGCGAACCGCAACCGTGAGGAGACTGAATGCCTGGTGGGATTCTTCGTCAACCTACTCCCGCTCCGCAGCGATCTCAGAGGCAATCCCACGTTCCTAGAGCTACTGGCGCAGGTGCGGCGGACGGCGCTGGAGGCCTATGCCCATCAAGACCTGCCGTTTGAAAAAATCGTGGAGGCCCTGAAGCTCAAACGAGATCTCGGAGGGAATCCATTGGTGCAAGCGCTCCTGGTGCTGCAAAACGTGCCGCCACCGTCCATGGAATTGCCGGGACTGGAAGTCGGCGCGCTTGAGTTCGAAAGCGAGGTCGCCAGGTTCGACCTCGGGCTGTTCATGGAGGATTCCGAGGAGGGCATGACCGGCCTATGGAAATACAGCACGGATCTCTTCGACGCAGCCACGATCGGTGCCTTGTCGGAACGGTTCGTCACGCTGCTTGGGAGCGTGGCCACCAATCCGGAGGAGAAACTGTCGGCGCTCGAGATCCTGTCGCACACAGAAAAGGAGTCTGCCATGATCGAATCCAAGCAACGAGCGGAGAATAAGTTCAAGCGATTCAAGAGTATTCAACCGAAAGCGATGAATCTTGCTCAGCGGACGCTGGTCGAGCGAAGGTATCTCGAGTCGGATCAGCTTCTGCCGCTGGTTTTGCAGCCTGCGGTCGACGACGTGGATCTGGCCGCGTGGGCGCAGGACAATCGGCCGAAGGTTGAACAGGATTTGTTCGCGCACGGAGCCATCCTGTTCCGCGGGTTCGCGCTCAAGGGTCCCGAGGATTTCGAACAGGTCGCTCAGGCATTGTGTCCCGCGCTGTTCGGTGAATATGGAGATTTACCGCGCGAGAAAGCCGGACGCCACCTCTATGGTTCCACACCGTATCCAGCCGACAAGACCATTCTCTTTCACAATGAAAGCTCGCATCTGCATCGCTGGCCACTGAAACAATCATTTTTCTGCGTGCAGGCGGCGCAGGAGGGCGGGGAGACGCCCATCGTTGACTGCCGGAAAATGTGCGAACGCCTGCGGCCGGAGCTGCGTAGGAAATTTGAGAAAGAAGCATTGATGTACGTAAGGAATTTCACGCCGGGGTTCGACGTGAGCTGGCAGGACTTTTTTCACACCGAAGACAAGGCCGTGGTGGAAGAGACCTGCCGGCAGCATGGCGTCGAATGCGATTGGACACCGGACGGAGGCCTGCGAACCAGACAGATCTGCCCTGCGATCGTCAAACATCCCAAGACAGGCGACCTCGTATTCTTCAATCAGATTCAGCTGCATCACATCTCATACTTGGAGCCGGCGGTCCGGAATTCGCTGGTCGATGTGCTGGGCATTGATCGGGTGCCGCGCAACGTCTACTTCGGCGACGGCTCTCCGATCGATGACGAGACGGCGGCGGAAATCGGTGAGCTCTACGAACGAACATCGGTGCGGTTCCCTTGGAAGAACGGAGATCTGCTCATGCTCGATAACATGCTGGTGGCGCACGCTCGTTCACCGTTCGCCGGGCCGCGGAAGATCGTCGTGGCGATGGGAGAGATGATCAATCAGCGGGATGTGCAGACGGTGAGCGCCTAGAGGGACCATGCAATCGAGCATCGACATACAAGGATTTCGTCTCTCTCCCCAACAGAAACGCCTGTGGGCGCTTCAACAGAAGTTGGGAATCGCTTGTACGCAGGGGACGCTGGTGATCCGGGGTCTGCTGGACGTCGCCCGTCTCAAACAGGCTGTGAATGCCGCAGTGGTCAGGCACGAAGTGTTTCGAACCCTGTTCTGCAGGGAACCAGGTGTCAAAGTACCGCTGCAAGTGATCGTTGAGGACAGCAAGCCCGCCTGGGAGACCAGCGAGTTGCAGGCCGCGGACACGGCGACGCAGGCGGCGAAGCGGAAGGAGTTGCTGGAGGACCATCGCTGTCACACGATCGATTGGGAGGAAGGGCCGCTGCTCCGCTGCACCCTGTGCCGGCTGTCGGACCGTGAGCATTGGTTGCTCATGAGTCTGCCGGCCATGTGTGCCGATACCCGCACCCTTCGCAATCTGGCCGGCGAGATCGCAGCCGGGTACGGCGTCGTATCACGACCGGAAGCGGAACAAGAGTTGGTGCAGTACGCGCAGTTTGCAGAATGGCAGAATGAGTTGCTCGAAGAGGAGGATGCGGTCAAAGGCCGGCAGTTCTGGCGAGACACGTTGACCGACTCGGCTCCGATCACCTTGCCGTTTGAGCATAAGGAAGAAGAGACCACCGGATGGCAGACTGAGACGCTTGTTTGGGAGCTGGATCAAGAAGTCGTTTCATCGTTGCTGGTTCTGTCTGAGCAACGCCAAGCGCCGGTCGATGCGCTGATATTGGCGGCGTGGCAGACCGTGCTCAGCCGAGTCGGCGGCCGCCGGGACTATCTCATGGCCCTCTACGGCGACGGCAGAAAATACGATGAACTGGAGTCCGGGATGGGACTCTTCGCCAAATGGGTGCCGCTGCGATGCCGGATCGATCCGGACCAATCGTTTCAGGAGCTGGCGGCGGCGGTTGCGTCCGACCAGCACCACGCGCGGGAGTGGCAGGAGTACTTCGTGTGGGGCAGTGGAACCGAAGCGGGCCACCCTTCAACGACGGAGTTGGTGGGATTTGAGTTCGAGACGGCGATACCGCTCGCGAATGTTGCAGATACTGTCTTCTCATTTGAGCCGGAGTCCGTCCGGTTCGAGCCGCTCAAGTTGACCTTGACCTGTATGAGTCGGAGCGGGTCGATCCAGTTACGTCTGCAGGTGAATCCAGCACTGATTCACGCGACGGTCCTGCCGATCCTCAGCGAGGCGTTGACTGCGGTGCTCACCGGTGCGGCGACGCACCCGGAAACCAATGTCGGGCTGCAGCCTATGCTGGGCGAATCCCAACGACAGAGAGTGCTGCAAGCAGGCCGTGGTGCAATTCATCTTGTCTCTGCGGATCGACCCCTGCAGAACCTCTTCGAGCGCCAAGCAGAGGTCCGGCCCGATGCGCTGGCTGTCGTGTACGGCGACTGCCACATGACCTACGCCGAATTGAACGCCAGAGCCAACCAGATTGCGCACGGTCTGAACCGGATGGGAGTCGGACGAGGTGCGCTGGTGGGATTGTGTGTCGAGCGCTCGATCGAAATGGTGGCGGGATTGTTGGGCGTGCTCAAGGCTGGCGCCGCCTATGTTCCGCTCGATCCGGAGAACTCTCCTGCGCGCCTCACGTTCGAGGTGTCTCAGGCGGGAATCGGAGCGGTCCTGACGCAGGACAAATGGCGGTCGCGGTTACCTGCTTCCGGAACGTTGCTGCGCTGTCTGGATTTCCAGGACTGGACCTTCGCGGAGGAGCCGTCGATCAATCCGGATCGGCCGGTTCACCCGATGGAACTGGCCTATGTGATCTATACCTCAGGATCGACCGGCGTCCCGAAAGGCGTGGCCGTCACCCATCTTGGAGTCTTGAACTACACGGACTTTATTTGCCGCGCATTGCAGGCAGAGACGGATCTGCACTTTGCGACAGTCTCGACGCTCGGCGCGGATCTCGGCAACACCGTGATCTTTGCGTCGCTCGTGTCCGGCGGCTGCCTGCATGTGATCGGATACGACACGGCCACGGACGGACGGAACTTCGGGGACTATTGCACGAAGCATCCGATCGACGTGTTGAAGATTGTCCCGGCCCATTTCCAGACGCTGCTCGCCACATCGGAAGGGTCAGAGGTTCTGCCTCGGAGGCTGCTTGTGTTGGGCGGGGATGTCTTGTCTCACACGCTGGCCGACCAAGTGACGGCTGCCGGCCGCTGCCGCGTGCTGAACCATTATGGACCGACGGAGGCGACGATCGGGTGTCTGACCTTTCCGTTCGAGCCACATCATGAAACGGCAAAGTTTTCTGCAACGGTGCCGATCGGCCGTCCGATCGACAACGCGGAAGTCTATATTCTGGACGAGCGTCTCGATCCGGTGCCCATCGGTGTGCCGGGAGAACTCTACATTGGCGGGGCCGGGCTGGCGCGTGGATATCTTGGACGCCCCGATCTCACGGCCCAACGATTCGTGCCTCACCCTCTGGCGTCTGAATCAGGAAGCCGTCTCTACAGGACCGGTGATTTGGCGCGAGTTCTACCGGATGGGACCGTTGAGTTTCTTGGGCGAACCGATTTCCAAATCAAGCTCCGCGGTTACCGCATCGAATTGGGCGAGATCGAGGCACGTCTCACCGAGCACTCCGGGATTCAACAAGCGGTCGTGACGGCGTACGGGAACCAAACCGGCGAGAAGTATCTAGCCGCCTACGTTGTGGCTCGCGATTCCTCCGGCGAGCCCACAGGATGGCGTGAGTTTTTGAAGGAGCGTTTGCCGGACTATATGATTCCCACCGCGTTGGTCTGCCTGCCGGCGCTGCCGTTGAATCAGAACGGAAAAGTCGATCGTGCGCTTCTTCCGGATCCTGAGACCTCTCTAGCGTCGCACCGCCGCTATGTAGCGCCGCGCAATCCGACGGAAGAAATGTTGACGGGCATTTGGGAGACCATTCTGAAGCGGGACCGGATCGGGATTCATGACAACTTCTTCGATCTCGGTGGACATTCGTTGCTGGCGACACAAGTGATGGCACGGGTGCGCTCGGTCTTTCATGTGGAACTGCCGCTGCGGACACTTTTCGAGGCGACGACGGTAGCCCAACTGGCCGAAGCCGTGGAGTCGGCCCGCCGTCTGGACGGAAGCATGGACGTGCCGTCGATCTCGCGAGTGGAACGTGACGGACCGGTTCCGTTGTCCTTCGCTCAGCAGCGTCTCTGGGTGTTGGCACAACTGGAACCGGATGGGGCCTCCTACAATTTGCCGATCGCGCTGCGGCTGTCAGGGAGGCTGGATGCTGCGGCCCTGGAACGAAGCGTCAATGAACTGGTCCGTCGGCACGAAGTCCTACGGACCACAGTATCTCTATCAGACGGACAACCGGTACAAGTCGTAGCGCCGACATCGGCGATGTCAGTGCCAGTCGTCACGCTCGATCATTTGGAGACATCCGAACGGGAGGCGGCCATCTTGCGGCTTGCGACGGTCGAAGCGCAACGTCCGTTCGAGCTGGCCTACGGTCCCATGCTTCGTGTCACGCTGCTCAGACTTGATGCGGAAGAGCATATCCTTCTGCTGACGATGCATCACATTGTGTCCGATGCCTGGTCTTCGCATATCTTGGTGCGGGAGATGACGGAGTTGTATGTCGCTCAGGTCCAAGGCAGACTCGCATTACTGCCCGAACTGCCCGTTCAATACGCGGATTTTTCTATCTGGCAACGGCAGTGGCTGTCCGGTGCGCGCTTGGATCGCCAACTCGATTACTGGAAGGAGCGGCTGGCCGGCGGGCTCGAACCGCTGAATCTTCCGATGGATCGTCCGCGACCTCCGGTCCAGACTTCGCGCGGCGCGTCGCTGAATCTGTCGTTGTCCTCCGAATTGTCTTCCGCGATGACCGAGTTCAGCCGGCGCGAAGGCGTGACGCTGTTCATGACCTTGCTGGCCGGGTTCTATGCGCTGCTGTTCAGGTATACAGGCCGGACCGACCTCATCGTCGGGTCTCCTATCGCCAACCGCACTTGTAGCGAGATCGAAGGACTCATTGGTTTTTTCGTGAACACGCTGGCGCTGCGGGCTGACCTGTCGGAAAATCAGACGGTCCGCGAGCTCTTAGCCCTGGTCCGACAGGTTTGTCTCGGCGCCTACACACATCAGGATGTGCCGTTCGAAAAGCTGGTCGAGGTGCTGCAGCCGGTGCGCGATGTCAGCTACTCGCCGATCTTCCAGGTCATGTTCGAGTTGCAAAACGCCCCCGCATCGGAACTGGACATTCCCGGACTTCACATCGGTACCGTAGATGTGGAACCGCTGACGGCGAAGTTCGATCTGACCCTGACGCTGTGCGAAACCGACAGTGGATTGACCGCTTCGATGGAATACAACACCGATCTGTTTTCCGCCGACGGCGTCACGCGCATGCTCCATCACTATGAACGGATTCTTCAGGACATGGCTGAGAGGCCCGACACGTCAGTTGAGGAATTGCGCCTGTTAACCGGTGCGGAAGCGCACCGCTTGTTGACGGACTGGAACGTGGGACCCTGCCTTCCGGTACCGGAGCGGTCATTTGTTCAGTTGTTCGAAGCGCAGGCGTCGGCGACACCGGACAATGTGGCGGCCGTCTGGTTGGATCGACATGTGACCTATCACGAATTGAATCGCCGGGCCAACCGAGTTGCCCATGTGTTGCTGCTCAACGGAGTGGGGCACGAAACGGCCGTGGCGCTCTTGGGCGACCGAGACCTGGACTTTCTCACGATGCTGCTGGGAATTCTCAAGGCGGGGGGTATTTATCTACCGCTCGACGCGGGACACCCGGATCATCGGCTGGCGCATATGCTCGGCGAAAGCCGCGCCCGTGTGCTGTTGACCACGGAAAGCTATCGGCAGCGTGCGAAGCCGCTGACGGAAGGGTTTGGAGACAACGCAAAGCCAATTCTATTGACGATGGAGGCGGTTCAGTCTTCGGTGGAGCAGGACGGCAATCCCTGTACACCGTGGCATGCCGCGCAAACCGTCTATGTAATCTATACCTCCGGCTCCACGGGAATGCCCAAGGGAGCGATGGTCGAGCAGCGAGGGATGCTCAATCACCTGTGGGGAAAAGTGACGACGCTCCGGCTGACCGCCGCCGACGTGATCGCTCAGACGGCGTCACAGTGCTTCGACATTTCCGTCTGGCAATTTCTCGCCCCGCTCTTGTGCGGAGGACGTGTGTGCATCGTTCCCGACGAGATCGCTCATGACCCGGCACGGTTGCTGCGCCACGTGGAAGCGGCGGGCATCACGATCCTCGAGACCGTGCCCGCGCTGCTGCAGGGCATGCTCGATATGAGAGCCGATGCGGACGGTCGTGAGCCTGAACTCACATGCTTGCGGATGCTGTTGCCGACCGGAGAAGCGCTGTCGGGGCAACTGTGCCGCCGCTGGCTCGCCCGCTATCCGTCGATTCCGCTGGTCAATGCCTATGGCCCGGCGGAATGTGCGGACGACGTGGCTCTGCATCAGATCATCGAGAGCCCGGACGAGCAGACTGCTTTTATACCGGTCGGCAGGCCCGTGCCCAACCTCGAGCTCTATGTGCTGTCACCGTCTCTGAAACCGCTGCCGGTCGGAGTGTCGGGAGAATTATGCGTGGCGGGAGTCGGTGTCGGCCGGGGCTACGTGTTGAATCCTGCCAAGACGGCCGAAGTATTTGTGCCGCACCCCTTCGCGAAAGAGCCTGGCGCTCGCCTGTATCGGACCGGCGACATGGCCCATTATCTGCCGAACGGTGTCATTCAGTTCATCGGCCGGATGGATCATCAGGTCAAAGTACGTGGGTTCAGGATCGAGCTAGGAGAAATCGAATCGCAACTTCTCGCGCATCCGGACGTGCATGAGGCTGCGGTCGTGACGAGTGAAGATGCCGGGGGAGACAAACGGCTCGTCGCCTATGCGGCGGGAGGCGCGTCCAGTGAAGCACTGCGTGAGTTCTTACGCGGGCGATTGCCGGAATATATGGTGCCGTCCGTTATCGTCGTGTTGGAGTCGCTGCCCCGCAATGCCAACGGCAAGCTGGATCGCCGCGCACTGCCTGCACCAGCCGGCCGAGATCCGCAACGGACGTTCGTGGCGCCCCGCACGGATATGGAAGCAAGGTTTGCGCGCGAGTGGGCGGAGGTGCTCGGCCTGCCGCAAGTAGGCATTCATGACAACTTCTTCGATCTCGGTGGTCACTCATTGACTGCGGTGCAGCTGGTGTCCCGCATCCAACGGATGATCGGGAACCCGATCTCACTGCTCGATCTTTTCCAGGCCCCGACAGTCGCGGGTTTGGCACAACGGATTTCCGGTCACGCCGAAACGGCGTCTTCTCCGTTCGTGGTGCTTCAGGCCGGACGTAAAGGTGCGCCGCTTTTCTGCTTCGATCCGACTGGAACGCACGTCTCGGCCTATCAATCACTCGCCTATGCGTTGGGTGAAGACCGGCCCGTCTATGGATTGACGTTGAGCTGGATCTTCTCGGAACCGTGGGACGCGCTGTCGATGGATCGGATCGCCGCACGCTTCACCGTAATGATCCGCGAGCGGCAACCGGACAGGCCGTATCATCTGCTCGGATGGTCCAATGGAGGCGCCATCGCGTTGGCCGTGGGACGGCTGCTCGAGCAGCAGGGGCAATCACTCGCATTTCTGGGCATTCTGGATACACAACCCCAGACGGCATCGGAATCTACGGCTTCGATCGGTGATGAGATGAACCATTATATACAGGGCGATCGCAAGGAAGCTTTCCTAGCTTTGCCCGACACAGAGCGGCAGACGCTGAGAGATGAACTGGCGCAGTTAAGCGAGGAAGACCGAGTGGAACATGCGATCCGGTGGGCCCAGGACCACAACCTACTGTCCCGCGAGGAGTCCGACATGTCCGTCGCCTCCTTGAAGGTTGCCTATGCCTTGGACCGGGAAACGGCCAGGATTCTGAACGCTGTTATGCAGAATCCCTTGCGGGCGCCACTTCATGCCTGGTGGACCAGCGCGACGCTCAGCAAGCACGGAAAAGCTCCGGTTGATTGGACGTTGTATACACGGGGAACCGTGGAGATCGGAACCATTCTTGGTGAGCATACGGATGCGGTACAGAGCATCCAGGTTCATCAACGCATCAGCGAAATCCTGGCAATGAAGCGGGCCTGTGGCGCGCAGAAGGAGTCGTATGCAGTACAACCCTGACACCAGCGGAAAGTTCAAGATTGTGATGAATACCTACCGGGTATTCGGCTTCTGGGAAACTCTCAAGGAAATTATTCTGTACCTCTTGAGCCAGAAGCCACAGGACGATTTCGACAAGAAATATGGAGTGATGACTTCCGGCGTCACGGAATCATCCGAGGCAGGAATCGCCGATGAGACGGCCAGGAGCCTGGCAGTCGGTTATGTTCCTACCAGGGAACTCGTGATCCGGCATATTCTCACGAACACGACTCACGGCCTGGATCTCGGTCAATATTCATTTATCGATTTAGGGTGCGGAAAGGGGCGAACCTTGATCGTGGCGGCACAACTGCCGTTTAAGGAAGTAATCGGTGTAGAACTGTCTCCATTGCATTGCGGGGTAGCGGAAACCAATATCAATCGGTATTTGTCGGATGTGAGGAACCCGGCGCTCTGCAGAAATGTCCGGGTCAGTTGTGTCAATGCGGCGGATTTCGTGTTTCCGGACACCGACCTGCTGATTTATATGTATCGCCCTTTCCTTGGGCCCATATTCAAGAATGTCGCGGACAATATGCGTCGGTTTCAAGCAGACACTGGACGTCGTGTGTTGATTGCGTACTCGTGTCCGGTCGAGGAGTTGATGCTCGAGGCGTATTCCGGATTCGTGAAGCGAACGGAATATCAAGTCATATCCATGGATTATTCATGGAGTCTTTGGGAATGCCAGACCGAAGAATCAGCGGCAGTTTCGTTCAGGTAGGTTCATTGAGCACCCCTATGAACCGGGCATGGTGCAGGCGGGAGTGATCAGCTAAAATCAGCAATTCGAGGCACCCAATCCATTGACGTCTTTCCTCTCACCTTCGAAAACGATTCTATTCATAAGGTGTTGAAATCTTGGCATTAGGATAACCAGCGTTGCTGGACCGTCGCCAATGGCCATGGCCTCCTGCTACTACTTCCTACGACCGTCCGCTGTGTACGGATAAATAGGCAGGTGAGGTTTCTGTCCGGCTTATTCGTCTCATATACGACAAGGGCCAGTGTGTCCATACGGTCAGTATCATGAAGTCGAAAAGTTTCACCGTTGCCATCGGGGTTGCTCTGCTGGTCGTTCTTATCCTTGCAATCAGGGTAGGCGGCCGGTCAAACAGCGAGTCATCGACTGCCGCGCCGTCGACTGAGCAGCATACTTTGGTAGAAGTCGCGCCGGTCATCGCCGGTTCAATGACGGAATCGATCCAAGCCGTGGGCACGCTGGAGGCGATCGCGTCGATTATGGTGAGACCCGAGATCGCCGGCGTCATTCGTCTGATCCATTTTCAAGACGGACAGGTTGTCGAGCGTGGGGCGCCACTATTGGAATTGGATTCCGAGGAACTCCAGTCGCAAGTCAATCAAGCGACGGCAGAGGAGAAAATGACGCTGGTGACCTATGAACGGCTGAAGCGGATTGCCGACCAGCAAACCGCCATTGTGCCGGCTCAACAGATGGACGAAGCCAGGATGGCTTGGCACGCGGCTGCGGCGAACAGCCATTTATACGCGGCTCGTCTGAAGAAAACTATCATCCGTGCCCCGTTCAGCGGAACGGTGGGGTTTCGGCACGTCTCGGTCGGTGATTACCTTCAACCTGGTCAGGACATCGTCAATCTTGAGAACTTACGCAATCTCCACGTGGATTTCAAAGTCGCGGAAGTGTGGTTGAGCCGCCTGCATGTCGACCAACCGTTGGTCGTCACGACGGATGCCTTTCCGAATGTGACGTTCGAGGGACGGGTCACGGCGATCGATCCGAGGGTCGATGCCGTCAATCGAACCGTGGCGGTGCGTGCGGTGATTCCGAACCCAGCAGGTACCCTCCGGCCTGGTCTCTTCGTCACCGTCCGGTTGACCGTAGGGGAAGATCCCCGTGCGCTGCTCATCCCGGAAGAAGCCGGGTTTCTTCGACAGGATAAGGCCATGGTGTTTCAGGTCGAAGAGCGGATCGCCCGTCTGAAAGAAGTCACGTTAGGTATTCGTGAGCGAGGAATGGTCCATGTCCGCGCAGGATTGAAAGAAGGGGATTTGGTGGTCAGGACAGGAACCCACAAGCTGCACGACGGCGCGCTTGTCTCAATCAAATCATCCGAGTAGGGCGTTTTCCCAGCACCATTCAGGGTAGCCATGAGTCTTTCCGAGACCTGTATTCATCGGCCGGTGTTCGCGATCGTCATGACGCTGCTGCTGGTGTTGTTCGGACTCTTGAGTTTCTTGCGATTGCCTGTTCGCGAGTATCCCGACATCAAACCGCCGATCGTCTCGGTTCGAACGGTGTATCAGGGGGCCAGCGCATCCGTTGTCGAGGTGGACGTGACCACACCGCTCGAAGACGCGCTCAGCGGTATTCAGGGACTCCGGTCGATCACCTCTGCCAGCCGCGAAGAAGTGTCGTTGATCACCATGGAATTTGAATTGAAACGAGACCTGGATGGTGCAACCAACGATGTCCGCGATCGGGTTTCTCAGATCCGTCCGGTGTTGCCGTTGGGAATTCTTGAACCCCATGTCGAAAAAGCCGCGGCGGAGAATACGGAAGTTCTGTGGCTTACCGTGTCCAGCGATCGCCATTCTGAACTGGAACTATCCGACATCGCTGATCGATTCATCAAGACGCGGCTGGCCATGATCCCCGGAGTGTCGGCGACGTATCTCGACGGTGAACGGCGCTATGCCATGCGGATTTGGTTGGATCCCGATCGACTCGCTGCGCGTCGCCTGACCGTTGAGGACGTGGAAGACGCGATCCGCAACCAAAATGCCTCGATTCCGGCCGGACGGATCGAGGGCAATCAGATGGAGTTCGGCGTCTCGCTGAAGGGCACTCTGCAGTCGTCAAGGCAATTCGAATCGCTCATCGTGGCTTACCGCGAAGGCTATCCGGTTCGCCTGGAAGATGTGGCGCGTGTGGAATTGGGCGCGGAGGATACCCGCAAGCTGGTGCGATTCAACGGCAAGCCCTCGCTGGGGATTTCCGTATCTCGCCAGTCTAAGGCGAATACCTTGGCCGTGGCGCGTGCCGTCAAGGAGCAACTGCCGTCCATCTCGGCTGGACTGCCGGACGGTATGAACCTGACCATGGCGTGGGACAGCGCGACTCCGATCGAACGGTCTCTGGATGAAGTGTATGTGGCCTTGGGCCTGTCGTTGCTCCTTGTTGTGATGGTGATCTTCCTCTTCCTCGGTAGTACACGAGCGACGCTCATACCGGCTGTTGCCATTCCAGTCTCGATTATCGGGACCTGCACGATCATGGCGGTCACGGGGTGTTCGCTGAACGTCCTGACCTTGCTGGGGCTTGTGCTCGCCGTAGGCCTCGTGGTGGACGATGCCATCATCGTCCTCGAGAATATTCATCGTCGGATCGTTGCCGGCATGCCTCCGGAGCGGGCGGCGATCGAGGGTACGAACGAGATCGCCTTTGCCGTCATGGCGACCACCATCTCGCTCGTCACCGTATTCGTCCCCATCGCGTTTCTGACCGGCATTGTCGGCCAACTGTTTGCGGAACTAGCCATTGCTGTCGCGTCGGCCGTGCTCTTGTCCGGCTTCGTGGCGCTGACTTTAACGCCGATGATGTGTGGGCGGTTGCTTCGCCATGACATCGGGGTGACCAGGTTTCGATTTGCCGCACGATTGGCGGACGATGTGGGTCAACGTTATCGCCGTGGATTAGCATGGGCCATGAACGCCCGGATAGTCATTGTGATCGTGGCGGTCGGAGCGAGCCTTGCGAGCCTGTCCATCTTGAATCGACTCCCCTCCGAATTAGCGCCTCTCGAGGACGCGGGATGGTTCTCCGGTTTCCTCATCGCGCCACAAGGCGCCACCCTTCGGTATACCGATACCTATGCCAAAGAATTGGAAGCGTTGCTCAAGACGGTCCCTGAGGTTGCCCATACGTATACGATGGTGGCCCTCGGCGACCGTCCAACAAGGGTCAACCGTGCCGAGAGTTGGGTGACGTTGAAGGATTGGAATGAGCGCGCCAAGAGTCAGCAGGAGATCGTCGCCAGCCTGAATCAAGAACTCGGCAAGTTGGCCGGTGTGAAGGCGTATCTGTTGAATCCGTCTTCCATCGGCGAATGGTTGGAGAAGACGCCGGTGCAGTTTGTCATTGGCGGATTGGATTATCAGGAGTTGCAACAGACCGCCGATAAACTGGTCGCACGGCTGGCCAACCATCCCGGATTTGTGACGCCCGGCATGGATGCTTTGCTGGATACGCCGCACTTGACCGTTGAAACGCATCGCGACAAGAGCGCCGACCTCGGAGTGTCTGTTGTTTCCATCGGGCGGACGTTGGAGACCTTGCTCAGCGGAAGGCCGGTGAACACGTTCATGCAGAATGGCCGTCAGTATAAGGTAATCGTGAAGGTCGACGATCGGCATCGTGAAAAACCATCGGATATCAGTCAGCTCTATGTGCGGGGGAATGAAGGCGCATTGGTCCAGCTCAACAATATCGTCACGGTCAAGGAAGTCCCGGCGCCGGAAGCGTTGAACCATGTCGATCGCATGCGTGCCGTCACCATCAGCGCGGGGTTGGCCGACGGCTTCACATTGGGGCAGGCCTTGAACTATCTGGACGAAACGTCACGCGATATCATCAAGCCTGGTATGCGGACGGCGTATGCCGGAGAATCCAAGACATTCGCGGAAAGCAATCGCAACCTGTATCTGACCTTCGTGTTGGCGCTGGCGGTCATCTTCTTGGTGCTCGCGGCGCAGTTCGAGAGCTTCCGGCATCCCTGGACGATTCTGCTTACTGTACCTCCTGCCCTGTCGGGATCGTTGCTCTCGTTAGCCGCGATCGACGGAACCCTTACCATCTATAGTCAGATCGGACTGGTGATACTGATCGGGCTTGTGTCCAAGAACGCCATTCTGATCGTGGAATTCGCCAATCAGCTTCGTGAACGGGGGCTCGATGTGTCCCAGGCAGTAATTGAAGCAGCCGGGTTACGGCTTCGTCCAATTCTAATGACGACCTGCGCGACGATTCTCGGCGCCTTGCCGCTTGCGCTGGCCACCGGTGCGGGAGCAGCAGGCCGCCGTCAGATCGGCATCGTAATCATCGGAGGGCTGTTGGTGTCAACTCTCGTGACGCTTGTCCTGGTTCCAGCCGGTTATAGGATCCTTTCGAGAGGCGCGAAGGTGCCTGAAGCGGAGGGGACGAAGGCGCCATATGGTCTTCATGGCCCACAGCTTGTTGTGGGGCCGCAGTCTGCTGATCACACATGACGATATATTGAAACCTGATCAGCCCCTCAGGCTACTCCATGTGAGGGACAGGTTGGGTAGTCTCGTCTTACTAATGGGACGAGGTGCTGATCTTCTATGGAGGTAATGGTCTATCCATCCTCGTTCGGTCGATGATATGTCGGCTCTCGGTAGGGACTCTGTTTATGGAAGGAGTGTTATGGATTGCGGACGTTCGGCTCGCCACAGAGTCGTAAGAGACGTAGCTCTTATGATCGCCGGGATGTGGGGCATTCTGTCTCCATCTCAGGGTTGGAGCCTGGATGTAACCCAACCGCCTCCAGCGGAACGTCAGGAAGCGGTGTCACTGGCGGATGCGGCTGTTCGTGCCTTGCAGAACAATCTCGACATCAGTCTCAGTCGCCACACCAAAGAAAGTCGGTTGACCGACATCGTCATCGAACAAGCGAAGTTCGATCCCACGGTGAGTGTGAACGGCCGGTATCTCCGTACGGTCGATCCTCTTGAGCGACCCGTGTTCGGAGCAACCGGACAGCTGCTTAACCAGATTACGAGGTTCGACCAGCGCAACCATACCCTGTCGGTCGATGCGTCGACCAACCTTGTGACGGGCGGAAATATTGGTATGAACTACAGTCCTGCTCGAAACAGCGTGAATCAGGATCTCGCCGAGGGATTCTTGTTCAACCCTGCCTGGACCGGCGGTTTGTCGTTCACAGTGACTCAGCCGCTGCTCAAGAATGCGGGCATCGCGGTGAACACCACCTTCATTAAGGTCGCCCAAAACGATGCGGTCGTCGAGCAACATATCTTTCGAGACAGGGTCATGACCGTCATCGCCTCGGTCGAACAGAACTATTGGGAACTGGTGTTTGCAAGGGAAAATGTGAAGGTCGCCCAAGCTGCGTTGAAGGCTGCCGAGGAACTGTTGGCCGCCAACCGGATCAAGGCCAAAGGCGGCGTGATGTCCATCGTCGATGTGCTCCAAGCCGAGGCCGCCGTGGCGTCCAGAGTAGAGCAGGTCTTGGTGGCCGAAAAAGCCATTCGCGATGAAGAAGATCAACTGCGGACCATCCTGAATCCTGGTGAAGCCGAGTTGCGGCAAAACGTGCGCCTCACGCCTGTCGACGCTCCCATCACCTATCTCGAGACCCTCAGTCTCGAAGAAGCCATCGAGACCGCGATCGAACAGCGCCCGGAAATCGTCCAGGCAAAAAAGCATATCGAATCCAGCGAACTCAATAAACAATTTGCCCGCAACCAGTTGCTTCCCACGCTTTCAGTCCAAGGAACGATGGGGCTTTCGGGATTAGGGGGTGATTACGGCAGCTCCTTCACCAGAAATTTCAGCGGCGATTTTTATAACTATGGCGCGGGCCTCTTGTTCAGCTATCCGCTCGGCAATCGTTCTGCCGTCAGTACGTATACGAAGCGCCAACTGGAAGCCAAGAATGCCGAAATCGCCCTCGCGAGCGTCCGTCACCAAATTATTCTCGGCATTCGTGAAGCCGTGCGCCGCGTGCAGACCGACTTCAAACGCATCGAGACCACCCGTTCGGCACGCATCTTAGCCGAGAAGCAATTGCAAACCGAGCAGGAACGGTTGAGGGTGGGATTGAGCACGACTCGCTTTGTGCTCGATTTTCAGCGTGACCTCGCGACCGCGCAGGGAAACGAATTACGGGCCATCATCGACTACAATAAGGCGCTCTCCAACCTCGCGCGTCATAAAGCTACCACGTTGGACCGCTATCATCTGGAGGTTTCCTAGCTCTTGTCTGGTCCCAGGCCGGCTCGGCCACGGGGAAGCGATTATCTTAGCGATGCCCCATGCGACTCATGCTGAGGATCGCGCCTCGTCCGGGCTTGAGTCCTCATTGACTTGTCGCACAGGCACTTGCCAAAATGCGCGTATCATTCGCTCCTTGTCCCTCTGTGCGGTGGCGGCATCCAACACAATGGGGTATAGCAGACCATGAACGGGAGTGGACTACGTAGGCAGAAAGTCGAGCCGCAATGACATCAACAGGTACCTTCTTGTTCTTATCGAACTCCCTTCCGTGGTGGCTGACGCTAGTGCTGTTGGCTGCGAACCTGCACGGCGTTGCGATGGCCGAGCCGGCTGACGACGAAAAGGCACAGACCATCGTCCACATGCTGGATTATGTCGGTGTGGATTACCTCGGGGTCGTGCAGGACGGCAAGGTGGTCAACGCCGAGGAGTACGCTGAACAGCGCGAGTTTGCCGCTCAAGCCGTCGTCCTTCTTGGCCAGTTACCCGCTGTTCCTGAGCAGCCGAGGTTGTTGCAGCAAGCTCGTGGGCTGCTCGCGCGCATCGAGGACAAGACGCCTGACAGCGAGATTTCCGCACTCACCCGCCGGCTGCGCATGGGCGTGATCCAATCGTGGAAACTGAGCGTGTCGCCACAACAGCCTCCCGACCTCCGGCAGGCCGGACGGCTGTTTGCACAATACTGCGCCGCGTGTCACGGTACGCAGGGGCGCGGCGATGGGCCATCGGCCAAGGGTATGGAGCCGCCGCCTAGCGACTTACATGATGAAGCTCGCATGAGCAAACACAGCCTGCATGGCGTGTACAATACCATTACGCTTGGCGTGCGCGGCACGACGATGCGCGCCTTCACCGAACTCTCCGAGGCCGACCGCTGGACACTGGCGTTCTTCGTAGGAGGTCTACGCGCTGATTCCGAAGTGGTGGCGAAAGGGGAGGCACTGTGGCGTCGAGGCGAGGGGAAAACAGCTTTTGGAAGCCTGCGCGCGCTTGTGACAGAGGCGCCCAGCGAGCAAGCTCCCGCCGGTTCTTCGATAGACGCCGTGCGAGCCTACCTGACGCAACAGCCACATGCGTTGCAGGTTTTTGCCCAGAGGCCTCTGGACTTCTCCCGTACTAAGCTCGACGAGACGGTGCAAGCCTATGCGAAGGGCGACCGAGATGGTGCACAGCGCCTAGTGATCATGGCCTACCTTGACGGCTTTGAGCCGATCGAATCGGCACTGAACAACGTTGATGCACCGCTGCGCCTGGAAATTGAGCGTGAGATGACGATGCTGCGCGCGGCTATCAGCGAGGGGCGACCGTCCGATGCCGTCACAGCGCAAGTCGCGAAGGTGAAGGCTCTGCTCGATCGTGCCGATGCTTCGCTGTTCGGCAGCGTCTTATCGCCGAATGCCGCCTTCGTGAGTTCCATGTTGATCTTGCTCCGGGAGGGATTGGAGGCGATCTTGGTGGTTTCAGCTATCGTGGCTTTCACCGTCAAGACGGGGCGGCGTGATGCGGCGCCCTACATCCATGCTGGGTGGATTGGAGCCGTGGCGCTGGGCGGCATCACCTGGATCATCGCTCGCTATGCGCTCAGCATCTCGGGCGCTAATCGCGAACTGACCGAAGGCATCACAGCATTGCTGGCCGCCGCCATGCTGCTCTATGTCGGCTGGTGGTTGCACAACCGCTTGAACGCGCAAGCTTGGAACCGCTTCATCCGTGAGCAAATCAATGCCGCATTGGGCAAGCGCACGCTGTGGACGATGGCCGCCATCTCGTTCCTCGTCGTGTACCGCGAACTGTTCGAAGTGATCCTGTTCTACGAGACATTGTGGTCGCAGGCCGGTGCGGCTGGGCATGGCGCGGTGCTGTGGGGCATTGTTACTGCGGCACTGCTGCTGGTGCTGATCGGCGGCATGATCCTTCGCTACAGCGTGCGTCTGCCGATCGGGCCGTTCTTTGCTGCCGCCTCAAGCCTGCTGGCGTTGATGGCCGTCGTCTTTGTGGGTAATGGAGTTGCGGCGTTGCAAGAAGCAGGTGTGCTGGGAACCACGACGGTGCGCTTCTTCTCATTGCCGATGTTGGGAATCCACCCCACCGCTCAGAGCCTCATGCTGCAGGCGCTGACGCTTGCATTGATCGCCGGTGGATTCTGGTCCAGCCGAGCGAAGGCGGCATAACGCTCAGAATCTGATACTTCTCAAAGTGCCGTTCAAGTTCGGCGCAGAAGTCGCAGCGCGATATCAATGATGGATGAGGCTTCGCCGCCCTCCCTATGAATCTTCAAATATTCGTTGCCGCCTTTGCCGGCACCGGCGTCGAATTTCTTGAAACTGCCGTGATTGCCTATGCGTTGGCGCGAACCGGTTCCGTCAAAGAAGCGATCATCGGAACGGCGTTAGGGAATCTGCTCGTCGCCTTCCCTGCCTATTTCACCTGGCCATGGCTCGCACGTATTCCTATTCATCTCCTCCGGAGCATCGTCGGCGCCCTCTTGCTCTGGCTCGGCGTGTCGTGGTTGATCAAGTCCGTTCGTCGAAAGCGGCACCGGCAACGGCCTGGGTGGGTAGAGAATCCGCTGCGGGGATTTTCAGCTCGCAGCGAGTCTGATCGAGGCCTGTTCAGCCCGTTGAAGACTTTGGTCATGACCAAAAGCGCCGCGATCGAAGCCTTTGAAATTTGCATGATCGTCTCGGCATTGGCCATTGCGTCCGAGGCGTGGGGCTCCGCATTGGCAGGAATGGGAGTGGCGTTGCTGGCGACGGGATGCTTGGTGATTGGTGTAAAGGGTACGCTTCAGCACGTGCCGGAGGTTGACTTCAAACTATGGACCGGGGTGCTGCTTTCGTCGATCGGTCTCTGGTGGCTCTACGAAGGGTTGGTGAATTGGCCGTGAACGATTGCTTGCCCGAACAAGCGGTCTGGTGCTCCGAGCTACTAATGGTCGGAAAGAATAGAGTTCAGGCAACCGGCTTTGGAGTGATGACTGCGGCGAGTTCGGTCAGTAGACGTTCGGTATCGCCCCATCCCAGACAGGCATCAGTAATAGAGACACCATGAAGGAGGGCGACACCTTCTTTCCACGCCTGTCTGCCGGAATTGAGGTTGCTTTCGAGCATGAGACCCATGATGGTTTGACGGCCTTCACGGAACTGTCGCAGAACCTCATGGGCGACCAAGCCTTGACGCGTGTGGTCTTTGTTGGAGTTGTCGTGCGAACAGTCGATCATGATCGGACGGGTGATGCCTTCTCCGGCGACTGCCGCTTCTGCTTTAGCCACCTGTTCTGCTTCGTAGTTCGTTCTTCCCCCCCCGCCGCGCAGGACGATATGGCGGTCGGGGTTGCCCATCGTTCTGATGATCGCAGTTTGGCCGTCGGCGTTGATGCCCACGAAATGGTGTGGGGTGCTGGCGGAAACCATGGCATTGACGGCAACCTGCAAGCTGCCTTCAGTCCCATTCTTGAAGCCGACCGGCATGGACACGCCGCTCGCCATTTCACGATGGGTTTGGCTTTCCGTGGTGCGGGCGCCGATCGCCGCCCAGCTGATGAGGTCAGCGACGTACTGCGGACTGATCGGATCCAGTAGTTCAGTCCCACAAGGAAGACCCAGTTGATTGATTCGAAGAAGAATCGATCGCGCCAGCTCCATCCCCGCCGCGATATCACAGGTTCCATCGAGGTGAGGGTCATTGATGAGCCCTTTCCATCCGATGGTCGTCCTGGGCTTTTCAAAATAGGTCCTCATAACGATCAAGAAACGATCGCGCAGGGCATCGGCAATCGGCTTCAGCTTGGCGGCATACTCATAGGCGGCTTCTGGGTCATGGATGGAGCACGGTCCTACGATGACCAGGAGCCTGTCACGATCCTTTCCATGGAGAATTCGGCGAATCGCTTCTCGGGTTTCGACGACGAGTGCCGCAGCCTGATCGGTAATAGGCAGCTTGGTCTTAATGGCGCGCGGGGACGGCAACGCCTTGATTTCAATAACATGTTGATTGTCGATCGGTCTATTCATGGGGGGTCATGTCCTTCTGAGATCTCATTCTCGTTGAGATCTTGAGGGGGTGACAATGTAACGAATCACGCCGGAAAAGTCCATACCGGTCGACTCGGCGGTAAATCGAGTTGATTGATGCGCTATAT
>JAHBWU010000010.1 GCA_019636835.1 Nitrospira sp.
AAGATTCCCGGACAAGGCAACATCGGCATTGCGGGTCTCCTCTGATAGACACTCAGTGTCGCCGAGACCCAGCACGACATGAGTCTGGTCTACACTAGCACAGAGCCCTCTGGATTACAACCTTACTCCCCGACTCGAACCAGGAGCCCCTGGTCCTTACAGTAGGCAACCGTCCGATAGAACCAAGCGACGACGGCGACAAGCAAGGCCCCATTCAGGCAAACCGCCCAGGCAAGGTCCCCACCGGGTGGTACACCTGTACTCAGGACAGTCCGCATGCCCTCAAAGATATGTGCCGCCGGATTCACCCATGCAATCATCTGCAGCCACTTGGGCAACACTTCCATAGGGTAGAAGACACAAGATATCGGTTGGAAGAGAAACACCATGCTCCAGGCGAGCACTTCGGCCTCTTGTCCGAACCTCATGATGAGTGAGGTCGTAAACACGCCGATAATCCAGCCGGTAACGACCAAATTGAGCACTAACGGCATCAGCCACACCCCGACGACCAGAATGTTATACGAATAAAAAAGAAAGGCACAACCCACCATGACGATCGAGACGACCACCACCTTCATCACGCTCATGACCATCGTGGCGGTCAGAAACTCGCTCGGTTTCAGAGGGCTGGCGAATAGGTTCATTAAGTTACGCGCCCAGAGTTCTTCGAGAAAGGAAATCGTGATCCCCTGTTGCGATCGGAACAGCATGTCCCATAGGATCAACGCGCCCAAGAAAAAGGTGACGAATCCAGGAACCTGGCTTTGGTATCGAGCGAGATAGAGCGTGATAAACCCCCAGATCACGAGATCCAGGAAAGGCCAGTAAAAGATTTCCATAATGCGGGGCAAACTGCGTCGGTAGAGGTACAAATGCCTGACGATCAATGCCGTGATGCGGTGCAGTTTCATCGGCACGTCCTATGATCATGTTCATCATGACAGTCCCCGCATCCCTGATGCATACCGAGAAGGTCTCCCATGAGCTGCCGGACGCTCGAGACCAGGTGTGCCCCCGCCCGTTGTCCGTCGGACATCCTCCGCAACCAGAGACCCGCCAATACCGTCGGCATCCCCATGAGCCCCACGGCGAACATAGACGTCATACGTTCAAGATCACTCATCCACCACACAAGAGCGATCGCCAAGGCAAGCGGCACACCTCCTCCCACCAAACTCATGAAGACAATACGCCGGCCGCATGTCCCTCGGCTCAGACCGACCAGACTGATCGCCAGCCAAAAGAGACCCCAGGCCGCACTGAGTGCCAGCCCTCCCGCAAGAAATCCGGCACAACCATCGATCAATACGTCCGTCACGATGATGATCGCCCCTGCTCCCGTGCAAACTTCAAGAACACCTCTTCCAAATCGGCCTTCCCGAATCGGTCGACAATTTCCTGCGCGGTTCCTTCCGCCACAATACGTCCGCGCTGAAGAAAAATGATGCGATCCGACATTTCTTCCATTTCGCGCATATTATGTGACGTGTAGAGGATGCTGAGGCCGGATGATCGCCGCTCTTCTTTCAGCAACGATCTGATCTTGTCGGCGATATCGGGGTCCAAACTCGCCGTCGGCTCGTCAAGAAAGAGGATGCGTGGTTCGGTAAGAAACGCTTTCGCCAAGGTGAGTCTCGTCATCTGCCCCGACGACAACTTGCGGGTGATCTTGCCGCGGAACTCCCCCATCTCCAGTTTTTTGACGATGTCGTTGACGCGTCGAGCCATATCCGAAATCCCGTAGAGCCGCGCGACGACCCATAAATTTTCTTCTACCGTGAGCGCCTGGGGCATGGAGATGTAGGTAGACGAAAAGTTGACCTGCTGCAGAATCTCCTCACGATGAGTCGCGAGATCCAGGCCGAACATATGAATAGAGCCGGCCGTAGGGGTCACGAGTCCCAAGAGCATCTGAATGGTGGTGGTCTTCCCGGCTCCGTTCGGCCCCAAGAGTCCCAGAATTTCTCCCGGTCTGATCTCAAAAGACACCCCATTGACCGCCGTAAAGTCGCCGAACCGCTTGGTCAGATCCGACACTTTCAGCACTGGAGTAGCCATCACGTTGACGGATTCGGTCGATTAGTTGAATAGCAAGGAGCCGCTGATCTTCTCCGGGATATGGCAGGTCTCGCATTTCCGGTCTAACGTTTTTCCGCGATACTGTGCCTTCCCATCATGGCAACGAAAACAGTCATTGAGCGCCCTCGCGCGAAGATAGGAGCCGTCCGGATGATTCGGATGCCAAGATCGGCTGTCCGCCGATACATGTCCGCGTGGAATGACAATAGGATAACCCTTGATGGGTTCATCATGCACGACGCCGGAATGACAAGTCGTACACCCCTCCTCCTGTCCACGGACTCTGAAAGCCTCCATATGTCGGCGATGGTTCATGACCAGCCCCACCTCTTTCACCGGCGACGGAAGATCGCGCGGCGCCGTCTCGGACACGCGAAGGATATGACGATGGCAACTGAGACAGACTCCGGAATCCACCTTTGCCTTGAGATTGTGTGCATCGGTCGGCGTTCCAAATACGTAGATCGCTGCATCTCTCACTCCTGCCCAGACCTTATCGCTTAACCACCCTTCGAGACCGGGCCTCACATGACATGCAACACAAGTAACTTCCTTATGGGAAGACTTGGTCCAGCTCTCATAAGCAGGGGCGATCGTGTGGCATCCTGCGCAGAATGTGGGATGATCTGTAAGCGGTATCGCAGCTCCAACCAGAGCCATAGCTCCGATCACGAGGGTCAGCAACAGCGTGGCCTTAGACTTCCCGCTCATGCTCCCGTCGTCTAAGGGGGAACTGCTTGATTAAGAGGGCGGCGACGCCGGCCACATCGTCCAGATGGAGCACAGGCACGGGAAGATTGATCGGTTTGTCCGAAACCACCGCCAAGAGACCGTCGGAAGCGTATGCAATTTCACCGGGCTGATCACGAACGATGATGATCTTCGGATACCCTTCACTTTTCCACCCTTCCGCGATGATGAGGTCGTAAGAGGCATCCAAGAAACGATCGCGCACTTCCTCCACCTTCAGCTGTTCGGAAACATCGGCAAACAGCGCGAGGCTCCCCTTCGAGACCACCACAACACTAGCGGCGCCGGCGCGTTTATGGCGCCAACTATCTTTACCTTCCGTATCGAGATCAAACCCATGGCCCGCATGTTTGACCGTCGCCACACGGTACCCGGCTCTCACCAACTCGGGGATAACCCGTTCGATCAAGGTTGTTTTGCCGCTGTTCGAGCGGCCGATAAAAGAGACGATGGGGACTGGCATTGAAGTCAATGGTCAATGGCCAATGGTCAATGGTCGGAGAAATTATGACCAATGACTCATGACCAATGACTCCCTGTATTCTAGCAACAAGAAAGGCGATGCTCGCCGGAATGCCCATGCTCGGTTTTAGCAGGCCATGCCTCACCGCTCAACAATTGAACCACCACCTCGTCACCGGGATTGAGCCGCTCAACTTCTACCGGCACATCGATGAGACAATTCGCCTTGACCATGGACGTAAGAATACCGGAGCCCTGGTCTCCGGTCGTTCGAACCATGAACACACCTTCTTCCCTCGTGAGAATGCCGCGCAGGAAATGGCGCCGATCGCCCCGCTTGGAAAATCGTTCCTGAAATATGGCCTGAACCACCGGACGTCCATAGCTCCGACATCCACTCATTTTGAGTAACGCAGGTCGCACCAATTGCTCGAAGGTCACCATCGACGAGACCGGATTGCCCGGGAGACCGAACGCGAGCTTGCCCTGGATCTTCCCGAAGGCCAGCGGTTGACCGGGCCGGATGGCGAGTTTCCAAAAATTCATCTCGGCGCCGAGCTCACGGAACACCGCTTTGGTGAAATCATAGTCACCCATCGATACCCCGCCGGACAATACCAACATGTCGGCATTCAATCCTTGCGAGATCTTTTCTTTGATCGCCATCGGCGTATCACGCGCGATGCCGAGCAATAATGGAATGCCACCCGCTTCCTGCACAGCCGCAGCCATCCCATAGCTGTTCGAATTGATGATCTTCTCCTCGCTGAATCGCTCGTCCAAGTCGGCCAACTCATCACCGGTGGAAAGGATCGCCACCCGGGGCCGCTGGTAGACAAATGCGAACGGTTTGGCCAAGATGGCCAGCATTCCTGCTTCACTTGGACGGATCCGAGTCCCTTTGGCAATGATGCAATCACCCTTCTTGACGTCCCCACCCTGCGGCCGAATATTGGCTCCTTTGGGTTCCGCCTTAAACACGCGGACCGAATCAGGCGTATGTTCCGTATCTTCAACCTTCAGAACTGTATCCGCCCCTTGAGGGATCGGAGCCCCCGTCATGATCCGGATGGCCTGTCCAAAACCGATCGTTTTCGACGGCATCACCCCTGCCGGAACATCCTCGATGACCGAGAGGGTGACCGGTTTTTGAATGGCTTGCTCCTGTTTGATATCCTCCCATCTGACGGCAAACCCATCCATGGCGGAGTTATCCCACGGTGGATTATCGCGCTCAGCGATGATGTCTTCGCTCAGGACACGGCCCAAGGCATCCAGAATCGAGATCTTTTCAACACCCAACACCGGCGCAGCATCGAGCACGATCCTTTGCGCCTCGTAGAGTTGGGTCAATCCGGTCATGGCATCCGCAGCTTTCACTGGCCGACTCCCTTCAGCGGTCCCGCAGTCGCCCGACCAACTTTCAGCAGCGATGCGCCTTTTTTACAGAAGGTTTCCACCTGATTGGCGATACGGTGGTACGCCTCCGCCGTCGGCGTGTCTGAATTGAACAGCGCAAAGGGTTCACCCGCGTCGGACTGTGTGACCACGTCCGGGTCGAGCGGAATCCTCCCTAAAAATGGGACTCCCATATCGAGCGCTGACGCTTCCCCACCGCCCTTCCGGAATACATCAATATGAGTATGGCAATGCGGACACTCGAGCCCGCTCATATTTTCCACGATCCCGACGATCGGCACCTCGCTGTCCTTGCAAAACGTGACCGACTTTCTGGAATCAAGGAGCGCCACTTCTTGTGGCGTGGTAATAATCACGGCACCGCTCACCGTGCCGAGTAGATCGATCGTCGTGACCGATTCGTTCCCGGTTCCCGGCGGAAGATCGACCAGGAGAAAATTCAAATCCTGCCAATCGACACCCCCGAGCAGCTGATTGATGAATTCGTACTTGTAGGCATCGCGCCAGATAATCGGGTCATCCGAGTTCTGCAACAGAAACGACATCGAGGCGATCTTCAAATTGTAGGCTTGGAAGGGAATAATCCCGCCGGAGGTGCTGACCTTGAGCTTCTGACCTTCCGCGCCGACCATTTTCGGAATGTTGGGCCCGTGAATATCCATGTCACAGATACCGACGTGCCATCCTTTGAGTGCGAGGCTCACCGCGATGTTTGTCGTGCACGTGCTCTTTCCTACCCCACCTTTATTGCTCATGATGAGGACTTTGTGCTCGATGCGCTCCATCCGTTTGGCGACCAGCCATCGGCTATGTCCTTCTTTATCCTTTTGACACCGTTCGTTTTCGTCGCAGATGGCGCACGCCCACATATAGGTGCAGGCATCTCCACCAGTACCAGTATTGATGACGTTGAGTTCACGTGCCATGGGATTTCTTTCCTTCAAAAATTCTGTTTGTCGCCTTTATCGCTCACAGAGGTTGAAAACTAGGAGGATGTTCAAAAAGGCCATCCAGCGAGGCCGCAGCGAGCGAAGAGGCGAGGCGTACGCTTCGGTACGTTGAGCCTCTGAGCGATGCGAGAACAAAGCTGGCGGACTTTTTCAACATCCTGCTAATGGTGTCTCCCTCCGGAAACGTTGACATAGTCATCGCCCGACGATTTCGGCATCGACATACCTGAAGCAGTCCCCCCGACCCCTACCCCGGCCATGGCGACTGTCGGAACACCCGATTGATGACTTTCTGCGGGCACTTTTTTGCCGAAAACCTTCGCGCCGAAAATGCCGATCCAATAGAGAAGAAACATGGGAACGGCCATAAGCGTCTGATTGAACGGGTCCGGCGTGGGAGTCAGAATCGCGGCGATGACAAAAGATCCCAACAACGCCCACTTCCAATACTGAACCAGGAACGGCGCATCGACCCAACCCAACTTCGCCATGAGGGTGATGGCTAACGGCACTTCAAAGATCAGCCCGAAGACCGTCAAGAACCACAGAGCAAACCCGACGTACTGGGCGATCGAGATCTGCGGCACAAATCCGGCGTTGACTCCGTACGAAATCAAAAAATTCAAAGCGAACGGAAGCACGAAGAAAAACGAAAATCCTGCCCCGGCATAGAACGCCAATGCGCTCACGCAGACGAACGGCCCGACAAACCGTCGCTCCTGAGCGTGAAGTCCCGGAACGACGAACCTCCAGATCTCAAACAAGAAATAGGGCATGGCGAGCACGATCGCGAACAGTCCCGCCACCTTGACGTTCTGCCAGAGTGCCTCGGCCGGGGCAAGAAATACAAACGGCACCGTCGGTAAATCGGTGGGCTCCCAGGTCAATTTGCTCGGCACGAACATATTCTGGAGCGGAACCCGCAACCATTTGACCAACGCATCGGCATAAAAAAACGTCCCCGTGAAAACGACCGCCAGGGTAATCACCGCGCGGGTGAGCCGGACCTGGAACTCCACGAGGTGCTCCATGACCGGCATCTTCTTGTCTTCCAGCGGCTTAAAGACCGAATCTTGCAGCCACCGATTCAGCTTATTCAGCACACAGCCTCGTAAGTTTCGATATCTGTCGATCCGACGATCGGGCTTCCGGCAATCAACAGATCGACAGATTCCCCTGGGCTTCCTACTTCGGATTAATCGCCACAAACAGGCTGTTCCCTTGCCGATTGACCAACAGCACGGCAAGTTCGTCTTTCTTGATCTTTTCCGCAGCCTTTTGATAATCACTGAGCGTCTTGATCGACTCGTGATTGACTTCTTGGATCACGTCACCACGCTGGAGGCCGGCTGCCTCTGCCGGACCACCAGACTCGACCGACGTGATGACCACTCCAGCCGTCTTCGCGGAAATGTTCAACTGGCTCATCAACGCATTATCCAGCGTTTGGACGCGCAACGACGCGAGCACATTGTCCGGGAGCTTCATCGTTTCTCCCGCTTCCTTCGGCGGCGCCGGTTCTTTCTTGGCCAGCATTTCATCCGAGGGGCGTTCGGCCACCTTCACGACGAGCAGCTGCTCCTTGCCTTCGCGCAAGACCTTGACCTGCGCGTCTTTCCCTACCACCGTTCTGGCGACGAGATTGCGCAGCTGACTGACACTTTGTACATCCTTGCCGTTAAATGCCACGACGACATCGCCTCGCTTCACTCCAGCGGCATGGGAAGGGCCGTTTTCATTGACATCGCTGATCAACACACCCTTCCGCTGCTCCGGAAGCTTGAATGATTTCGCCAAGGCCGGCGTAATCTCCTGGATCGCGACGCCCATCCATCCGCGTACCACCTTACCCGTTCTCTGGAGACTGTCCACGATATCGAGGGCGATGCTGCTGGGAATCGCAAACCCGATCCCTTCCGATCCGCCGGTTCGCGAGAAAATCGCGGTGTTGATACCGATCAGATCTCCGTTCATGTTGACAAGCGCGCCGCCAGAATTTCCGGGATTGATCGCTGCGTCGGTCTGAATGAAATCCTCGTAGTCGGCAATTCCGACATTCCCGCGCCCAAGGGCGCTGATGATGCCGAGCGTGACGGTGGAACTCAAGCCAAACGGACTTCCAACCGCCAGCACAAGATCACCGACCTGTAACTTTTCGTACTCAGCCCATTTCAGCGACGGCAAATCCTTGGCGTCGATCTTGACGACCGCCAAATCCGTCTTCGGATCAGTGCCTACCACTTTCGCCGAAAACTCGCGCCGATCGCTGAGAGTCACAGTAATCTGAGTGGCTCCCTCAACGACGTGATTATTGGTCACGATGAACCCGCTGGCATCCAAGATGACGCCGGAGCCCGCGCTCTGATCCGGACGATGCGGCATGGGTGGACCATGCGGAATCGGCGGCGGGGTCGGCCCTTCTCCTCCTCCCGGTTCGTCTCCAGGCGGTGGGGTCCCGAATGGACTAGGCGGAGCCCCTCCTCGTCTTCGGCTCCCTTCTCCTCCGCCCGTCACTGCGATATTCACAACGGCCGGAGTAGTCTTTTTCACGATATCCGAAAAGCCTTGAGCCCATGCTGGAGGGACCCCTGCGGCTGATGCAGGTGACACGCATCCACTGCCGGCTAGAGCCCACACAATCAGTCCGCTGCCGATACATACTTTGGTCGCTTGCTGACTCCAGTTTGCCATAACTGAATTCCTCCAGGATGTGACTCTCATCGAGAGTACTATTAGTTCGAGCATCTCCATGGCTCGAACACTACATATTACACCACTCTTTCAACAGGCTTCAAAGAGGAAAAGTCCTCACCTACTCAAGCTGCCGGGCGGTTGCTTTCACCTCAATGTTTCCAGTACGGTGGCGCACGCCCCAAGCGAGATTTGTTACCATAGGCCAGGCATTGATCCCAACAAAACCGTTCAATCGTAGGGGACATGCGGCAGGGGCATGGATCGGATGCGCGCTCCTCTTTCTTGCCGCTTGCGTCAAACCTCTGGAATTTCCTCCGCTGGGGGACCCGTTACCCGCCAGTGCCAAGCTTGAAATTTCCCCATCGATCAAAGAACTGACGATTCGTTACAGCGATTCCTGCGGCCAGCTCCAGGAAATTCCGCTGGGAGATCGAATCCAAGAGGCCTTACAGGAAGGCATTCATCGAACGTTCAAAACGGCATTTGACGAAGGCACCAGCGACACCTCCCCGCCTGATTATGTCATTCAGGTCGACCTTGTTGATTCATCGTTCGACATCAATAAGGGGGCATTGTATGACCGGGCCCCCGCCGTTTTACACCTCAACGCCATCGCTCGCATCCACGACCGAAGGGGAGCGTTGCTCCGTCAGACGGACATCAAGATCGCCCGTCAGGAGCGATTGCGGCTCGAACAGCTCTCGAAAAACTGCGACTATATGATCGAGCCCTTCGTCCGCGACGCCGTCATCGATTTTGCGACACGTGTCTCTCTGAATGCCAGACTCGCTGCCGGTGGACAGGAACCCATTGCTTCGCTGGAGCAGAACCAGACGTCGGTCGGAAATGGGGGAACGTCTTCGGCTTCAACCTCGTCGGTTCTTCGATTCAAAGCCATGCTCCTCGATGAGAACAGTAATCTGATTTTTGAAGGCGGCGAGCATGTGCGGGTTCGTGTCGATGTGGTCAATGCGGGAACACGCTCCGTTGAGAATGTGTCGGCTTCTCTCACCGGAACTCCGTCGATCATCGAGCAATTCCCTGCAGCGACGCTGCCGATCCAGTCACTACAAGCGGGCCAGACGAAATCCCTCGAGTTCATCGCCACTCTCCCTCCGACCAAACAGGCCCAACAAGCTGTGATCCATGTTACAGTGGCCGAATCGGGAGGAGCCGCGGCGCCGCCCCAAACCCTTTCGTTGACCATTCAGCCGTCCGGTACCGGCACGGACGACGTGAACCAAATTCCCGCGCCGGCGTTGGGCTTTCAACAGCCTCAGACCTACCTCATCTCTATCGGGGTCGGTTCCTATCGAGATACCAAGCTCACACCCCGCCGCTACGCCGCAACGGATGCGGAGACCGTCGCCGCCTATTTTCAGTCGCTTGGCGGCATACCCCCGTCGAATATCCGGCTGTTGCGAAACCAGAAGGCACTCCGTGCCGATATCAACGAAGTATTGTTCGGCTGGCTCCCACAACATGCGGACAAGAATGCCGTCGTGATCGTCTATTTTTCGGGACAAGCGATGGTGACGCCGACCGGCGATATCTTGCTGGCTCTTTATGACGGAAGTGCGGCAGACTCGACCCGACTTTACCCACTCAATGATTTTGAGTCAGCCTTCGCCAGGCTCAAGGCCAAGCATGTCATCTTCTTGTTCGACGGGACGGTGTCCAGACTGCGCGGTGATGCCAAGGGAAAGACTGCTTCACCCCATTGGGAACTTGGTGGAGGGAACAGTCTCGCACTGATCGGGGGCGAAGACTTTACGAAGGGGCTGGAAGACGACCAACACCGCCACAGCCTATTCACCTACTACCTCTTGAAAGGACTCCGAGGCGAGGCCGATACCAACCGCAACGGGACAGTCACATTCGGAGAACTTGCCGGCTACGTGCGTCAAAAAGTCGCCTGGGCGGCAAAGTCACAGTTCAATCAGGAGCAACGCCCCTTGCTGCTTCCACCGCTCAAGCCGGACGACGCGGCCGGCTCGCTTGTCCTGACTGCCCTTCCTTCGCTCACCTCGTCGGAAGGGCCATAATTCTCGCGATGCATAACGGTTCGGTGGCCAGTGGCTCAATGGCACCGCTCGCTGCCCTTTCCATGTTTGGCAGGCCAGTCATCATGGCAGAAATTCAAGCAATAGCCGTCGCCCTAATGAGGCAATACGCACGCCTCAAGGTTCATGTTTACAGGGACTATCAATTTGCGAGGGATTGGACCATTCCATCTGTATTTTTTTGTTACGTCGAGAATCGAACCGACTCTTGGATGTTCCAAAAATCAATCTGTCGTGCCAGGGTCAAAGCTTTGAGGGTATCGGTTGCCTGCTACGATTTGGATAGGGCACATCATCTATAAGCTACAAGCCCATACCCAGCGCGGGTGAAGAATTCTTTTCTTGCTGTCTGCCTTGCATGGTCATCGAGAGAATAATAGCTACACCGTTGCAGCAATGGTCATAGCGCCTTCAGGGATGCTTCGGCAAGTTGTAGCTGGTGCCAACACCGTTCCAGAACCGGCATAAGGCGTGCTCGTGCAGCAGATATGTCAGATGACAGCCAGCGCAGTTGTTCAGGACCTTGTCGAAGAATGCTACTCAACCCTACCTGCTCGGCATCGAGCTCGCGATCGAGCTCGTCGATATCCGCCTGATTCACAGGTTCATTGGGATTGAAGCGAAAATTTTGCTCATGACCTTTTCGCCACTTGAGCAGTTCGCTGTTTAATTTTCGCCCAAACCCTGGTATGTCAATCCCGCCACGTTTAATATCCGCGGCTGTCTCGATCCCATAACTCGCCAGCATGGCGGTTCGGCTAGGCCCAATCCCCGGGATGTCTCCGCGATCTATTCGAAACCGGTCAAGATAGCGATCCAGTTGCCGCCCATGACGCTTCCCTTCCAGCTTTGCGATGCCCTGCTGCCTTTTCCTCGGCAGATCCACCAACTGCCGTTTTGCTTTCTCCAGATCGTCTAACTTCCCACGGAATACCGACTGACTCGCTTCCCGCTTCCACCGAGCGATGGCATCTTCCCATTCGTTCTTTGCTGTTGTGAGGACTCGCTCAGCCTGCAGCCGTTCTTCGCTTGATGCACGAGGCCATATAGCATAAGCAATAATCAACGCGGCGAGACCCCACCAACCACTACCGCCCTTCGGATCAGCGTTGCATGCGGCAATGCCAAGAAGAACGATGGCGCAACCGATGAGCTTCCGGAATACATACGCAATCTTGCGGACAGATGAGACGGCGGTAAGCTGCCCAGGACGTTCTGATGGCAATGTAGGGTCCGGACCAGGCCCAGGGACTACAACAATCGTCTCCCAAAGAGCATCGATATCGACAGTGCCAGTGAATCGATTGACAATAACTCGCTGTCCAAATAACCGAACGCCTGTCTTCTTTTCAACTGAGCACCAAGGACACGCAGGTAATGACTGGAGGTAATGGTGCCATTTTGCAGAGCTGCAAACACGCAAGCTGTTCTCAAGTTGAACGAGGGCATCGATCCACTTCTCGGCCTTCGGACGCCCCCCATGATTGCCTGCCCGCTCAAAGGTTCTAATAAACAGGTCAGAGATAGTCCTGCCCATGGTGTCCAACGGAATTGTTCCTGGTGGCCGTTCCATTTGATTCGCTTGGCGATCTGGTCCATACGCAAACCGGTTTTCGGCCACGGCTTTCTCAATCGGCATGTCCCCATGACCTAAAAAACGGCCAGCGAACGGATGCCGTCCCATATAGACGAGATGAAAGAGTAGAACCGCTAGGCCAAACATGTCGTGGTTGGGCGTTCGGATCAGGCCCCGCAACGGTTTGCCATGGAGTTCAGGTGCTGTAAACAATGGGACACCGACATCACAGGAAAATGCGGTCGCACCTTGGCCGACCTGGAATGAATCACAATCAATTAACATGACGGTGCCGTCAGGCCCGACCAACAGATTGCCGTGATTGACGTCGCCGATCACGTGACCATGCTCATGAACCCTCGCGAAGGCTCGGGCGATGTTGGTTCCGACATGGACAAGGAATCGGAAATCGGTTTGAGGAAACGCATCGACCCGGCTTTTCGGACTGTACAGTTCATGAATGTCCCGCCTCGCGGCAATCCGAGGCATGACAAACCCGCGCAGCTTTTGGTAAGCATCGATCAACAGATCAATGGGCCAGGCGGCAATCTTCAACAAGGTAGGAGTCGACGTGCCTACCATCATTGTAAGTTTTTGGACCTTCTTGGGCTCGAGCTCTTTCAGGTATAGCTTCGCGACGCGGTCAGGACTTTCTGGGAGGGCAAAGATAACACCCTCACCTCCCCGACCAATTTCTTGTCCAAGGACCACGGTGACCCCTGAGCGGGCCAATCTGAGCTTTGTCATATAGAAGCGCCCGTTGGTCGACGTGTTGCCAAAATGATGGATACATCGTCGTCGGTACGGGAGGAGATTGGCTCGCTGGCGAGATAATCTTTCAATGAATCGGAGAAGGTTTTGATTTCGTCAGATCCCTGCTCGAGCACGAGGGATCGAAACATGCCATTAAAAAACGGCTGATGGACCGTCTGATCGGCATAGCGCAAGGCAAGACACTCGAGGCCGTCAGACATGAGAGCAAGATCTGTGATAGGCCCGGGAAAGCCCTCGACCTCAAGGCGTTGGGTTGCGGCCGGATCTGTAAGAAAAAAGGTGGTATTCGTGTATTCACCGCGCTGCGGCCAGAGAATCCAGGCCCACTCTTCATGGTCGCGCTTGACGACGATGACACCATCACCGATCTGTGCGGCAGCACCACCTTCATTGGTGAGAACGACAGCGAGGAGCGTGGAGGCATACTGACGGATATCCTGTTGGTCCCGTTCCGCAACGGCGATAACTGCTTGGCGTGCTTCTCCGACCGCGTCCTGCACGAGAGATTTGAGATCAGTAGCTCCTTCGTTCAGAGACTTATGCAGGGAGGAAAGCACCGTGAGAACCGCTGTCTCAGCCCCGACCTCTCCGCGTACGGCTGACCCGGCTCCATCAGCGAGGGCTGCAATCAGGGTTCCATTGGCCAGGAGTTGTACGCCGAATCGGTCTTGACACGGGAGTCCGCTCTTCAGATGAGAACGCCCAGTGGCCCGCGCTGCAGCCCATCGCCACACCATAATCTCAGCCAGCGACGGCCCAGCCGTCCGGTGCGGTTGGATTAGCGAGCGGCACCTTATCTCCAGGTTGAGACCGGGAAATACTACCCAGAGAGTTCGAGAGCCAGACAAACAATTCTCTGAACGACAGACCTTTGAGCATTAGGGGTTCTCGCACGGCTATCTGTTTGAGCTTACCCATGTCTGCACCCTCCACACCGACCGCGTAGAACATAAAGTTCTTCGACATTTCGCCTTCTTTTAAGGCAGCAGTTGCAGCCGTTACTTCGTCGGTGGGCCCTCCATCGGTAATGAGGAAAATCCAGGGGCGGTAGTACCCGACACCGTTCGCCTTATACGTTGCTTTGCGATCACTGATCATTGAGATAGCTGTTTGAATGGCAGCTCCCATGGGGGTATCCGCATCGGCCACCAGCGTAGGAGGATGAAAGGTGTCTGCTGTAACGAAATGCTGGATAGTCTGTACTGGACCGAAGGTCACAATCGCCACCTCGACCCGCTTGGCAGCCATTGCATCGGAGCGCAATTCGTCCGCAAAGATTTCGAGACCCTTGTTTAGTTCAACAATCTTTGCACCTCGCATGGACGCTGACGTGTCAAGGAGAAGAATGCATGGACAGCGTGGTTCCGGATTGTCAGCAAATTCAACACCACCAAACGGTACCTGATCAAGTGTGGACATAAGGAAAGCACCTCCTGTAGAAGTATGGTGGGCAGATAGAGCCGCTAATGTACCGCATTTTAGTTGTAAGTTCTAATGTTCTGGAGAAGAGCATATACGGAGTCGGATCTTGAATTGTGGCATGGCGCAGGAATACCGTTCCAGCTTTGCCATCCGACATCTCCCGCACACGCCACGCCCTCCAACCGCAATTCCTATTGCCATCGGCTGACGGACCACCGCCACTTTCTTACAAGTTCTTCTTACGCTGGAACCTGACTCCTCACGCTTGACCTCCTAAAATGTCTGCTGTACCATTTGTACAATTTGTTCAGTTAGGGTCTTCCGAGCCTCTTATTAAGGGAGAGCGCCATGGCCCATCTGCCTGCCAGTAAAGCGAGACAGGGATTTGCGGATACGATCAACCGTGCAGCATACGGGAAAGAGCGTGTCGTGGTGCGTCGAAGGGGAAAAGACATCGCCGCTGTGGTGCCGATTGATGATTTGCGGCTACTCGAAGAATTGGAAGATCGGATCGACCTCGCCGACGCACGGGCCGCTCTGGCTGAGACGAAGAAAAAGGGAGCAAAATCACTCGATGTGATTCTGAAAGACCTTGGCCTTTAGTCCTTCCCGATGGCCTACTCAATCCTCCTCGCCCCGCCCGCCGAACGTCAACTCAAGTCTCTTACCGACTCGATTCAGAAACGCATCGTCAAACGGCTCAAGTCACTCCGTGAAAATCCGCGGCCGCAGGGCGTGAAGAAACTGGTCGGAGAAGAGGACCTCTATCGAATCCGAGAAGGTGATTACCGGATCATCTACACGATTCAAGATAAGGAGCTCATAGTCCTCATCGTCAAGATCGGCGACCGCAAAGAAGTTTACCGCTGAGAAGAGAGCCACGCCCGTCAGCCTCTTCTTCTCCACCAGCATCCGTGTGAACCACTATGCTGACGTCTTGCCCTCATTCCAACCTATCGTCGCTTCGCGCCAAAAAAGGAGGGTGGGGAGTTGCCTCCCCACCCTCCTTCGACCTGTAACCATCTCAGCAGAAGCGATGGCTCGCTTCTGCAGAAACTCCGCTCCTATTGACTACTCACCTGTAGTTGAATACTGCCCGTCTCAGACAACGCAGGATTTACTGTGACTGTGTACGTGTCTGCTGAAGCCAGTGTGACTGGGTTAAGAGTGAAGCTTGATTCGGAGCTCGTCATCCCGGCTTGCAGGATGCCATTCGGGCTATAGAGATTGACGGTCACGCTGCCGAGCTTATTGTTGGTGACCTTGATCGTGGCTAGTTGATTCGCGGTGCCTGTAAACGTATAGCGTCCATTTTGGCCCGCGCGGCTGACCGTGATCGGCCTTGGCCCCGCATTCATCTTTAATGAATCCGCAACCTCGGTCGAGAGAGTCAAGGTCATTTTCCCGGTGTAGCTACCGACAGGATCGACGAGAATCGTATATGTGCCGGTGGTCGGCAAGGGGTTTTGATCTTCGAGACCCCCACCGGCCGTACCCACACCCGTTGAGGCAAGGATGATCCCATCCGATGTCATAAGCGTGACCGCACTGGATGTAATACTCACGGACGAAAGCCCGAGATTCACCCATTGCCCAGCGTTGCCATTGAACGTATAGCGCGCCGTCTGGCCCACCCTGTTCAGATTAACCGGCACCGAGGCTCCATCGAGTGCGATCGTACCCGTGACGGGAGAAGAAAGGGCGAGCGTCATACTGCCGGTATAGTTACTAACCGGTTCCACCGCGATGGTGTAAGTCCCTGTTGCGGGCAGAGCCGTCAAGGGATCGAGACTGCCGCCACTTGGACCGATTGTGGTCGATTCCCATTTACTGCCATCCGGTTTCAGGATGGCCACAGTCGTCATGGGAATTGTCACCCCGGTAAGCCCGAGATTCACCCATTGCCCCTCCGTCCCGCTGAATGTATAGCGCGCCCGTTGACCCGGCACTGTTAGGGTCGATGTCACAGTCCCTTGATCGATCACGATGCTCCCGGTCAGTTCCGGAGCATTATAAAGCGCCAGCTTGACCCTCCCGGTGTAACTCAGATCCGATTCAACCAAGACAGCATAGGTTCCCGAAGCCGGAAGGACCTGGCCCGGAATCATAGTACCCACCGCACCACCCCCAGAGACAAATGAGATCGGCTTGCCTAACAAACTTCCATCCGGAGCAACAATCGAGACGTACCCGCTTCGGATTGTCACCTCGCTCAACTGTAAACTCACCGTTTTGCCGCTTTCTCCCGAGAATGTATAACGGGCCTTCTGCCCGGTCCGATTGATATTGGCCGTTACAGCTGAACCGTGAGGGACAAGATCACCACTGAGCTCGTTTGAAAGCGTGAGCTTGAAACTCCCCGTATACGTAACGTCCGGGTCGATGAAAATTGTATAGGCCCCTGTTACCGGCAGTACTTCAAGATCAACGCTAGCGCCGTTCATCTCGCTGGAAGAGATCGCGGCAGCCGAATCGGTCGAAAACTGGTAGGCTGCCATGTCTGTATGCACTTTTGTCTGTGAGGAGAGTGGCCGCTCGCCCATCGTCGCATAATAGTTCCTCACTGCGGAGACATGTCGGGGCATCACCCCGCCATCCGGCCGATAGACTGACACGTGAAACTGTGTGAGGGTGACACCGCTGAAGCCGATATTGATCCGCTGGCCGGCTGTGCCGTCGAAGACCACCACGCCATTCTTATTCGGAGTGGCAATTTTCACCGTGACCGGGTCACCGTTGACAGCAATACGACCATTGTATTCGATATCCGCTGCCGCGACGCCTGGCGGTAGGGCAGTATCTCCGGCATAACTCCTGTCACTGGTAATACTGGAAATGAGTCCCGCTGAGCCAAGCACAAGCGTGATCATTGCTACTCGTACTCGGCACTTCACCCACGGCCATAGGCTGTACATAGTCGCCCTCCTATTTGTAAAATCTGACGGCTCTTGGTGATTGTCACCTCGTTTGAGTTTGTCATGCGACCTGGGCTGACGCGCGGACTCTACCCTTTTTTGTGTCCGTGACGCAATCCCCTAGACACCCTTTAATAGGGTTATTTGTACAATCCCCCCAAACTGGGGGGATTTTGGATCAGTGAAGGCTCAGAACCTAATCATTCCAGCTGTGGAGGACATACTTTTTGTTAGGAAAGAAAAACAAAAGCTCATTCGGAATGGAGAAACGTGCTTATTCGATCGCCTGACGGCAAAAAAAGAGGGTGGAGAGTTGCCTCCCCACCCCCGCTTTACAACGCACTAGAAGCTTCCGGAACTACTCGGCCTTACAGAAGCTCCGTTCATAGTTGATGATCGCCCAGGCTTCTTCTTCCGTGATCGCGGCTGGAATCAGGGAAACCATCCCCGTTCCGGCGCTGCCGTTCTTAATGACCCAGAAGAGCTCGCCGTCTTTCCGCTTCTTGTGGAACTTGCAGTTGGTGAAATCCCGCGGGCTTGGGTTCAGGATCTTCCCGGCTTCACCCTGGCCGTCTCCGGCCTTGCCATGACAATTGAAGCAGGTGCCCTTCCCCTCGTAGAGCGCCTTGCCTTTGGCGATGCTCTCCGGACTGGAAGCGACCGGATTCTTCAGAGCTTTTGCGTCCGCAGCTTGATCGGGCGGAACGCGAGGTTTCAAAGGGTCTTTTTCCTCAGCCCCGACGACCGAGACCGAGAGAAACACCACTGCGGCAGTGACTCCTAAAAACTTGGACAGATACCCCATCACACGTCCTCCTTTATGTTGAACCCACTGAGCCTGAGTACCACTCCAGGCCGACGACTTGTCTTCATAATTGTCAAGGGTCTAGTAAAACGTTCGAACTATACCAATGCCCTTGAATTCCTGTCAAGAAAACACCTCTCTCTCCATCGCTCATCCCATTCTCTTGTTACGTAAATGGAGATCAAACCTCATGCCAACACCAACTCAAAAATGGGCACACAAATGCCGTCATTTATGTGGTCGCTCTAAGCTCATTCCACATTTTCATCGATTTCGTGACACCTTTGCGCCTCACTTACGCCGCTACGCCTCATTGACAACGATGCAACGACCACTCGCTGTGGCCTCTTGAAATGTGACCATGAAATCAAAGATGCGAGGTGACGCTTGAGCGGATTGTAGAAGATTAGGATCCGAGGACAAGCACGGACAGATTGAATGAACGTGATCGGTGAGAGGCGGTACTATCGTTTCAACACAATGTCCCGAGCAACCTTTCCGCTCGGTCCGAACGGCTTTTGAGGTTTGCCGTTTAACTCGGCCTTCACTCCGCCGGCGTTTCCAAGGGTCAAGATGAATTGATCCTGTCCCTTCCAATGGGCTTTTTCGCCTGGTCGTAGCAACGACTCCTGAGGACTCCCGTTATCGATCTGCACGACGACCCAGCTCAACTCTGTCGCTTCCAAGTCCAATACCAGCTGACCATCCCCGAAACTCTCCGTTGCGTTCAGCGCGATGCCGGCTAACGGCCCATCGCTGCCGGGAGAGGCCGTCGATACCGTTGAAACCGTTTCTGGCTCCGATCGAGAAGCTGTGCCGGCAGGTATGACAGGTTCCTGTCGCGGCAGGGTCTCGGTCGTTGTCTTTGACGCTCCCACAGGCAGATCGGTCGGTTTCGGCACCTCCGCCGTGCGTTCAGGCTCACGAGCCGTTGTGGCCGGAGCCTCTTTCGCCGCCTGAGTCGTGCGTTTTGCAGTCGTGCCTTGCTCAGAGGCTCCACGCCGAAAGACCGACGATTGCTCTCGACTGAGGAGAAAGATGAGCGTCAATACGGCGATACTGATCGCAATCGTCACCGCCTTCCGATTGGACTGACGCTTCCGATCTTCTTCAATCTGTCGCACCTTGAGCCGTTCGCGCTCATCCTGTTTCTCATAAAAAGAGCCGGCAGACTGGATAAACCGGTGAATCGCATCTTCTTCATCCAATCCCAGCGATCGAGCGTAGGAACGCACAAACCCCTTGGCGAAGACTTGGTCGGGCAACCTGGAAAAATTACCGTCCTCGAGTGCCTTGACGAAATCCGTGCGAATTCGGGTTTTCGACGCCACCTCATCAACGGTCAACCCTTTCGTCTCTCGGACTTGTCTGAAGAATTCGCCCACCGACTCCATAAGTCTCCTACTTCAATCGCGTCAAGAGGTCCGTTGCCGCCGTCGCCAGCTCTCCACCTTTATCCAACGTTTCCACTTTCTTCAAAATCTCCCGGGCTCTGGTCGTATAGCCTAATTTATAGTACACCCGACCGAGCTCAAGATGAGTCATGGCAGGCGGGACACTTGGAGGACTTGCCGACACCGCATCCTCCAACGACTCCATGGAGCCCTGAAGATCCCCTTGGTGTGCCAGCGCACGCCCGAGGTGAAATCGAGCTAAGTCCGGCGTTGGATAGAGAGGATTCGCCAAGGCCTGTCGATAGGATTGGATCGCCTCGTCCCACCGGTCCTGATTGGCCAGAACTTGTCCCAAATACGTATGCGCTTCGGAGTAGGTTTCATCGATCTTGACTGCCGCGCGGAATTGCTCTTCTGCATAGGACAACTTGCCTTGCAGCGCGTACACATGTCCCAGTGCGTACCTTGCCTCTTTATTGGACGGATTCAACTGGACGGATTTCTGGAAGGAGACGAACGCCTTTTGGCGATCCCCCGGGAGGCTGGCGACACCCTCTTGATAATACCCTTGCGATTTTTGCAGCACTTCCTTGTCGCTTGCACACCCTCCCCAGATACTTATGAGTCCTAAGCAGACCGGCAAGTGATACTCTCGCAGCCGATGGAACCGTCGATCGCGTCCGGTCATTGAACATCCTCAAAATGTGTGAGCCGCTTGAACTCGGCGAACCGAGCCTGAATCTCTTTGTAATCCAGGATGCGCAATCGGTCAAGACTAAAGGATTCTACTGTAAATGACGCCATCACGCTCCCAAAGATGGTGGCTTGTCTCATGGCCTCCGGAGACCGGTTTCCCGTCGCCGCCAAGTAACCCAGAAATCCGCCGGCGAAGGTATCTCCGGCGCCGGTCGGATCGCGTACGTCTTCCAACGGAAACGCCGGCGCGCCGAAAATCTGCTTTTCATTGAACATGAGCACGCCATACTCACCCCGCTTGATGATGAGATGCTTGGGGCCTCGTGAAAGCACGAGCTTGGCCACTTTCACCAGATTGGAATCTTGGCCCAGTGCGCGCGCCTCGCCGTCGTTGATGATCAGAATGTCCACTTTCTCCAACACCTTCCAAAGTGCCTCACGCTGGCCGTTGATCCAGAAATTCATCGTGTCGCAGGCCACCAGCGCGGGACGTTTCACTTTGTTCAGAACATCGAGCTGAAGCTCCGGATGGATGTTCCCTAGAAACAGTACGTCCGGCGCACGATAGGCTTCAGGAATGTGAGGACGAAACGTTTCGAACACGTTGAGCTGCGTATCTAAAGTACGGGCTTCATTCAGCTGGTGCGTGTATTCTCCCTTCCAACGAAAAGTTGCTCCTGGACGCCGTTCCAGACCGGTAAGATCGATTCCTCGGCTTTTGAGAAACGCGATATGCTGCTGGGGAAAGTCTTCTCCGACCACGGCAATAAGCGCCACCGAGGTAAAGAAGCTGGCCGCCGTTGAGAAATACGTGGCCGACCCTCCAAGAATCTCGGTTCCCTCGCCGAATGGGGTTTTGATCGTATCAAGCGCAACCGATCCAACGACTAACAATTTCCCCATGGCTAACGGACTCCTTTCTTTGGTGTCAGAGCGCGGTCAACAAGCACGGCGAGCTTCTTCCGAACAGCGGTAGGGATTCGGTTCGGCGCCGTCAGAATGGCATTGTCCAATGATCGATGACAGGGACAGTTTACCGGATCGGCGAAGGACGGCATGGCCGAGCGGAGTATTTGTTTAGCCAAAGCCACATTGCGACGAAGGGTGCCCAACACCGCTTCCACCGTGACCGCCTCCTCTGTCTCATGCCAGCAGTCATAATCGGTCACCAGCGCCAAGGTCGCATAACAGAGCTCCGCCTCACGGGCCAGTTTCGCTTCCGGCATATTGGTCATCCCGATCACATCGACACCCCATTGCCGATAGAGCCGTGATTCCGCTTTCGTCGAAAACTGAGGCCCTTCCATGCAGAGATAGGTCCCGCTGCGATGCACATTGGCTCCGACTTTTTCTCCAGCCGCCAGAAGAACCTGTGTCAGTTCGGCACACACCGGCTCGCCGAAGGCCACATGCGCGACGACTCCGTTGTCAAAGAATGTCGAGACGCGCCGCTTCGTGAGATCGATGAACTGGTCCGGCACAACGACGTCGCCCGGGTGAAGTGATTCCTTCATGCTGCCTACCGCGCTGATCGAAATCACATGAGACACACCTAAAGACTTGAGCGCAAAAATGTTCGCGCGATAGTTGATGCCGCTCGGGTTCAACACATGCCCTCGCCCATGCCGTGAAAGAAATGCAACCCGAATACCCTCAAGTGAGCCTACAGTAATCGCATCGGAAGGAGCCCCGAACGGCGTCCGGACTCGGATGGACCGAGTAGAAGTGAGCCCTTCAATGTCGTACAGCCCGCTTCCTCCGATCACTCCGACGGTCACCCGCTCATCCTGTCTTTTTTTCTTCATAGCGCTCTTCATATCGATCCTTTTCTTCAAAGACTTGCTGCAATGCAGCAGGCTGTTTCTGTTGTTCAAGGACTCCCATGAATTGTTCGATGTGTGCGATCACTCGTTGCGCCGTCCGCTCATACGGCTCGTTGTCCTCGATCGACAGCCATGCAACTCCTGCTTCGCCTCGAAACCAGGTCATCTGCCGTTTCGCAAAACGTCTCGTGTCGCGCTTGAACCGACGCACCATTTCGGCGTAATCGTACTCATTCGCCAAATAGGCTCCGACCTGGCGATAGCCGAGACCTTTCATCGAACCGAGTTCGCGCCCGTATCCCTCATCGAGCAATAATCGAGTCTCTTCTACCATTCCATGAGTCAGCTGCCAATCGATTCGTTCTTCAATCCTTCGATACAGAGTCTCTTTCCTTCGCTCAAGGCCGATCAGAAGAGCGGAAAACGAAGTCTCCTGAAATCCGTGTTCAGCTTGCACAGTCGACAGCGGACGCCCCGATAGCCGATAGACTTCCAACGCGCGCATGACTTTGGGCTCATCGTTCGGGTGCAACCGCCTTGCCGTTTCAGGGTCAACGCGCATCAGCTCTGCATAGAGCCCATCTCGTCCACGGTCGTCTCTCAGTTTCCTGAGGTCTGCTCTCACATGTGAGTCGGCTTGGGGCGCTGGACACAACCCCTTCACCAAGGTTCGGATATACAATCCCGTCCCCCCCACAACGAAGGGCAACCGCCCCGTCCTGTATAAGCGTTCGATTTCTACCATCGCAACCCGCCGATACCAACCGGTGTTGAACGTTTCGCTGGGATCGACCAAATCGATAAGCCGGTGAGGCACGCCCTGACGTTCCTCTGCGGTCGGCTTATCCGTTCCGATGTCCATCCTGCGATACACTTGGCGGGAATCCGCCGTCAGCACATCCGTCCCAAGGTATTTTGCCACTTGTGTTGCAATCCGGCTCTTACCGACGGCCGTCGGACCGAGAAGTACGACTAGGGGACGGTGGTGGAACAACTGATCTGATCGCATGTCACGTGAATGCTGCCGAGCCGACGATACACCTATCTCCCGGGATCAAGAACTCTCCGCCAAAACCCGTAGCCTCTTCCCAAATCATCGGCTACCAACCGGCTCGTCCAAACATTTTCTCCAGGTCTGTGATGTTGAGTCGGAACGACGTTCTCCGCCCGTGCGGACAAGTCGTGATCTCCCCTTCGGTACGCCAGTCCTCAACTAGAGTTTTAATCTCTTCCAGTTTCATCGAGCGGCCGGCTCGAACCGCTCCGTGGCACGCCAATGATGCCAGGACCGATCTCACTCGTATCTCCAGACCGGAGGCACTGTCCCACTGCGTGAGATCATCCATGAGGTCCTGCAGAAACGTCGTTGGATCAATCTTGCCCAGACCGACCGGGATCGCTCTAATCAAGACGGTTGAGGATCCAAATGGCTCGATCTCCATTCCTAATTGTTCCAGGTCATTTTGGTAGCGTTGAAGCAATGCCGCTTGAGGTGGCGACAGTTCCATCGGATCAGGGATCAGCAATGGCTGGGCCTGGATACCACGGGTCTTCCATGCGCGATACAGTCGCTCAAACAGAACCCGCTCGTGGGCCGTGTGTTGATCAATCACCGTCAAATCGCCACCGACTTGAGCGATGAGGAATGTCCGATTGATCTGCCCCAGCGCGGTTACCTCGGCTGAAGGCACTCGAACGTAAGGCTCAGCCGCTTCGCTCACCAACGGCAATTGAGTTTCGAGGCTGGGCCGCAGGATCGTCGGTTCCGCTTCAACGGATTCGGACGCGAAGAGAGTCGTCACGATGGAACCCGTGGTCCGTCCCACGGAGGACTCTACGAACGGAGTCTTCCCAAGCTCATCCGTCTTTCCGCCGCTCAAGGCTTGGCGGACCGCTCGCCGTACGAGTTGGTGGATCAGCTCATTGTCCGAAAATCTCACTTCCCGCTTGGTCGGGTGGACATTGACATCGAGGCGGTCCGGGTCGATTTCCAGAAACAGTACGAATCGCGGTTGATTCCCCTTGGCGAGGAATGAACCGTACCCTTCCCCGACGGCATGAGAGACGGCGGCGTTGCGCACAGGACGACGGTTCACAAACAACTCTTGCGGTATGCGAGCGGGCTTTGCGTGGACCGCATCCACGATGTACCCATCGACACAAGCTCCGGGGAACGAAGCCTTGATCCGGAGACATTGGTCGAGAAAGGTGCGTCGATAGACCTGGGCGATCCGATCATCATTCGACGACGCGGAGGGGTAATTGAAGATCTCCTCGGCATTGTGCGTCAAACGGAAATGGACGGACGTCCAGACAAGCGAGGCCTGCTGTACGACCCGGCTGATATGCAAAAACTCCGTGAGAGTCGACTTCAGGAACTTCTTCCGGGCCGGCTGATTGTGAAACAGTTCCGCGACTTCGATGCGTGTTCCTGTGACAGGAGGAGCTTCGGCGATTTTCCCGATCGTTCCCCCGACAACTTCCAACTCGGTCCCCACCTCGGCAAAACGAGTCGCCGTCATCAACCGAACATGGGCAACAGCGGCGATGCTCGGCAACGCTTCGCCCCGAAACCCCATCGTTCGTATGGACCAGAGATCTAAATCGGACCGGAGCTTGCTCGTGGCATGCCGCTGAAATGCGCGCGGGGCATCTTCCCGACTCATGCCCTCCCCGTCGTCGCTCACCCGAATCAAGGCGAGCCCTCCATCTCTCACGTCGATTGTGATGGATCGACTCCCTGCATCGAGGCTGTTCTCAAGAAGCTCTTTTACGACCGCCGCCGGCCGTTCGACCACCTCTCCCGCTGCAATGCGACCGATGACCTCTTCTGGAAGAATACAGATCTTGCCACTGCCGTCGGTTCTCAGCACGGCACGATGCTCCTCATGAGCGGTGAGGCGGTGATGGGGCGGGGCGTCGCGCCAGGGCGACGATCATCGGATTTCGGCCAACTTGTTCTTTGCCAACTTTGATTCGTCCGATGAAGGAAACTCTTCAAGCACACGTTTCAGATTCTTTCTCGACCTACCGAGATCGCCGGTCTCGGCCGTCGCCAAACCAAGTTTATACAGCGCCGCGGGGACCTTTTCGTTCCCTGGATATTCCGCCACAAGATAGTCGAATGTTTGGATGGCCCGCCCATAGTCTTTCAGGTTGTAATACGATTCTCCCAACCAATATTGAGCATTGGGGGTAAGAGACGTACCGGGAAAATCTTTCACGAACCGTTGGAACCCTGCGACCGCAAGCTCGTATTTCCCACTGAGATAATCATTATATGCCAGATTGAAGGCGGACGTCGGCGTGATTCCGGACACCGCCACCGTCGGTTCTGTAGATTGCATCTGTTTGACCGGCCTGGATGTACGCGGTTCCGTCGAGGCATCCCCCTTGGCGGATGCCTGGCCGGCAGCCTCTTCCAGCTTTGCCAGTCGACTTTCAAGTTTTTGAAAGCGTGACGCCAGGTCATCGAATCGCGGCCTTGCAGGATCCGTATCCTTGCTTCTCTCTACGGCATCCAATCGTCGCATCACGGCATCCACACGTTGATGATCCTGGTCCTGTGTTCGCGAGATGGTCGAGAGCTGATTGCGCATTTCCAGAAAATCGGCATGCTTGGCACAACCGGTGAGCACGACCGTCGATGCCAACAATCCCCATGCCGCAGAACCGGACACAAGTGTACGGACACACATGTTGTTACCGCACCTCCTTGAGTTGAGCCAGTTTGTCCGACGCTTTTCCCGCCTCAACAGTTTTCGGGTAGAGCGTGACCACCTGCTTAAAGGCGGACGACGCTCGCTTTTTATCTTTTAGAGCCAAATACGCATACCCTTTCTTTAAGATTGCGGCAGGCACCTTTTCGCTGCCGGGATAGTCGATCTCCACTTTGCCGTAGGCATCGATCGCTCTCTGAAATTCTTTCTTGCCGAAATATGATTCTCCCAGCCAAAAGCGGGCATTCGGCGCGAGATTTGAGTTTGGATAGTCCTCGAGAAATCCCATAAATCCTTGCCGAGCCCCTTCCAAATCCCCGTCCCGAAACAGGCTTAACACCCGTTCATAGCGAACCCGATCAGGTGGATCGGCGCTGGCCAGAACCGGTTCAAACTTCGGTGATTCTTGAGGAGGAACGATCGTTGTCGCGCCTCCCATAACTTCCTGCCCGGGGGACAACTTTGCCGTTTCCCCTCCTTCCAGTATGGGCTCATTCGGCCCCAGCGCGGAGTGTTGCGCCGGTTTGTGCGCCTGATGCAGAGTAGCAGGCCTATTTGATACCTGCTCGAGGGTTTTCGCCAAGGCATCGATTCGACCGTCCTGCTCGTCTAGGCGCGCCGTGACTTTTTTCCCGACGGCTTCAAGCGCCTTCGTGATGGAAACCACGCTTCGGTTGACATCCTCGGCATGAGTCGCCGTCGTTTTTGAATCGACCTCGATTCTCGAGGTGAGATGCTTCGCGGTTTGCTCATGCTCGCCCACGCGATCATTCAGCCCGGTCAGCGCCTCCCGAAACCCCGTCAGCGCCTGATTAAATTGAGTGAACTTTTGAGAGAGCTGCTCAATCTTATTCTGGTGCTCGGTCAACTCCTTTTGGTGCCCTTCCAGCTTGACATCGACGCGTTTTGCCAGCCCCTCGTTCGTACGTTGGACGACGTCAATGACCTCTTTTTTCAACACCTCCATGGCCTTCGATAGCTCGTCGAGCCGGGCCGACACCTTCGCGTCCTGCGTCTCGAAGCTCTTCTGCATCCACAGATAACGGGTGCTGCTGTCGGTTTCCAGCTTGGCCGCCAACTGTTCCAACTTTTTGGTCTGCTGCTCCAACTGGGCCGACCGATGCTTAAAATCTTCCTGTTTGTTCTGAAGCTCCCGTGCTTGGTGCAGAGCCTTTTCCAGCTCTCCTCGCAGCTGCGGCAGTTCATGTTCGCGTAAGGTCGAAATTTCCTGGCTCTGTCTGGCTCTGCTCTGGGACAGCTGTTGCTGAAGATCTTTTTCGGCTTTTTTCAGGTCGGACTGCTGCGCGACACACCCAGGTAGAAGGAGGACGCCCACGGCGATACCGAGAAGCATGCCATGTGTGGTTCGTAGCTGAAACGTCATGTCTTGAATTCCAAACGATCGCGGACAGTCAAGGCTCGTTCAGGCGAACGGAACTATCAACGCCCTACTTCCCTGTCTTGACAACGAGATGTCCACGGCGATTCTGCGAGTAACAAGACTCCGTATGTTCCGTGCAGAACGGTCGTTCTTTACCGTAAGAAACGACCGACAAATGCGTGGGGGTCACTCCCAGCTCGACGAGATAATTTCGAACGGCCTTCGCACGCTTCTCACCCAGCACCAAATTATAGGCTGACGTGCCCCGTTCGTCACAATGTCCTTCGATTTTCAGTTGTGCGTACGGATTCGACCTGGCCCATTCCGCATCGCCGGAAAGGGCGTGACGCCCTTCATCAGTGATCGAGAAACTGTCATACGTGAAAAAGACATCCCGCAGTCCGGCTGACACCGAAGCCACCTGCTCCGCACGAATTTCAGCCAGCTGGCGAGCCGCCGCACCGGAATCTGCTTTTGCGATCACCGCATTGCTATGGCCGGTACCGCCTTGATTACCAGCACCGCTGCCATTCCCACTCAGCCGCTCTTCGGAAGGATTGCGATCCAATCCTCGCAAGCTGTTCGAATCATCACGTCCGGAGAACGACGTATCGGGAAAACTTGAACCGGTCCCTTCTTTCGCCGTTCCTCCCTTGGCCATCTCTCCTTGTAAAGCCTGAGTATCTCCTCCTGATCGGACCGCCTTCTTCGAGCACGCTGGAATTCCCAGTACGATGACACCAAGAATCAACGGCAAGTAGCTGGCTGGTGACATTTTCATTGGATTCCTTCCCTCCTGTGAAATATCGTCCCTTTTTCTTACAGCGAAGGACGATTGCCGTCAATGCCTTCCTGGATATTTACGATGCCGGGGACCAGGACGGTGCGCTGTTGTGAGTCCCGGAAAACGTAATACGCTCCAGGTCTTTGCCGTCCGCATTGATCATATAGATCTGACTCTTGCCATCCACCGTCGAGCTGAAGACAAGATGCCGTCCATCCGGAGACCAGGACGGAGAATCATCCACTCCCAGTCCGGTCGTTAATTGCAGATGTTTCTGACCGTCGGGAGTGACCACACACAGTTTGTACTCTTTTTTGGGAGTCCGGCATACATAGGCGATCCAATTCCCTCGAGGCGACCAGGCCGGCGCCGCATTATAGTCTCCGTCAAACGTCAATCGACGCACGTTGGATCCATCCGCACTCATGAGGAAAATTTGCGGGCCGCCGTTTCGATCGGACGTAAATGCGAGTTCCCGACCCGATGGAGACCACGAGGGAGATAAATCCCCGGCCGCATTCGTGGTCAGTCGCTGAACGGCCTTCGTGTGAGTATCCAAACGGTACAATTCGGCGTTTCCTTCATGACTTGACGAGTAGGCCAGCGCTTTCCCATCGGGAGATAACGCCGGAGTGATGTTCAACCCGCCTTGCGCGACAAGTGTCCACCGCTTCCCCGTGGCAAGCTCGATCATGTCGATATCCTGCGTGTTCCGATTGCGGTACGTCGTGAAGACCAAAAACCGGCGATCCGGCGACCAACGAGGCATCAGGTTCAAAAACCCGTCGGCCGTCAACTGACGCGGCTCATATCCATCGTAATCCATCACGAATAACTCGCGAGCCGTCCCCAACTCGGAGACATAGGCAATCTTCGTCCGTGCGATTCCCGGTTCTCCTGTATAGCGAAAGACCAACTCATCCGCAAAACGATGGGCCATGAGACGGGCCACCGATGTCGAGCCGACATATCGTTTCCCGCCCACGACTTCATTGCTGCCGGTATCATACACGTAACCATCCATGCTGAGATCGGTGTCTTTGCTTCCACTCTTGATCCCCGCCTTACCCCAGACGATGACCGACACCCCGTTCTCAGCGGCTTGTTTGAAGGAGGCATCAGGCTCGGCCCCGAGATGACTGACCTTGATGCCAAAACTCGGTAAATCCACAAGAGCGAAGACCAGCGATCGCCGCACGTCTGCCTTGAGTACGTCCTCGATGCGCGTGCCGAGCTTGACGCGTCCCTCGGGTGACTCCGATCCGCCCATGTTTTCAATCCCGGCGATCCCAAGTGGAATCTTCTGAAAATCTGGTCTGGTTGCTTCAAGGAAGACGTCGGCGGCACCGGATTCAATGATCCAAGCAATGCCGATCGATACACACAGGCCGACAAACACAACAGCTCGAAACGTCATGGTTTATCCTTGTGGCTCTCCGACGGTAAAAGTGAAGTGGGCATCAAAATACGGATCAGAGATATCAGGCGGAAACACGGGTAATGGGTTTGCACTGAGAACCGCCCGTTTCCCGGCTAAATCATAGTACTCGTTCCCTGAAGATTGTTCGATCGTCACACCGGTGACCGATCCGTTCTTATGAAGTCTGAACTGTACGACAACGACATAGGCTTGGCTGGTCAGGTCCAGGGGTGGGGCATTCCAAGAATTACTGATTCGCTGTCGCACGAGCGCAAGATACGCGTTGGATCCTTGAGTCATCCCAGGAACTTTCAATGTGGTGTCGACGGCCTTGACGTTCTGGACCTTTGCTTCAACTTGAGGGGCAGGTTTTGACGGTATCTCCATCGGAGGCGCTGCTTTGGGCACCTCAAGTTTTTTGATCTTCTTCAGTTCCTCGTCCAATTCCTTCGCCAAATCTTCCGTTAAGGAGGAGGACTGAGCGGAGGCAACCAGCCTTTTTTGCGTTGTTTCTTTGGCTTCCGTGAGGACCGGTACATCGGGCAGCTTGATCACCGGTGATTTCCTCGGCTTATCCTCCGGACTGATATCGCCGCGCTTTGGGGCGTCCGGAGGCAACTCAATATCTTTCATGATATCGCGCATGAGATCATTCGACGATTTTGCCGGAACTACCGGAGGAACGGGTGTGGCCTTCGCAGGCAGAGGAGACACAGGCGCCGTTTTCACGGAAGAAGCCGATTTGGGCTGTTCAATCGGTTTGAGCGGCTCAACGGGCTTAGGCTGTGTGATGGCTTTGGATCGCTCGATGGGCTTAGTCTGTGGTACCGGCTTGGGTGATTCTACCTCTTTTTTAATCGGCTGACTTTTCTGGGGTTCAACGGCCTTCTCGGAAAGAGTCGGCAGACTCGCGAGGGAAAACTCAATGGACGCCAGGGGCCGTTCGCCATGTCGTGGCAGTCGAACCCACCCCACCATCGCCAGTATGCCGATATGTAGTGCCAAAGAGACGACGACGGCAACGCCTAAGCGACGAGTCACTGTCGCCTGCCATTCATCATCCGAGACCATGCCGGCCGATGCCCAAGCCTGCACTGTGGACCTTATCCTACTGGTTGTGTTGGGATGACGTACCCTCACTGACACGTTCCGGTCCGGTGGGATCAGTCACCATGCCGAGTTTTTCGATACCGGCTTTTTTGACTCCATCCATCACCTGAACCACAATTCCATATGGCACCTCGCGGTCGGCGCGCAAATACAGTGAGACATCGGCATGCTCTTCTTTCATCACGCGCAACTTCCGCTCCAGTTGAGCCACGCTCACCTGATCTTTGTCGAGATACAGTCGTTGATCCTTTTCAATCGTCAGGACAGCTCGAATCTCCGGCTTGATCGTGTTCGACGCTGAAGTCGGCAACTTGATGTCCATGCCTCGATAGAGCATCGGTGCCGTGACCATAAAGATCACCAGGAGCACCAGCACAACGTCCACGAGCGGAATCACGTTGATCTCCGCTAAAAATCGACGCTGCCTCGTTTCAAGAATCATCCCTTCGCCCCCACGTGAACCGGAGCGACAGGTCTCGTTTGGGTTGGAATCAAGGCCAAGAGCTCCACCACGACCGAATCCATGTGCATGGCCACACGCCTGATACGTACGAGAAAATAATTATAGGCGATGACAGCGGGAATTGCGGCAAACAATCCTGCTGCAGTTGCAATCAAGGCTTCGGAGACGCCGGGAGCCACAGCTGCGATGCTGGCTGTGCCTTGTGTGCCGATTTCCCGGAATGAGTCGATAATACCCATCACCGTACCCAAGAGACCCACGAACGGACAGATATTTCCGGTCGTCGCAAGAAACGGGAGAAACGCTTCCAACCTGGCAATTTGACCTTGAGCAAGATGGGCCGCTGTCCGCTCCATCACATGTCGATCATACGCGACGGAACCGTTTTCATTCACCTCGGTGGGAATGTAGCCGATCCGTTGAATAACGGCATGAAAAATCTTCGCGCAGGGGCTCCCAACCGTCTGTTGTGCATGCCGAGTGACTTCCTCCACATCCCTGGCCCGGAGCAACAGGGTCATAAAATGACGATCTTTTGCATCAGCGGTGCGAAATACGGCCAATTTGTAGAAGATGATGGCCCATGACGTGATCGAAAAGCAGACGAGGAGCAAGAGGACCACCTTGGACACGATCCCGAGCGATAGAACGACTCCCAGTGGGCCGGTTTGAAACATACGAGTCTCTACTCCCCCTCCTCAGCGGTCATGATCTCTTGGCAAAGTGGAATTGTACCAAACTCTGGAGAAAATGGCGGGGCCGACGGGATTTGAACCCGCGACCTCCAGATTGACAATCTGGCGTCCTAACCAGGCTGAACGACGGCCCCGCAAAATCTATCTCTGGCAGAATAGCAGCACGATAAGACGAAATCGTTGGTCGCCGATCAATTCCTGTATCTAGGAACAGATCCTCCGCGCGGCAAGCACACTTCCTGTCTCTGCGTACCAATAGCTCCGAATGGTAGGCGGAACAGGGATTGAACCTGTGACCTCTGCCTTGTAAGGGCAGCGCTCTTCCAACTGAGCTATCCGCCCAATTTTCTTCGCAACCTCCGCGGAGCGTATCAAGTCCATACTTCCTTGTCAACGGGTTTGCGCGCTGTTCGTCCGGTTTCGCAACATCCCGATTCCTAACTATGACCGCTTCATCGAATTTTCTGCGCGTATCCGCCGTCGACCGAGCTGCCGTGGGAAATATCGACGATGGACGTGTCGCAACCGGCTGCCTTCCACATGCGTATAGATTTGCGTCGTCGCGATATCGGCATGCCCCAACATGGATTGAACGACTCGCAGATCGGCTCCACCCTCCAGCAGATGCGTGGCAAAAGAATGCCGCAGCATGTGCGGCGAGATCGGCTTGGAAATACCGGCACGTCGTGCCCGCTGTAGAAGCAGTTTCCAAAATGCCTGTCTCGTGAGTCCCCGTCCTCGCCGGCTGATGAACAGGACGCGGGACGATCGCCCTTTGAGTAGGGTCGGTCTTACCTGTTCCAAGTAATCAACCAGCATCTTGCATGCGGTCTGTCCGATCGGGACGACTCGCTCCTTGGCACCTTTCCCCACGACTCGTACACAGCCCAGATTCACGTCGATCTGCGACAGGCTGAGCCCGACAAGCTCCGACACACGAAGACCCGCCGCATACAGCAATTCCAGCATCACGCGGTCGCGGTGATCCTCGACACGATCGCGAACCGGCAGCTCCAGCAATGCCGTCACCTCTTGTAGTGTCAGGGTCTTCGGCAATCGGACCGGCCGACGCACCGTCGTCATATCGCGGAGAGGACTTGTCTCGACGAGGTTTTCCCGAACCAGAAAGCGATACCACCCTCGCATCGCCGAGAGTAGGCGGGCGATCGATGACGTCGCGAGGGCCTCTTGTTTGAGCGAGGCGAGAAAGGATCTTATCGTGTGCGGTGGAACTGAGTCTCCGATGCTGAGCTGATGCTGCCTCAAGTAGCGCTGCAAGCGAAAGAGGTCGCGCCGGTAGGATTCAAGCGTATTGGTCGCTAGCCCGCCTTCAATCCGCAGTTCACTGAGATACCGTTCGAGAAGAGGGTCCAGGAATAGTGCCGTTGGTTCAGCCATGGCCGTCGGATGACGCACTATAGCGAACTCCTTTCATCCGTACAATGACGCCGACGTAGTTCTCCTTGACAGGCCTCACCCTTTCCGATACTAGTCTGCCTACGGCTCACCACCGGCCGAACGTAATGCTCACCCACGCTCATAACCTTTCTTCCATCTCTGCATGGTCGCCGCTGATGGTTGCCATTGCCCTTGCACTGATGCTCGGTGCCGGCCTCATCCCGGCTCACTCGAACAAGGCAGAGGCGGCGGATACCGTAAAGATCCTTCCTCCGAATCCGCCGGTCTTGAACCAGGCCAAACATCTGATCGAAAAAGGCGATCCGGGATCCGCCGCTACAGTGCTGCGTCGATTCTTGACGACCATGCCGCCACCGGAACACCTTGATGATACCTACTTACTTCTGGGCGCCGCGCTCTACGGGATGAAGGACTATGGAGAGGCACTCCGCTACCTGAACCAGCTTCAGACGGAGTTTCCCGAATCCGACCTCGCGGACCGAGGCAAACTCATGTCGGCCCGTATCCATGCCGCCATGGGGAATATCGACCTGGCGCTGCCGTTACTGGCACAAGTACGGACAACGGCAACCGACGACGCAACCAAACGTGAGGCGCAGCAGCTCACTGCCGAGGCATTGGCTCAAAAAAAGGACTATGTCCGGGCCATCCATGTCTTGCTGGAGGGAATGGCCGGCAGCTCCGACGCACAGATAGCGGAGACACGAGAGCAGATACGTCAATTCATCACGGAAAAGCTGGACAAAAAAGGATTGATCCGGGTTCGGGATGCCTATCCTCGCTCATATCCAGGCGATCTCGCATCCCTTCGACTGATCGATTACTACATCGGACGAGGCGAAGATCACTTGGCAGAACGGGAGACCCGGCATTTTCTCGCTGCGTTTCCCGCTCATCCCTCCGTCCCGAAGGCAAGCGAATCGTTGGAACTCATCAAATCGAGGTTGAAGGCCAACCAATATTTTATCGCGGCCGTCCTTCCGTTGTCGGGACACTTGTCCGCCTTCGCCAATGATGTCTTGGAAGGAATTCAGTTGGCGGTGGAACGGGCTCGGGAACAGCCTGGAACCCCCTCCATCGGGTTGATCGTGAAGGATCATGATGCCGACCGGCAGGGTTTTTTGGACGATCTCTCAACGCTGCTCAATGTCGACCGTCCGCTTGTCGTCATCGGTCCGATGCTGTCAAAAAACCTCCCGGTCATGGCAGAAATGGCGCAGAAGACCAGGGTCCCCTTAATTACACCGGCGGCGACACTCCCCAATGTCCGCCGGTTGGGCAACTATCTCTTCAGCACGTCGTTGACGTATGCCATGCAGGCCGAGCGCATCGCGACCTATGCGGCGAAAGAACAGGGCTATCGACGCTTCTGTATTCTGCACCCTGACACCGTCTATGGGCGAGAACTTGCCCGGCTCTTCGCGCAGGAGGTACACCGGCTGGACGGCGAAATCATCTCCATCGAAATGTTCAAGGAAGGGGAAACCGATTTTGGTCCGCAGATCCAACGGCTCAAGGCCGAAGACCTGAAAAAGTATGGGCTGGCGGTTCCGATTGAAATACCACGACAGCCTGGCAAGCCATTCAGCCGAAACGAAAAGCGCGTCCTCTACACTCCGGGATTTGACGCGATTTTCATCCCCAGTCGTTCACACGAGGTCGGCCTCCTCGCCGCGCAGCTGGCGTTTCATGACATCAAAGCCCCGCTGCTGGGCACCAATGGCTGGAACTCACAGGATTTTGCCCGCACCGCCGATCGGACGGTCGACGGCGCAACATTCGTGGACGGCTTCTTCGTCGACAGCCCGAATCCCGCCGTGCAGGAGTTCGTTCAGCAGTACCACAAGCGTTTTCAATCAACCCCGTCGCTCTTCACCATGCAGGGATATGATGCAACCAGAGTCGTCATCGAAGGAATCCGCCACGGAGCAACTTCCGGTGAGGCGCTCCACGACTTTCTCATGACGCAGCGCAACTTGCCGACACTCGCCGGACCGGCCAGTTTCGGACCAGACGGCACCCTGCATCGTCCGCTCTTTCTTCTGCAGGTGAAACAAGGTAAGTTTGTGCAGTTGGATTAGCAGGATGTTGAAAAAGTCCTCCAGCTTCGTTCTCGGGTCGCTCAGAGGCTCAACGTACAATCCAAAGTACGCCTCACCCCCTCGCTCCCTGCGGCCTTGCCGGAAGGCCATTTTTGAACATCTTGCAGGATATTCGGACTGGGACGAGAGCTGACCACTCCATGAATTCCCTCTCACAGATCGTTCACACCATCTCCTATATGGGACTCCCTCTGTTGTTCGCGATAGTGCTCCATGAATATGCGCATGGATGGATGGCGGAGAAATGCGGCGATTCGACCGCAAAACGTGAAGGACGACTCACCATCAATCCGTTGGCCCATATCGATCCGTTCGGCACCGTCATCTTGCCGTTGATCTGTTTGCTGTTGCCCGGGAGTTTTCTGTTGGGCTGGGCCAAGCCGGTTCCGATCGATCCTCGGAACATGCATCAGCCTCGGCGCGACATGGCGCTCACGGCTGCCGCGGGGCCTGGGATGAATCTGCTGCTCGCCGTCGCGAGTGCCTTGCTCTTGGCATTGCTCCTCACGTTCGAACCAACGTTGTCGCTCCGTAAGACCGCAGAGGCAGATGCTTCTTCAGAACTGTTCGCGACCATGTTTCTGCGTCCGATCGCCGTCATGGCGCTGTATTCCGTGATGATCAACGTATTTCTCGCGCTGTTCAACCTGCTTCCGATCCCACCGCTCGACGGCGGCCGGATCCTGACGTCGCTGCTGCCGCCCAAACCGGCGATGGCCTTAGCGCGATTGGAGCCTTACGGCATGCTCATCCTGGTGGGACTCATCGTGTTCGACAAGGAATTGGGCATCATCCACACGATCTCCGGAACCTTCGCCAAGGGGCTGTCCGGCACGATCTTGTCGACCGCGCTCAGCCTCCGTCCAGGAGCCGCAGAATGACCACAGCACGCAGACGAGTACTCAGCGGCATGCAGCCCAGCGGTCTCATGCATCTCGGCAACTATCTCGGTGCCTTAGAAAACTGGAAGGCATTGCAAGAAGAGTATGACTGTTACTTCTTCGTCGCCGATTGGCACGCGTTGTCGACGAATTATGCCGACACCAGCCGCATTCGTACATTCGTGCGTGAGATGCTGATTGATTGGCTTGCCGGCGGCATTGATCCTGAACGCTCCACAATCTTCATCCAGTCCCGAATTCCGGAACATGCCATCCTGCACCTCCTGCTGTCGATGATGACTCCCGTCTCTTGGTTGGAACGCAACCCGACCTATAAGGAGAAGCAAGAGGAGATTAAGGAGAAGGATCTCACCACCTACGGCTTTCTCGGCTACCCGGTCCTGCAGGCCGCCGACATCCTCTTGTACAAGCCGGATTATGTTCCCGTGGGAAAAGATCAACTGCCTCATCTGGAGCTGACGAGAGAGCTCGCCCGGCGATTCAACGACATCTACAAAACAGCCGTATTTCCAGAGCCAAAGGAGCACCTCACCAAGTATCCCAAAGTGGTCGGGACTGATGGCCGGAAAATGAGCAAGAGTTACCATAATACGATCAACCTGTCTGACACCGAGCCGGTCGTCCGGCAAAAGCTAAAAACCATGGTGACCGACCCGGCGCGTGTCAGACGGACCGATCCAGGCAATCCGGACCTCTGTCCCCTCTACGAATTCCATAAGATCTATTCGCCACAGGCGATTCAAGACCAGGTCAACCAAGACTGCCGAACCGCCGCGATCGGCTGCATCGACTGCAAGAAACTCGTGGCAGACCGCATGGTGGAGCAGTTGACGCCGATCTGGGACGCACGCACGAAATTGACTCAACATCCATCCCGCGTTGAAGACATCGTGGAGGCCGGCAGCAAACGAGCAGCTGCCGTCGCCGGCGCGACTCTGCATGAAGTAAACGAGGCCATGAAAATATAACCCGTTTTCGCCTCCCCTGCCCGCCTGCGTTTTTCTCATAGGTTCGAAGAGTCTGCGTGATAGGGCGACTTGTGATATGGCACTTCGATGGACGACCGGCCATTCTGGTAGAGAGATGTATGAATCAATCCAGTTGGAAGTTAGCAACTCTGATCATCAGCTTGGCCGTCTCTGTTCCGGTTGCTTCGGCTGCAGATCCGCCCTGTGACAAGTATCCACCGGCCAAGCAACTACGCTGTACCGAGATCTGGAAGGAGCTCAACAAGGAAGACGGGCCGGTCATCGCGCAGTTTGGGCTCGATCAACAAAAACGGCGCGATGAAGGAAAGATCAATGCCCAGCAACATCTCGCCGAGAACATGATCTTCATCAAGCAATCGACCGAAAAGCGTATCGAACGCCTCAAGGAACGCATGGCCAAGGAATAACGCAGCTGTTGAAAAACGCCGCCTGCGTTGTTCTCGCGTCGCTTAGAGGACTCACCGTACAGCCCAAAGTACGATTCGCCTCTTCGCTCGCTGCGGCCTAGCAGGACGACCTTTTTGAACAGCTGCTGGGGCACAAACATTACAGTTCCGCGCCTTTCTCTTTTTCAGGAATTTTCCCGGCTGATTCCAGCAAATCACGCGCAACAAGAATCGGTGCTTTGAAATGCACGGCCAGTGCGATGGAGTCGGACGATCGGCTGTCAAACACCTTGACCTGATCCTTGAATGCCACAGTCAACGCCCCATAGTATGTCCCACCCTTCAGCGTGATGACCGTCTGCGTCACCTTTCCACCGTAGGCGTTCAGGATGGTGTGCATGAGGTCATGCGACATCGGCCGAGGCAGTTTTTCCCCGTTCAGGGCGCTCTGAATCGATAAGGCCACGGTGAGGTCAACGAAAATTTGAATTGTCCGGCCTTCAGCCTGCAGGAGCACCACCGGGCCATGGTCTGAAATACGGACCGTCACTTCGGCAATTTTCACGGGATCAGGATGGGAGCGGGAAGATTCTTCGGGGACAACAGAATAAACCGGCAGCAACCAGATCAGCGCAACGAGTGCCGACAGCTTGTATGAAGCCATGGTCCCTCCCCATGCCGTCACACACGGACAAACTGATTCGACTCCTTTTCAATACCGATTTCCGTGTCCGGACCGTGACCGGTCACAACCGTGGTAGCCTCATCGAGGGTATAGAGTCGTTCACGAATCGATTGCTCGATGATTTCAAAATTGCCGCCCCATAAGTCGGTCCGGCCGATGCTTCCCCGGAAGAGCGTGTCCCCGGCCAACAGGAGTTTGTCGTTCAGCACATGAAAACTCATCGACCCAGGCGTGTGGCCAGGAGTATGGAGCGCCACGATCGGTACCTCTCCCACCATCACCTTTTCCTCATCGGCAAGCCAATGGTCCGGAGGCAGGGCCGGCACATACGAGACCCCAAAGACCCGACATTGGAGTTCGAGGTTGTTCCAAAGTTCGAGATCGTCCTGATGCAAGCAAATCGCCGCACCGGTCGCCTTTTTGATCTCGCTGGAAGCCAGAAAGTGATCAAGATGGGCGTGCGTATGCAAAATGCGGCTGACCGTGAAACCCAGCCGCTGCACTTCCTGGAGAATACGCTCCGGTGCACCGCCGGGGTCGATGACGACCGCCTGCTTCGTGAGAGGGTCGCCGATGATCGAGCAGTTACAGCCGAGAGGTGGAACCGAGAAGGTCTTCCGAATCAAGGCAGTCATGATACGGACATGCTACAGTCCAACGAGTTGGAAGCGCAAGCCAGAGACAGCCTCGACAGGGGCATCCGTGCCGGCACACCTCGTCAAATATCAGCAGTGAGGAATCTTTTACGACTTGATCGTATCGGCCCTAGTCCCCGACTGAAAGATGAAGCAAGATACAGCCGAATACTTCGTGGACAAGTTGAGCTGAACCGTAGATAATCTCACGACTCTACTGGGAGGACTATCGCGTGCGCAATGAAACGTTCGTTGATCCATGGTCACTAGGCATCTGGGCTCTATTGGTGGTGGTTACCACCGGCTGCGTTCCTGAGGACAATTCCATTAATTCCATTCGCGTGGAGAATGAGACTCTCAAGAAACAAGTCGCCAAGGAAGAAGCCCTCCTAAGCTCCTTACTGGACGGAAATAAGATAATGCAGCAGCAGATCGATCTACTCAATCAAGAACTCCGAGATGCAAAGAGCACCACGGAAGCCACGAAGGCGGAAGCCAAACACCAAACCGAGCAACTGGAACTGCAGCTGGCTGAAACCAAACGAATGATTGCAACGCAGATGACCGAATCCCTCAAAGTCGAGGAGAAAGGCGCGCAATCAGATACCCTCCCCCGGCCTATGCCGACCGTTGCCAAAGTCGTTGAGGACGCACTGGCACGCAACGGTTATCCGCTGAAGGTCAGCGTCAAGACCGATCAACGGGCGGTCTATGTGACGGAGCGCAAGATCTCCAACCCCACATCGCTCGAAGTAACGGGCTCGCGGAATCAATACCTCATTTTCCTTCAAGCCCTTCCCGATAATCTGACGAAACTCGGCGTGAAAGCGGAATTCGAACGGGTCGCACAAGGGGGCCGCATCTTAAGCGTCAGCCACGAGGAAACGAACGAAATCGAGCACCGTCTGATCAACGAAATCAATAAGGCGCTCGCCAATCCAGCCAAGACATAACTCCTCGACACGCGATGGTCACAATCACCGGTTTTCTTGGTCGGCTCAAGGCCTCGTGCTAGCATTTCCCTCCGATGGCTCTCTCGACCAGCGTGCATGATCTCCGCACTCTGATCCGCTCCTCCCATCCTCTCGTCGCCATTGAAACGGTGGAGGAAGAGCGAGTTCTGGCCTTACTCCAGTCGGTGACCGCACAGGAGCGCATGCCGCTCTTCGAGTGGTCCGTCACCAGAGGGCTCACCCGCGCCGACGAAGGTGCAACTCTCAGTAAGATGACCGCGACGCCTTTGGCCGTCCTTCAGCATCTTCATGGCCTGACCGTAGAAGCGGTGTTTTGGCTCAAAGATCTTGGACCACATCTGCAGGATCCCGCCGTCTGCCGACAACTTCGGGAGGTGGCTGCAATCTACAGCCGATCACGGGCCACCTGTGTATTGACCGGCCAACCGATCACGCTGCCCCTGGACCTCGACAAGATTGCGGTGCGACTTGATCTGAAACTGCCGGATCGAGACGAACTGCGGTCGATGCTGCGCGGCTTGCTCCAATCATTGGGACCTCGAACAACCCGTCCACGGTCCACGACTCTCGCGCAAAGCATTCTCAGTTCGATCAGCGAGACCAAGGTAGTTGCGAGCGGTCCCTTTCCACAGGAGTCCGACGCGATCCTCCGTGCTCTCCAGGGCTTGACGCTCCATCAAGCCCGCCAGGTCATCGCCCAATGTATCGTGGAACGCGGCACGCTCTCCGTCGAAGACATCCACACAATCCTCAAGCGAAAAGTACAGGCAATCAAGGACGGCGGCCTTTTGGAATATTATCCCTTGGAAGACAATCGGTTCGAGTTGGGAGGCTTCACCAATCTGAAATCCTGGATGGAGCGCGCCCAAGTTGGGTTTACCGCCGAAGCCAAATCGCTCAATCTCACCCCGCCTCGCGGCATCATGTTGGTCGGTGTGCCGGGCTGCGGCAAATCGCTCGCTGCGAAGGCCATCGCACGGGAATGGAAACTCCCGCTCCTGAAGCTCGATGCCGGCCGGTTATTCGACAAGTTCGTCGGCGAATCGGAAAAGAACTTCCGCAAGGCGATCGAGATGGCGGAATCCCTGTCCCCGATCGTCCTCTGGATCGATGAAATCGAGAAGGCTATGGTCGCCGGCGGAGGAAGCGGCGAGGCCGACGCGGGGTTGAGCCGACGACTCTTTGGCGCTTTTCTCACCTGGCTGCAGGAAAAAAGACAAGACGTGTTCGTAGTCGCTACGGCCAACGACCTGTCGTCGTTGCCTCCCGAACTCCTGCGCAAAGGGCGGTTCGATGAAATATTTTTCGTCGATCTGCCGGACGACATCGAACGGGAAAGCATCTGGACGATTCACCTCGGCCTTCGGAAGCAGGACAGCAAGAAGTTCGACCTGGACAAGATCGTCAGCGCAAGCGACGGCTTCAGCGGGTCGGAGATCGAGCAGGCCGTGGTAGCAGCCCTCTATCGAGCGCTGCACCAAAAAACTCCACTCACGACCGACCTGCTCATCGAAGAATTGACCCATACGGTGCCGCTCTCCGTCACGCGGCATGAAGACATCAATGCACTCCGACAGACAGCCGAAGGCCGATTTGTGAACGTGCGGTAACACCGATGTCATTCTTTCTGATCATGATCCCTCTTGCGATTGCGACTCTCGTGGGCTGCGCCAAGCCGGTCCAGAAACTGAATAGAGAGACTGTTGCTCCATCATCAATCTCAGTGGATAAGACAGAGCCCCGTGAAACGCCTGCATTGTCACAGCCTTCTCCTGCATCGTCCGCAGAGGATCACCCTACTTCTTTCGTAACGTCCCTTCCCAACCGATCAGCTATCGTTGAGTCCGCAGTCAAGCTGGTCGGAGCACGGACGATTACAAGCCAGGGCAAACGTATCGCCTATGACTGTGCAGGGGTGACCCGTGCCATCTTCCTGGAGCACGGCATCGATCTCTATCGTGGAGATTTCACTGATCCGAAGGGAAACGGCGTCCGTCTCATCCACAACCACCTGCGGCAGCATGGCACCCTTCATCGAGAGACGAACGTCAGTCCAGGAGATCTCGTATTTTTCGATAACACGTGGGATTTCAACGGAGACGGCAAGTTGAACGATCCCCTGACCCATGTGGGGGTCGTCGAACGGCTGGAATCAGACGGCACTGTGGTCTTCATCAGCCGCGTCGCCAACGCCGTCCAGCGCTACCACATGAATTTGGATCAGCCACATATTCATAAGAATGCCGACGGCCGCGTATTGAACGATTACATACGGCGGAAACACCCGACCGATCCCGACCATACGCCCCGTTTGACCGGCGAGCTCTTTTCCTTCTATGGAAACCTGCTAAGCCCTTCAAAACAGATTTCTTCGAAAGAACCATTCACACAGAACGCGAACCAGCGGCGGGCTTCCGTCTCCTTGTCCTCAGAATTGCCCGAACAATGACGCCGACTTCCGGTGGGCCACTGGGCAACCCGACCCGATGATGGATATGGATGAGAATGTGGCCCTTAGCTGAACATCGTAATGACCCAATTTGCGACTACAGAACAAACCCATGATATCCGATAAGGAACATATCGTGGCGTCAATCGTATTGAGAACCGACGCTAAGTCACAATTCATCCATTGACCTGGTAAGATTATCTCTATGGCTATCTCATCGAAACAAACACATGTCCGAGAAACCAACCCGCTCCGTCGAACTCTCACGGATGTCCGGCATGGGCTCTTAGGCTTACATAAAGCCCTGATCGTCGCCGAACAGCTGACCTTCGAGCGGATTTACGGCCGTGTGGACTCCACCGGCCAGCTCCTACAGTTGGTGATGAACGACCCGTGGTTTACCTGGCTGCATCCGCTTTCCAACATGGTCGTCCGTATCGATGAACTGCTCGATGGGCACGACCAACTGACCGTCGACGATGTAGCGATGCTGTTGACCGAGGTGCGGACACTCATTCGCCCCTCAGAACTCGGTGACGGATATGAGCGGAGTTACTATGAGGCACTGCAGCGCGCTCCCGACGTCGTCCTTGCACACTGCGAAATGAAGAAACTGTTGACGTTGCCCTCGATGTAAAACCTGCCCGACTCTTCGATTGATGACGAGCAAAGCGGTCGGCTCATGAGAGCCGACCGCTTTGCCGTCTTATCTTTTCGACAAAGCAGCTGCATGACGAAGATAGGCGTTGTCCAAAACACCCGGTGCGACCTCTTGCATGATTCGTCATGACTAGGCAACACTGAGCGGGATGCAGATGCTCTCTATCACCAGTCTCGCTACGCTTCCTCTCATCATCATGGTTGCCCTAGGCTCAAGTTCCGCGATTGCAGAAGTTCGCCAGGTTGATGTCCTGATCACTGTCGTAAAAGACAGAATCGTTGCGCTACCAGGAGCTGGTAGTCCCGTTGAGGAACCATTGGGAGTCAATGAAACAATCGTCACCACGGCGGCTCAAGGGCCGGCCGGCTTTGCCCAGACTACCCGCCGACTTTTGGGATTTTCTTCCGGCTTACGACGATGGACGGAGGTGCAGTTGGGCATCGAAGAACATATCGAACGGCATCATATGTCGCCGCGCCTGCTGATAGTTCAGACAAACCGGCGAGTCCATGGGTTCCAAGAGAGCCGCGGCCATTGGTTCAGCGAAGCGTTGGGACCGAATGAAACCGTCAAACAGCTGAAGGGTCGCACCCATGTGATCGTCGCGATCACCTCTGAACGAGCCCTGGCTTTTTCCGCGTTCACCGGAGGGTTCTTTGCAGTGCGCTGGTCGGCGAACGAACAGATGCAATCAATCGATCAGACCAACGACGTGACCGTGATTCGCACCACCACGCGCCAACTGACCTTTCGCTCACAAACAGGCGGTTGGACAGAATTGAGATAGGAAATCTCGGAGGAATGGCGGCGTGAGTTCTCAATAATGGCCATTATTCATAACGGGATTATCCTGCTTTTCGGAAATCCGGCGGCTCAAACAGAGATCGACAATTGCGGCACATTCAAGACCGAACAGCAAATACCCCGCGTAGCCGAGCAACGGCATCTCGAACATCTGAAACCGATGCACGAACGGAATGGCGTACTCCCAATGGGCGAGGCTCTTCCAGTTCCAGAGCTCCCAAAAGAATCCGCAGACCAGGGCTGCCAGTGCCGACACCCATATATTCCTCCAATCGCCCTGCGTAAGTGGTGAAAGTATGGTCGGCCTTTGGGCCAATTCCTGAAGCGAGACCACTAGCAGCAGCGGTCCTACCCAGACAAGTGGAAACAAGTAATTGGGCCATCGGCCGATGGCGAACAATCCAAGGCATGACAGTATAAGGAGTGACCAGCTGACCGGCTTCGAATTGTAGAGGTGTATCGGTCTGAAGCGATCCAGACCTGCACTGAGAACAGGATACGAGGTCAGCAACTCCGCCGTGCCGAGAACGGCCGGCAGCACCGTGGAGAATGGGATCGTGGCTCGAATGAAGTACTCGAATGGTGATAGCTCGGCGACACCGACGTAATACCAGTTCTGAACAAAGCGATTCAGGTATTCGAATAGCCACCAGAAGGCGGCGCTCAGGAAGAAAAGTGACAGCACATAGCGGTGGCAATGGAGCATCATGCATCGGCCGGTGCGAGCGAATGTGACGGCATTCACGGTCACGATATAGCCGAGCCACAGCGACGTGAATGTATGTTCCTGGACGGCAGCCATCCAAGGAACGCGCGTCCAAGCGATCACCCACCAGAGGCCAGTCCATCCGATCCCCAACCAACCCCACCAGGGGAGCCTGAAACGTGAGTCGTGAAGCCCGCTTCGCCCGCTCAGCGAAGCGAGCGTGGAGTGTTTCCGCAAGAGCCGGTGATCTGCTGATAGCTGATGGTTTGAGACGATGATCCGAAAGAGGATTGGCCCAAGGAATATGACGATCAAGACTGTCAGCGAGAGGAACACCGGCCAAGAGAACGGTTCATGCTGCACATAATTGGTACGCGGAGGAAATTCAAGATAGCGTCCGAGCGGCTGACCTGCGCACAGCACGCCGAGAAGAGGAAGCCCGAGCACCAACACAAGGAAGACGAGGATGACGCCGGCCCGGTTCATGCCTCGGACCTTTACAGTCGGCCTTCATCAAGTTCAATCACGTCGGCCCAGGTCGTAGCAGGTGGGAGAGAACTAACCGGCACACCGCGCTTTGCCGCGATATCCTTCAGGCGGCCTTGGAATCGCTGACGAGCCGCATCATCTTTCGGACCAGAAGCAAGCAGCCTCTGCGACCATTGGGCAACCTCCTGGTCAGATGGCTTACGGCCATTGACCGTCACCCAAGCGAGCAGCTCCTCATCGGTTCCGCCAGCTAATACGCGCTGCTCAAATGCTTTCGCGTCGATGCCGAGGAAATCGATCAGGTACTTATCGAACCCGACCGTAATGTAGTTGTAGTCCTGAATTTGCCCGGCATTGCGTAGCCGAATCTTGTCGATAAACCGTCCCAAGTGAGCAATATCGCCCAGAAGAACTTTGGGGCTTCGAGGATAGTGCTGACCAGTCATCAGTTGCTGTTCCATTTCTCCGGATGCACAACTTTCAATCCAAGCACATCTTCGAATGGATCAAAATCGCGATCGTTGTGAAGTAATGCGTGGCCTTTAATGAGGCAGAAGGTTGCGATAAGACAATCGATTGTCCTCCGAACGGTTCTCCCCGCAGCACGAAGCTTCCGATAGTTCGCAGCCGCTTGAATGGCTAATTCAACAGTTCCTGTTTCAAAGACGGCGAGCTTCAGAAGTTCCCCCTGCACTGCATTGAATTGATCATCGTTGGTCACTCCCTGCAACACCTCACAAAGAATCAGATCAGTAAGCCCTAGTCGTTCGCTGATCAAGTTGGATTCGAGCCAAATGGTGTGAGGTGTCGCTGTACCCCGAATATAATCAACCCAGACCGTCGTATCGACTATGATCATGAAGCCGCCTTGATACGGCCTTCACGCATCGTATTGAGATCACCCTCCCATGCGATTTTTCCACGTAAGCGACGAATGCCTTCCTGTCCCTTTACCTTGATCAGTAATCGGAGGCCTTCTTCGACGACGGCCTTTTTGGTTGAAAGACCCGTCGCCTTCATCGCCTGCTGCATGAGGCTATTGTCGATCACGATGTTGGTACGCATAGGTCCTCCGAATCAGAATGTGTATAATTCAAATTATAATACACACTTACCTTAGGTTGGAACAAGAGGAAAAAGACCGTACTCAAAACGAACGGGTGTAGAGATGTACGTCAAATGCAGCTGACATCACTCCTCATCATATTTACATTCGTAGCCGCAGCATCCCTGTCGATTGCTCAAGCGAGTCGAACTGATTTCAAGTTTTTCTCGGCACCGCCGATACAGGCATTGGCGAAAGGATTCACCGAACTTACCCGAGGAGATAACCCAGTAGCCGCAGCTTGTGTCGCTTGGGTGCAGAGGATTGACAAGACGATTACGAAGTAACGGAACTATGAAACCTAAAACATTACTTACAGTATTGGCACTGGTTCTCGTCTTGGCCGGATTTACATACACATACAACAGCGTTCAGTTTTGGGGGTTCGATGGAATCACCCGAGCAAAGGAGTGGGTGTCACCTGACGGACGAATGAGCCTTCAGGCACAGCTCCCAAACCAAAGTACCGCCATCGACATGTGGCCGACGAGTGGGACTACACCGACCGAGCACTCGTTGGCTGAGTTAACGTTGAACCGATATCAGTGGGATAATCCCGCGATGGAGCGCATCAATCTGTCGGCGATGGTCAACCAGACGGACGGAGGAGCGTACCGCATCGGTATCGAGCGTGGCGGTACAGGGCAGTACAGGCCGCTGATTTTCTGCTTTGAAGCAACCAGCCCAGGCGTAGCTACCTGCCCCTTGAAGATCACCGAGAATGGGGTCTTCGTGAAGCAGGGGGCTGTGTACACTCAGATCGGTTGGAATTAAGGGAGTACCCGACAGTAGTGAGGTTGATATGCAGCTGCGGTCTAGCCCAAGAATCTATGTGAGGTATCCCGCCAGCGTCCAGACCGACAACGGCGCAGCGGAAGGCATACTCTTTGATCTCTCTGCGACAGGCTGCAGAATGCAAAGCAACGTGGCCCTGACTCAAGGGAGCTACCTCGCCCTGCATATTGAGGCGCCAGAAACAGAATCTCCCCTAGCCGTCGAAGTCTCCATCGTGCGCTGGCACAAAGATAACCAGTTCGGCATCGAGTTTCTTCGGTATGCACAGGGAGTCCGTGATCGAGTCACCGACCTGGTCGAAGGCTCCGAGGTGCTTGCTGTGTCCAATCTCGCTGAGGATGAAGAACTGCCACTCAGCACCGTCGCCATGTCAACGATCTCCCTTTCGTCTGCGAATTGCCTCTAGCTCCTTCACGTCTGCCAAATCCTGAGGTCTGTCGGCGCTCACCCACCCAATCGAACATCCCTGAGTTATTTCTTCTTTTGCCGACCTTTTCCTGATTTTGCTCTGAGCTTCTTTGCCTGAGATCTTGATCCTTGAAAGAGCCTCGCAATATCCGTCCAAAGCTCCGGCATATCGAGAGCACTAGCCATTCCACAGACCTCTCTGCGAATTCGCTTAACATCCAGCTTAGGATTAGATGTCACGATCACGCGGATATCCTGAAGGTCCTGAGGGCGGTGCGCAACAGCCTTCATGATAATCAGGTCTTCCGGCGCAACCACGGGAACGATAAGATCGTCAATCTTGACGCATGTTGCATGCGCAACCGCATATCGTTCGAACGGCAATCGTCCGAGCGCGATGTCGACGCTGACACCGCTCTCAGAATGCTCGAGGAGAAGGACGGCGTTCCGCTGCGCAAATGCGATTGCGTCCGATATTCGTGGATGCAAGCCTGCGGCTGCCGCCAACTTGACGAAGTGGTTCAGATGCCGTTCATCCAGCAAGACCGCTGCATCGACGTCTTCTGTCGCCCTTGCTTGTCCGTGGATACTCGCAGCGACTCCTCCGATAACCATGCCGGGGGTATCAGACGCCTTGAAAAGATTGCAGAGAGAGCGAATGGCAGGAGCAAGGGAAGCGAAGGAGGATGGGTTTACAGGGTCGTTGTCTTTAGTAATAGCCACCGACGTCTGACCTCTCGTTCAGACTCCTGCTTGAGTGCTTTCATTCGAGGGAGAAGGCCCAACCCAGCGGCGATGCGATAGGCAGCATCCATTTTCTTGAATTTTATGTCTGGTGGAGTATGCCGCAACTCGTCCGCGATGGCTTGATTCACAGCACGCCAGCGATTGCGATAGGCCTGCGCTTCTTTCTTTGTCATTTCACCACCGCCTTCGCCGACTTGCCGGCGTGGAGATACCTGTCGATCCCCGCTGCCATTTTGCGCCCTTCGGCGATGGCCCAGACGATGAGTGACGCGCCGCGTTTGGTATCGCCGCCGGCAAAGACGCCGTCGAGGTTGGTCATGAAGCTTTCGTCCACTGATACCGCTCCACGCGCATCATATTTCACGCCAAAATCGTCGAGCAGACCATTTTTCACCGGTCCGGTGAAGCCCATGGCCAGCAGCACCAGATCGACGTTCATCTCGAAGTCGGTGTTGGGAAGAGGTGTGAACTTGCCGTTACCGAACTGCACGCGATGCGCATGTAGCTTGGTGACATGGCCATCGTGACCGGAAAATTTCGTCGTGGACACACTCCACTGCCGGTCACACCCTTCTTCATGAGCGTGCGACGTACGGAGTTGCATCGGCCAGAGCGGCCAGGGGGTCGACTCGGCGCGTTCCGGCGGCGGTTCCGGCAGCAACTCGAATTGATGCGCTTCGACGCAGCCTTGACGGTGCGTGGTCCCGAGACAGTCGGACCCCGTATCGCCTCCGCCGATGATGACCACCCGTTTGCCCTTCGCGGTAATCGGCTCGTCGCTGAGCGGAATGCCGGCCGTGCGTTTGTTCTGCTGGGTGAGATATTCCATCGCCAGATGCACGCCCTTCAGCTCACGTCCCGGGATCGGCAGTTCTCGCGCCTGCTCGGCGCCCATCGTCAATCCCACCGCATCGAACTGTTGGCGCAACTGCTCGCCCGTGATATCCTTGCCGACGGCGACACCGGTTTGAAACTTTACCCCTTCGGCCTTCATCTGTTCCAATCGTCTGTCGATGACCCACTTCTCCATTTTGAAGTCGGGAATGCCGTAGCGAAGCAGGCCCCCGATCCGATCGGATTTTTCGAAGACCGTTACCTCATGGCCGGCTCGAGCCAGCTGCTGCGCAGCAGCCAAACCCGCCGGACCGGAGCCGACGATCGCCACGGTCTTGCCGGTCTTCACGACCGGTAGGATCGGCGTCACGAAACCTTCGTTGAAGCCACGGTCGACAATGTTCCATTCAATGATACGGATGGAGACCGGATCTTCATTGATGCCCAGCACACAAGCCCCTTCGCAAGGCGCCGGACAGAGCCGGCCGGTGAACTCGGGAAAGTTGTTGGTCGTATGCAGAGCTTTGAGCGCGTCTTTCCATCGTCCGCGATAGACAAGATCGTTCCACTCCGGGATCAGATTGACCACGGGACAACCGGTGTGGCCTTGGCAAAACGGGACACCACAGTCCATGCAGCGCGCGCCCTGGATCTTCAGCTTGTCCTCGGCGATCGGCTCGTACATCTCCTTCCAATCGAGCACACGTAGCTCGATCGGCTTGCGTTTCGGGCCCTCACGGGCATATTTCATGAAACCCTTTGGATCGCCCATCTTTTCTCCAGGACTGAGGATTCAGGACTGAGGACTGAGAGGAAATGCGCTACCCTTCACTCGGCCCTCATTCCTCAGCACTCAGTCCTCATAGCGAGCACACGCGGGCTAGTGCACCGCACTCGCTTTACGTTTCCGTTCTTCCAAGACTCGCTTGTAATCCACCGGCATCACCTTCGCAAACTTCGGCAAGGTGGCCTCGAACGCATCGAGCACTTGCTTGGCCTTGCGGCTACCTGTGTACATAAAGTGCTTCGTGATCAACCCATGGAGCAGTTGTTTGTCTTCCTTCGTCGTCACCGGCTCCAGTTCGACCATCCCGGTGTTGCAGCGACTCTGGAATGTCCCGGCGTCGTCCAGCACGAACGCCGTTCCCCCGGACATCCCGGCCGCGAAGTTACGTCCGGTCCTGCCGAGCACCACGACCACGCCACCGGTCATGTACTCACAACCGTGGTCGCCCGTCCCCTCGACGACGGCATGCGCCCCGCTGTTACGCACGGCAAACCGCTCACCGGCCATCCCGTAGAAATAGGCCTCCCCTTGGGTTGCCCCATAGAGCGACGTGTTGCCGATCAAAATTGTCTCTTCCGGATCATAAAGGATGTTCTTAGGCGGGAAGACAATGATCTTGCCGCCTGACAATCCCTTGCCGATATAGTCATTAGACTCCCCTTCCAGGGTCAGCGTGATGCCTTTCGCCAGGAACGCGCCGAACGACTGCCCGGCCGAGCCGGTAAACTTGATCGAAATCGTATCCTCAGGCAACCCGTCCGGTCCGTACTTCCTCGCAATTTTGCTCGAGAGTACCGTGCCCGTCGTCCGGTTGATATTCCTGATCGGAAGTTCGAGCTTGACCTTCTCGCCCTGCTCGATCGACGCCTTGCAGAGCTCGACGAGCTTGTTATCGAGTATGCCGGCGAGACCATGGTCCTGCTTCTGCACGCAATAGCGCGGTACATCCGCCGGGGCATCAGGAGCCGTCAGCAACGGCGTGAGGTCCAGCCCCTTGGCTTTCCAATGATCGACGGCTTTAGTGATCTTGAGCTTATCGACACGGCCGACCATCTCGTTGATCGTCCGAAACCCGAGCTTCGCCATCAACTGCCTCGCTTCTTCGGCCACGAAGAAGAGATAGTTCACGATGTGTTCCGGCTTGCCGTCGAACTTCTTGCGTAATTCCGGATCCTGCGTCGCAATACCAACGGGACAGGTGTTCAGATGGCACTTACGCATCATGATGCAACCTTCGACGATCAGCGGCGCTGTCGCGAATCCATATTCTTCCGCACCGAGCAGCGTGGCGATGACCACGTCGCGTCCGGTCTTCATTTGGCCATCGGTCTCGACTCGGATGCGGCCACGCAGATCGTTGAGGACAAGCGTCTGGTGAGTCTCGGCCAACCCCAATTCCCAAGGGATCCCGGCATATTTGATCGACGCCAACGGTGATGCACCCGTCCCGCCTGAATCTCCGCTGATGAGCACCTTGTCCGCATGAGCCTTGGCGACACCGGCTGCGACGGTGCCGACACCGACCTCCGCCACGAGTTTCACGGATACACCGGCATCCGGATTGGAATTCTTCAAATCGAAGATTAACTGAGCTAAATCTTCGATCGAATAGATATCGTGATGCGGCGGCGGCGAGATCAACTGCACACCAGGAGTCGCATAGCGAAATTTGGCGATATTCTCGTCCACCTTATGGCCCGGCAACTGACCGCCTTCGCCAGGTTTGGCTCCCTGCGCCATCTTGATCTGCAACTCCCGCGCATTCACGAGGTAATGGGCTGTGACTCCAAATCGGGCCGACGCCACTTGTTTGATGTAACTGTTCTTGGAATCCCCGTTGGGAAGCGGAATGAACCGCTCGGGATCTTCGCCACCTTCGCCGGTGTTGCTCTTGCCGCCGAGCCGGTTCATCGCAATCGCCAGCGTTTCGTGAGCTTCCTTGCTGATTGAACCGAAGGACATCGCGCCGGTGTTGAAGCGTTTGACGATGTCTTTGGCTGGCTCCACCTCTGCGATGGGAATCGGCTGAGGATCGAACTTGAAATCCAGCAGACCGCGCAGATTTGACCGCCGCTTACCCTCATCGTTCACGATTTGCGCGAATTCGGCGTAGGTCTTCGGATCGTTCGAGCGGCTGGCGTGTTGAAGCTTGTAAATCGTCTCCGGATTCCAGTTATGGTGCTCACCTTGAATGCGGTAGTGGATCTCGCCGCCGAAATCGAGTTGCCGGATCGCCGCCGGCTCATAGGCAGTGCGGTGTCGACGTAGCGTTTCTTCACCAACGTCACGGATGCCGACCCCTTCCACGCGCGACGGGGTACCGGTGAAGTAGCGGTCGATCAGTTCGCGATTCAATCCGATCGCCTCGAAGATCTGCGCGCCGCAGTAAGACTGCACCGTGGAGATCCCCATTTTCGAGAAAATCTTGAGCAGGCCTTTGTTGATGGCCTTGATGAATTTCCCTTCCGCCGTCTGCGCGTCGAGTCCTTCGGGCAGATAGCTGTCGCGTTCCATATCGACAAGCGACTCGAAAACCAGATACGGGTTGATCGTCCCGGCGCCGTAACCGATCAAACAGGCGAACTGGTGCACATCGCGCGGCTCGCCTGTTTCGAGAATCAAGCCCACTTCGGTTCTCGTACACTCACGAACCAGGTGGTGGTGGACTGCGGAGATACCGAGTAAACTTGGGATCGGAGCCCACTGTTCATCGACCCCGCGATCGCTCAAAATGAGGAACTTGTAGCCTTCCTTAATCGCCTGCGAGGCCTGCTGACACAGCTCGTCGACCGCCTCGCCAAGCCCATCCGGACCTTCGACGACGCGGAACAACATACGGAGCGTCTTGCTCTTGAAGTGCGGATCGGAAATGCCGCGGATCTTTTGCAAATCCGCGTTCGTGAGAATCGGCTGCTGCACCTTGATGCGACGGCAAGACTCCGGCGATTCGTCCATCAAGTTCGGCTTCGGACCGATGTTGGTCACGAGCGACATCACGAGCTGTTCGCGGATCGGGTCGATGGGAGGATTCGTGACCTGCGCAAAGAGTTGCTTGAAATACTTGAACAGGAGCTGCGGACGATCCGACAGCACCGCCAGCGGGGTATCGGTGCCCATCGAGGAGACCGCTTCTTCGCCCGTCACGATCATCGGCGTGATGACCATCTTGAGTTCTTCGACCGTGTAACCGAAAGCTTGCTGCCGTTGGCGAATCGTCGGATGGTCGGGCTGCGGAACATTCAGCGGCTCCGGCAACTCGTCGAGCGAGACACCATACTGCGTCACCCAACTGCGATAGGGTTTGCGGCCGACGATATCGGCCTTAATCTCCTCGTCATCGATGATACGGCCCTCCACCGTGTCGACGAGAAACATTCGGCCCGGTTGGAGCCGGCCTTTCATGCGGATATCTTTCGCTTCAGTCGGCAAGACGCCTGCTTCGGATGCCAGGACTACGAGACCGTCGGTGGTCACCTGATACCGGCAGGGGCGCAGCCCATTCCGATCCAACGTCGCGCCGATCATCTTGCCGTCGGTGAAACAGACGGCGGCCGGTCCGTCCCATGGCTCCATCATCGCCGCGTGATACTGGTAGAAACCCCGGCGATCCAAATCCATCTGGGCATTCGCCACCCATGGCTCTGGAATCAACATCATCATGGCGTGCGGCAGCGAACGGCCTCCAAGCAGCAGAAATTCAAGGGTATTGTCCAGACAAGCCGAGTCGCTTTGATTCTCGGAGACGATCGGGAACAGTTTCTCCATGTCCTTCCCGAACAGCTCGGAATGAAGACGGCCTTGGCGAGCCTTCATCCAATTGACGTTCCCCTTCAGGGTATTGATCTCCCCGTTATGGCACACATACCGATAGGGATGGGCTCGCGGCCAAGTGGGAAAGGTATTCGTGCTGAAGCGTGAATGCACCAAGGCCAGTGCGCTCGCCATCCTTTCATCGGTGAGGTCCTGGTAATAAGCCGCCATTTGATGCGGCAATAGCAGCCCCTTATAGACGATGGTGTGGGCCGACAAGCTGGATACGTAGAAGTGTTCTCGTCCTTGAATGGCCGAGTCCGCCACAGCCTTTTCGACCCGCTTACGGATCACATACAGCTTTCGCTCGAACTGAGCCTCGTTCAAGGCATCGCGCGCGATGAAGATCTGCCGCATGAACGGCTCGGTCGTTCGCGCTTGGGCACCGATCTGGTCACTTTTGACCGGCACGTCGCGCCAACCGAGCAGACGCAGGCTTTCTTCCACGAGAATCTCGGTGAACAGCTTCTCACACAGCCCTCGGGATTCTGCGTTGGGCGGCAGAAATAACTGTCCCACTCCGTATTCGCCGACTTCCGGCAATGACACACCGGCATCCCCTGCAACCCGCTTGAGGAATGTGTGCGGGACCTGCAAAAGAATTCCGGCTCCATCTCCTGTGCAGGGATCACATCCTTGCGCGCCTCGATGGGTAAGATTCTCCAACACTTGAAGTCCTTTACGGACAATGTCATGGGATTTTTTCCCTTTGATATTCACGACAAAGCCGATCCCACAAGAGTCCTTCTCGTGCTGCGGATCGTAGAGCCCTTGTTGACGGGGAAACCCAGGAATAGTCATGTACCTATCTCGTTCAAAGAATGGGAGTTTCCATATGGTATGGGAAACGGAGCAAGCGAGAAACCTTGTGAGGTTGGTTTACCCCATTAGTACTCTCAAGGGAAACCTCACCCGATTGTTAAGATGGGACCTTACTGGATGGTTGATTCTTCTGTCAAGGTTACGATAGGTGCATACTCCCCTCTCATTTGCTTGACTTTATTTCCTCGGCTGCCATACCATCCGCCGCATGGCACAAGGTCCAGTGATCGCAACCCTACACAGCATGTCGGATGTGTGGGACGCCTACCGTGGTGAACTGGACGGAGTGGAGGATCGAGTCCGGAAGAACCTCGACTCCAGTGTGACCCTGGTCAATACGGTCGCCGCCCACATCTTGAGCGGTGGCGGCAAACGCATCAGACCCCTACTCCTCCTTTTGTCGGCTCGCCTCTGCGGCTATCCTGGAACTGAGCACCATCAGCTCGGCAGCATCGTGGAATTCATCCATACCGCCACCCTGCTACATGACGATGTCGTTGATGACGCCGATCTGCGAAGAGGCAGAAGAACCGCGCGCAAGGTTTGGGGAAATCAGATCAGCATTCTCGTCGGCGACTACCTCTATACGAAGGCTATGTGCAAAGTCGTCGAGTTCCAGAGCCAAGGCATCAATGAAGTCCTGGCCGAAGCCTGTAAGAAGATGGCCGAAGGTGAGGTCCTTCAGCTGTACTACAACGGCAACCCCTCCATGCCGGAAATCGATTACATCAAGATCGTTGAGCACAAGACCGCAGGCTTGATTGCCGCGGCCTGCCGCATGGGTGCCATTCTGGCCGAGGCTTCAGAAACGCAACAGAACGCGCTGTTCCGCTTCGGCCAATACCTCGGTATCGCCTTTCAAGTCGCCGACGATACCTTAGATTACATCGCAAACGGCGAGTCGCTCGGAAAAACGATCGGACAGGATCTCCGACAGGGAAAAGCGACGCTGCCCCTTCTGCATCTGTTGCAGCATTGCTCAGAGCAGGACCGTCAAATGATCAAGGACCGAATGGAAACTCGGACGCTCAGTACCGCCGATCTTGAACGAATCTTATTGTTGATGGCCGATTTCGGCTCGATTGCCTATGCTATGGATCGCGCGAGCGCCTACATCGCCGCTGCCAAACATGAGCTCGAACGGTTCGACGACAGTACCGCACGGCGTGCGCTATCGGTCGCCGCTGATTATATGATTACTCGTGACCGGTAGCTGCCTTCCTGCCAGTTGGAAGGACGCCGGGCCATAGGAAAGGCACGGCGTAGGGCGAAAGGATCCCACTCTCTCCTGTAACCATCAAACCGTCGTCGTGTCACGACATTGCCAAGGGGTTGTTCATGTCACAGATCTTTCCGTTTCAGGGCATGCTGTACGACCAGACGCTCGTGGGCTCCATCAAGGATGTGGTCGCTCCGCCATACGACATTATTGATGCGGAGGGACAGAAACGACTTCACGACCGCCATCCCCGCAACATTATCCGAATGGAATTGGGGCTAGACCAGACCGGTGACGGCCCTGCTGACAATCGGTATTCCCGTGCGGCTGCTATGCTGCAGACCTGGCTCAATGAAGGTATCCTCAAGCGTGACGCACGACCGGCCGTCTACTATCACACGATTGAATATACTCCTCCCTACTCAGCCCCAGACGCTCCAAAGAAAGTGCTTCGGGGATTCTTGGCGCTGGCAAAGTTGGAGGCGCTCGACTCCGGGCATATTTATCCTCACGAGAACACACGCGCCGCGGCGAAGACCGATCGCCTGAATCTGATCGAAGCTTGTCGCTCAAACTTCAGCCCGATTTGGTCTCTCTACTCCGATCCACTCGGTACCATCATCCCACTTCTGGAAACCGCGGTAAAAGGCAAGCCGGCGCGTTACGACTTTCAAGATGATGCGGGCTGTCGCGAATGCCTGTGGGCTGTAACCGATGAGACTATCCTTCAACAAGTTACCGAAGCGATGCACAGCAAGCCGCTCTTCATTGCGGATGGTCACCATCGCTATGAAACGGCGTTGAACTATCAAAAACTCCGGCGCCAGCAAGCTGGTTCTCAAACCGGGCCGCAACCCTACGACTCGGTCTTAATGCTGCTCACCCCGCTTGAAGATCCAGGATTGACCGTATTACCGACGCATCGAGTGGCGACCACTCCCTTGCCTTCTTCGGACCAGATCAGAACGGTGCTGGGAGACACGTTCGAGTTTCGAGAATTCCCCTTCAGCGCATCCTCACGACAGCAAGCGCGCTCAGAGTTCCTAACCAGCTTGCGGACGGAAGGAAAGAATGCCCCGGTGTTCGGCCTGACGCGACAAGGCGACGACCGATACGTCGTTCTCACGCTGAAGCCGACTCATCGACCTTCCACCCAGGCATCCCCTCGAACCAAACTCGACGTCTCCCTGCTGCAACAACTGATCGTGACCAGGCTCTGCCCGACGCAGCAGGAACAAGAAGCCATCCTATACACTAAAGATGACCACGAAGCCTTGGATTGGGTGGCCAAAGGATCAGGGACGGGCGCATTCCTGCTCAACGCCACGAAGGTCGGTGAAGTTCAGGCCGTCGCGGCAGCCGGAGAGCGGATGCCGCACAAATCAACGTATTTTTACCCGAAGCCGTTGACGGGACTCGTCATCAATGTGATGAACGGTTAGGTGGAGACGTTTTACAAATCGCCGCGTATCAACCGCACCACGACCCCTTGGCCGAACCGTCCATAACGGCCGATCGATGGCCAGAGGCAGAGGGTTATTCCGATGATCGCCAAAATTCTTCTTGTCGACGATGATCCCGACATCGTCATGATGCTCGAGGACCGGCTCCAAGCCTCCGGGTACGAGACTGTCGTGGCCACCGAGGGGCAGCAGGCGCTTGATCAAATCGTTCACGAGTCTCCGCAGCTTATCCTGCTGGATCTCACATTGCCGAAAGTGTCGGGGCTTGATGTCCTCAAGCGTCTGTCCCAGATGAAGCCGTCGGACAATATTCCCGTCATCGTCATGACCGCGCATGCATCCATTGAAGCCGCGGTGGAGGCCATGAAGGAAGGGGCGTACGACTTCCTGACGAAACCCCTCGACGGCGATCATCTCTTGATCGTGATTCGCAAAGCTTTGGAGCGGGATGCGTTACGGCGCCAGGTCGCCTATCTTCGTTCCGAGGTCGACGGCCGTTACGCCTCCATCGTCGGCAACAGCCCCTCTGTGAGGTCCGTCGTGGAAGCGGCACAACGGGCCGCCAAATCCGATGCGAGCGTGTTGCTCCTCGGCGAAAGCGGGACCGGCAAGGAACTCTTCGCCCGGTCGATCCATCAGTGGAGCCCTCGTTGTGCCATGCCGCTCATCGTCATCAACTGCGTCGCCTTGACGGAGACGTTGCTGGAAAATGAACTGTTCGGACACGAACGCGGGGCGTTCACAGGAGCCGACCGGCAGCAGAAAGGCAAGCTGGAAATGGCCGACGGTGGGACCGTCTTCCTCGATGAGATCGGAGATATGTCCCTTCCTTTGCAGGCTAAATTGTTACGTGTCCTGCAAGACCGGGAGTTTCAGCGTGTCGGCGGCTCCAAGACTGTTTCCGTCAACATTCGCATCATTGCGGCCACGAACAAGGATCTTCGGCAAGCTGTGAAAGCAGGCCAGTTCCGCGAAGATCTCTATTTTCGACTCAACGTCGTGACACTAACCCTGCCTCCGCTTCGCGAACGATCGGGGGATGTCGCGGCCCTGGCCCAGTTCTTTTTGGATCGACATACGAGAGATGCGAAACGACCGGGCATGGCTCTGAGTACAGCTGCCCTCGATGCCTTGATCCGCTACACCTGGCCGGGAAACATTCGAGAATTGGATAATGTGATCGCGCGCGCCGTCGTCTTGAGCCCGAAAGACATCATTGAACCGGAGATGTTAGCACTGCTGGCTGATGACGCCGTCCTCCGTCGAGGAGAAGACGCGTCACTGCCGTATCTGAGTCTGCCCTACCACGAATCGATGGAGCAACACAGCCGCTATATCATCGCGCGCGCGATGGAACTGGCCGAAGGCAATCAGACGAAAGCTGCTGAATCGCTCAAGCTCCAGCGAACCTACCTGGCGCGGTTACTCAAACAGCAAAAGGTATAGGCACGACGAAGGTGGCCGGTCGACGATCCGTGGAGCACCGTGGTCGCGGTCACCGACTTCTTACTTGAGCGGAACGCGCGGCTCGCGAGACCGTCGGTCTTCCAAACGAATCCGTCCCGCTCGGACATCCCGTTCTGCCTGCGCGTAGCGCTCGGCCGTGCCGATGTCCGACCAGTATCCCTGCAGGTCATATCCGAGCACCGGTTCTCCCCGCTCGATGGCCCGCACATAGGGGTCGATGATCGAGGAAGCCACGCCCTTCGGCACATGCCGGAGCAACCGGGGGTGCAAGATGTGAATCCCCGCGAACATACGCGGTGTCACTGGAACGGAATCCACCAGCCCTTTTCCAGTAATCCGTAAGATCCGCCCCTTGTCTCCCACCTCAACAAGCCCCCAACGGGCAGCTTCCAAATCTTCCCGGAGTACCAACGTTGCCGCTGCGCTGCGCGTGCGGTGAAAATCGCAGAGCGCCTCGAGATCCAATTCCACCAACGTATCCCCGTTGAGAATCAGAACCGGCTCTCCAGAAAAATGAGGCTCGGCCTGTTTAATCCCACCGCCGGTCCCCAGGATGACCGGCTCATGGGAATAAATGATCCGAATCCCGAATTTCGACCCGGAGCCCAGCGCCTGTTCAATCATCGGACCCAGATGATGCAGGTTGATGATGACTTGGCGGAACCCATGCCGCTTCAGCAGCAGCAAATTCCAGACGATGAGCGGCGTTCCGCCGACCGGCAGCAACGGTTTAGGAATGGTGTTCGTCAGCGGTCTCAGGCGGGTGCCGAGACCAGCCGCAAGGATCATGGCTTTCACACGATCGCTGCTGAGGATTGAGTGCTGAGTGCTGAGTCGATGATCCGACGTTCAGTCCTCAGTCCTCACCCCTCAGTCCTCTACTGCAATTCCGGCACGTGTGGGCTGAGGTGCTTCCGGAGCGTATCCAGTTCCGGATATTTTTTAAGATTGCGTTTAACGTAGCTCAAGACCCGAGGAATATCGGCTAAGAACTTCGGATTACCCTTGACTCGATCGATGTAGACAAACCTGCCGGCTGCCTTCAGATTGCGTTGAATACTCGTCAAATCAAACAATCGTCTGAACGCGGCGCGATTGGTCCAGACGAAACGTCGTTCGGCCAACTGGTCGAGGTAGTACCCCACCAAATCATCGACGAGGACTTCGTCGAGCTGAATGTAGGCGTCCCGCACCAGTGAGGCAAGATCGTAGGTCGCCGGTCCCATTAAGGCATCCTGAAAGTCGATCACGCCGAGCCGCAGCCCGTCGACCATCAAATTGCGGGAGTGGTAGTCACGATGCGTGAAGACGCGTGGCTGCTCGGCTAGTAGTTCCGCAATCCAATCGAACTCCCTCCTTATTGCCGTGGCATCCTCGTCGGGCAACGGTTGACCGCTGCGCGCCACGATTCCATACTCCAGGAAGTGGTCAAACTCCCACATCAATAACGGCACGTCGAAGCTACGGTGAAACGCCAGGCATCCGGGATCCGCCGGCGTCGTGGCATTGATCTGCATCTGGACCAAGACGTTGATGGCCTGCTTGTACCGCGACTCCAAGCCTGGTGCATCCGCCTGACTGACGGCTTCCGCCAACGTCACATCTCCGAAATCTTCAAGATACAGCAGCCCTCCGGATTGATCGTAGTAATGGAGCGTTGGCACCGACACATTCGCCTTGGCCAAATGCGACATGATATTGATGAACGGCAGTTCGGAGATCTGATGTATTCCCCCGCTCACCGCCTCTTCAGACTGTTTGAATCCTTCCGGCTCGGCCAGCTGCATCACGATCACAGAATGTGGTGGTCCGCCAGCCACGGCGGCTCGATAGTAGCGCCGATTGGAAGCATCTCCTGTCAATGGCGTCAGAGTCCTCAAGACCAGGCCGGGAGGGAGATGACTCTCAACGGCCTGAGCGATGATTGTTTGATCGGGAGGAGACAGCGGAGCTTGGAAAGGGGGCGTATTGGCCGACGACATACTCAGCAGAGTATAGCGAGCGTCCCGCGACTTGTCACGAAGACACCTGATCCTCTACCGAGAAACTAGTGCGCTGAAAACTGACCAGATAGGGACTTTGAAAGAAAAACTGTCTGGTGCATCGCTCAAGCCACCTGTCGCCTCAGGCAGCACGACTAGGTATTGCCGCTCGATTCACTGCCCCCTCCTGAGGTGGCAGCCACCGACGGAGCAGTTCGGCCAAATCCTGTGACTGAACCGGCTTGCTCAGAAAATCGTCCATGCCGATGGCCAGGCATCGGGTACGATCTTCGGCCATAGCGTTGGCGGTCATAGCAATAATAGGTATGTGGCCCCATGCTCGCTCTTGTTGTCGGATTAGGCGAGTAGCCTCGAATCCATCCATTTCAGGCATTTGGCAATCCATGAAGACCAGAGAGTATTGAATTCTGGCTAATCCTTCCACCGCCTCGCGCCCATTTGCGGCCACGTCCACGCGGCAGCCGAGTTTTTCCAGCATCTTGGCCGCAACCTTCTGATTGACAGGGTTATCCTCAACCACAAGTACGCGAGGAGTACGTTGTGCTTGTGCTTCGGACAAGCTGTGCCGGGTAATCATGAGAGACGGTTGATTGTCCGCCTGGACGGCCGTTCGCTCGGTCGTCGCCATGACAAGAGTAAGACACTCGATCAATTGGCTTTGCCGGATTGGTTTCGTAAGATAGGCGAGGATTCCAATCTCCTGTGCGATTTTCACGTCTCCTCGGCGGCCAAGCGAAGTGAGCAACACCAGGCGGACTCGGCTCAGCGCTGAGTCCGCTTTAATCCGGCGAGCCAGTTCCAATCCATCCATTCCAGGCATATGCAAATCGAGAATCGCCAAGTCAAACGGTGATCCCTGCTCTGCGAACCGTTTCATCTTGGTGAGTGCCTGCATGCCGTCATTGGCGCTCTCACGCAGAATCCCATGGGTGTCCAGTTGGTGTTCAAGAATCCGTCGATTTACGGCGTGGTCATCTACGATCAATACACGATGCCCCTGGAGTGATCCCGACGGAACGACCTGTGTTTGTTGAACCCCTGTCTGTCGCTGGAGAGGGACGATGAACCAGAAAGTGCTGCCCTGTCCCGGCACACTTTCCACGCCGATCTGGCCGTGCATTAATTGGGTCAGCATTTTACAAATGGCCAGGCCTAGGCCCGTCCCGCCATATCGGCGAGATGTTGAACTATCGGCTTGTGTGAACCGTTCAAAGATGCGGGCACATTGCTCCGGAGCCATTCCGATGCCCGTATCGACCACATCAAACCGTATGCTGGTGTGTTGCAGTCCGGAATCTCGCGTTGAATCTTCCACACTCACATTGACAACGATTTCGCCTGTTTCTGTAAATTTAATAGCGTTCGCAACCAAATTGGTCAGGATCTGGCGCACGCGACCTGGATCTCCACGCACTGCAGTCGGAACCGAGACTTGCACAAGGCTCGCCAGTTCCAGCCCCTTGCTGTGAGCCCTCTCCGCCAATAGCATGACCACATCTTCGACCAAGACTCTGAGATCAAAGTCTACCGTTTCCAAATCGAGTTTCCCGGCTTCGACCTTTGAGAAATCGAGAATGTCATTGATGATATCGAGCAAGACGTCCCCCGATGCACGAACAGTTTCGGCGTATTCCCGCTGCTCCGCAGTGAGCGAAGTATCCAAAAGCAAGCCAGTCATCCCAACAATGCCGTTCATCGGAGTGCGAATTTCATGACTCATGGTGGCCAAAAATGCGCTCTTTGCCTTGGTACTGGCTTCCGCCGCTTCTTTGGAAATCCGTAATTCTTCGTCCTGAGCCTTCTGCCTGGTGACATCACGGATGGCTGCAAGCACGAACCGGCCTTCCTCTAAATCGACATGATTCAAACTGATTTGCACTGGAAATTCGGTGCCATCTCCTCGACGTCCCATTAGATCGAAATCCATGCCGATCGATTTCACACTGGACATCTCGATGAACCGCGCGCAATCTCTGCGATGCCGGTCCCAACAGTTCCCAGACACCAAGGTTTCTATCGACTTCCCTCTTAGTTCGTCGGCCGTAAGGTCGAACAGCCGTTCGCTCTGACGGTTTGACAGCACGATACGACCATCGACATCCGTCATCACTATCGCATCGGGAGCCAATTCCACAATGTTGTGAAACTTAGACTCCGCCGCTTCGGCACGTTTTCGTTCCTCATCGACCGTAGCACGTGTATGATCAAGACGGGTGATCGTCCAGAGCAGCCCGCCGAGCAACGGCAGAAACACAAGCGCACCCCCTAAACTGATATTTCTGACAATCCCAAGAATAGGGGCCAGAATGTCGCCGCGATCCACCCGCACGAGGACGCCCCACCGAAATGCCCCAATCTCTTCGATCCCTTTCGTCATAGCATAGCCGGTTACCACCTCCACCTGCCGGCGCAGGTGCCTCTCTTCGGCAAATCCCGGAGGGGCTGAATCAAACAACTGCGCTGATGGCAGCCCCATCCGTTTTAAATTGACTTTGCCCTCCTCTCGCAGATGCGAATCAGCAATAATCTCACCCGCGCGATTGATGAATTGGTACTCGATGCGGACATCCGACCCCCATTGCGCCTGTAAAGCGACCGCGGTCTGTACGAAAGAGTCCTCCAGTACCGCAAGCGAGATCCGCGATGTGATAACTCCCAGAAATTTGCCCGATTCATCTTTAATGGGTGCAGTCAGCATCGCTGCAATGACTCCGTGTGAATCTTCAGAGAGTTTTGGCTCTCCAGCATCAACGCCCTCAAAATCCCTCACGGATCGAAACCAATGACGACGACCTCTCTCCTTGCCAAAGTCTTCCGAGTCCGTCGCGGCAATGATTCGACCGGTTGCGTCGAGGACGGCAATCCACTCGTATACAGGGTACACGTCGGCCATCCATTTCAAATACGCGGTCATCGCCGCCACGTTGCGCTCACGGAAGGTCTGTGACCGGGCCAGCACCTGGATGTCGCCGTACCGTTCTCGCATCTGCATATCCATCTTGCCCGCGATATCACTCGCCGCCAACGCGAGACTCTGGCCTGCAGCCGTTATCAATTGGCGCTCAATGTAGTACAAGATGATGGCACCTACTGTAAGGCTGCCCACCAGAAGGGCAAGGATCAGGGTGGATACCGCTCGCAAGGAATGCCGAACCGTTGACCGGTACCGATGCACAGGCGGTTTACTTTCCATACATTCTCTCGATCCACGGAGTGTCTATCGAGCCCATCCCTTTCTCATATCTCCACATCATCCACCTGATACATGAAACTCGTAGATGGGTCTCGTTCCCAATCTTTCCCAGATCTCCACCTGCTGTCGCGAGGGAGCAGAAGTCTCTTTCCTTCATGCTTCGCATGAGCCGCTTAGCGGCTCTCGGCTCTCACCCCCAGACGCTTCGATTTCCTGTGGAACCATCTGTGGTCGTTGGATTGCCGGCGGTTCCAGCGCCTGCAGCGTCTGAGCTCCCTCCTCCAAGAGATCCGCAACGCAGGCGAGAGTAACGCCAATTTGCTTCGCTGCCTCCTCCCAGCGTTCCTCTCGTGTAAGACTCAGAAACCTGTGGATCTGTTCATCCGTAATAGCTTTCTTGGCCTCAATCATCAAATGAGCGGCTCGTGACATAGTCCACTCCAATCGCTAACAATCGATTATTTGCACTAGTCTTGCCATGTGATCGCACTGAAGCATTACCGAATTCCGCCGTCCTAGAATTCCTCGAACTCCGCCTCAATGGCACGGCGATTCTTCCCGTTGCCGGCGTCGACTCCGGTCAGCTCATGGGAATCTGCGTCATGACTCTTGACTCCTGTCACTTGCTTTTTCGCCCCCGATCTGGACGCACTGGCGTGCGCAACCGACTTGCCAGACGCCCTAACAACGGAACGTGTAACATCCCGCTTGACCGTCGCGCATGATGCCTGCTGGCCTTCGGTCTGATTGACCTTGAAAACCTCTACCTGCTGCATCAGTTCCTTGGCCTGCTCCTTCATGGACTGAGCTGCCGATGCGGTCTCTTCGACCAATGCGGCGTTCTGTTGCGTAGTTTCGTCCATCGACATGACGGCTTTGTTCACCTGCTCGATCCCGCTGGCCTGCTCCTGCGAGGCCGCACTGATTTCGGCGATGATGTCCGTGACCCGCTTGACCGACGCCATGATCTCATCCAAAGTGACACCGGATTGATTGACGAACTCGCTGCCCTCAGTCACCCGTTGGATCGATTCGTTGATCAATCCCTTGATCTCCTTGGCTGCTGTCGCCGAGCGCTGCGCCAGGTTGCGGACTTCCGCAGCCACTACGGCAAATCCTCGACCATGTTCCCCGGCCCTGGCCGCTTCGACCGCGGCGTTCAAGGCCAAGAGATTCGTCTGGAAGGCGATTTCGTCGATCACGGTAATAATGTCGGCGATCTTCTTGCTGCTCTTGTTGATCTCACCCATCGCGTCCACGGCACGCTTGGTGACTGCACCTCCTTTGTTCGCGGTCTCGCGGGATGTGATCGCAAGTTGATTAGCCTGTTTGGCGTTGTCAGCGTTCTGCTTCACCGTCGAGGTCATCTCTTCCATCGAGGCTGAGGTCTCTTCGAGCGCCGAGGCCTGCTCGCTGGTTCGCCGCGACAGATCCACGCTGCCTTTGGTGATCTCCTCGGCACCGGACGTCACTGATGCGACCGCGTTCCGCACTGTGCTGATAGTATGAGTCAAATTCGTCAAAACCGCGTTGATGCTCAGTTTGATCTTCTCGAGTTCGCCCTGGTAGTTCCCATGCATTTCCTGCGTGAGATCGCCATTCGCCAATGCACCGAGCGATTGCTGCGCTTCGGCCATGCAGACTTCCAGTTCCTGCTGCGCCTTCTTCTGCGCCGTGATATCCGTGGCGAATTTCACGACCTTGAACGTCCGCCCCATTTCATCCTTGACTGGATTGTAGGAGGCTTGAATCCACACTTCCTTCCCACCCTTTCCAGTCAGGCGATAGACTCCCGCTTCAAACTCACCTCGGTTCAGTTTTTGCCAGAACGCGACATATTCTCCCGTGCTCGTATAGGCCGGATCGCAGAACATCCGGTGATGCTGGCCTTTCACTTCATCGGAGGTATAGCCCATTGCTTTCAGGAAATTCTCATTGGCCGTGATGATGGTTCCGTCGAGATTGAACTCG
>JAHBWU010000100.1 GCA_019636835.1 Nitrospira sp.
TTCCTGACGTTCTGCTCCGCCGCTCTCATTCTCGCCGCTTGAGCTTTTGCCTCTTGAACCTGCACCGAGATGGCCTGTTCTGAGACCGCCTGGTTGTGCCGCATTGCCACGTAGCGTTTCGCGGTCAATTCGGTCAGCACATTCTTAGCGCGCTCGGTTTCGAGATCCGCCTTTGCTTGGGAATACTGGGCGTCGAGCGCCGGCGCGTTGATCTCAGCAAGAACATCGCCCTGTTTCACCTGCGCGCCGTAGTCCTTGTGCCACATCCTCACATAGCCGGAGACCTGCGCGTAAATCTGCGCCTCATACCACGCTTGTATATTGCCCGGAAGCGTAATGGTGTCATTCGCATCAGCCGGGCGTGCCTGCGTGATGGCCACCGTCGGTATGGCGCGTTCAAGCGTGTGTTCCTCCAACGCTGCAGCTTCGAGTTGGCCTCCATAGAACCGATAACCAAGATAGAGCGTACATAAGAGGACCGCCGCAATCACCAGTCCCCTTCCACGGAAGGTGTTCATGTCAGATAGCCTCCTTTTCCGAAACGGTTCGTCGGTGATAGATGATGGCGTAGATGCATGGAACGAAAAACAGCGTGAACAGGGTTGCGACCGTCAATCCACCCATGACGGCGCGGCCAAGAGGCGCATTCGGTGAATTGCCCATCGACATCGGAAGCATACCGATGATCATAGCCGCAGCGGTCATGAGCACCGGTCGAATACGGGCCGTACCGGCCTCTGCCGCAGCCCGTAGCGCGTCGCCATGAACGGCGAGTCGTTCTCGGGCGTAAGCGACGAGCAGGATCGAATTGGCCGTTGCCGTCCCCATCGTCATGATGGCTCCCATCAAGGCGGGGACGGAGACATTCGTATGGGTCGCGAACAACGCCCAGGCGATTCCGGCTAAGGCGCCGAACAGGGCCGTAATGATGATCAGGGGGTCGAGCCATGATTGAAAGTTGATGACGATCAGAAGATAGACGAGCGCGATTGCAACGATGAGACCGACGAGCATTTCACCAAGCGCATCCCGCATCAGTTCAGCCTGGCCGTGGATTTGGACCGCCGCGCTCTCGGGTCGCTCCGCTTCCATATCGTGGATCACCTTCTCGACATCGGCGAGAACGGAACCGAGGTCGCGTCCTTCATTAGACACGTAGATATCGAACAGCGGCATGATATTCCCATGAGTGATCACCCCCGGGGTGCCGATTGCTGAGATATTGGCGAGGTTACCGAGCAGCTGCACATCGTTGTTCCCTGATGAGTCGGGATGTGCCTGAGTGATCGGAACGGTCATCAGATCCTTCAGGCTGGTGAGCTGTGGTTGTGGTGTATAGACGTTGATCCGATAGGACATGCCGGTCACGCGATCGAGCCAGTATTTCTGATCGACCTGCTGACTCCCGGCGGTCGTCACGAGCATGTTGTTCCCGATGTCCGACTGGTCCATGTCCATCCCAAGCGCGAATCGACGGTTGGCCTCGACAAGCATGGTGGGCGTGCGCATCGTTTGATGGACCACCACGTTGCTGGCGCCGGGAATCTGGCGAAACTTGTCCGCTAATTTTTGAGCGAACTCATAGTTGACGTACCGCTCCGGGCCGTTCACCTGCACATCGATCGGAGAGGGCGAGCCGAAGTTAAGAATCTTGTCGGTCAGGTCCGCCGGCTGAAAGGTGAATTCCGTTCCCGGATAGCGGTCGGACAGCCCCTTGCTGAGGATCCGTCGGTATTCCCACACCGGCGACTTTTCATTCTTCAAGGAAATAGTCAGATCGCAATCCTGAGAGCCGATGGTCGGGGTCGGAATGAACGCGAGGTTATGCGCTCCCACCGGCAGACCGCAATTGCTGATGATATCTTTGACCTGGCCGTTCAACATATCCTCGACATCCGTGGCGACAAGCGACGCGATGCGCCCTGACGCCTCGATGCGTGTGCCGAGCGGTGCCCGCATATGCATTTGCAAGATGCCCGACTTGACCTCGGGGAAGAATTCGCGTCCGTTGTAGTAAAAGAGAACGAGAGAACCCATGGCGATCGCCAAGGAGACGACGACGAAACGGCCGCGATGGTCGATCGCCTGTTCGAGCCTCACGGTATATGAGTCACGAAATTGATCGAAGCGACGTTGGAACGCCTCTTGGAAACGTAGAAAGATATTTCGTGACTGGCTCCTTTCGGAGTGGCCGGCGTGTGCGTGGTGTGCCTTCAGAATATATTTTGCCATTGTCGGCACCAGGGTGTACGTCAAGATGAAGGAGGCGACCACTGCGATGATGACCGCTTTCGCCATCGGAGGGAACACCCAGCCGGACACGCCGCTTAGATGGAACAGGGGGACCCAAACAATTGAAATGGCCAGCGTGGCGACGAATGTGGGAAGGACGATCTGACCGGCGGCATCGAGGATTGCGGTCTCCACCGGTTTACCTGTCGCGAGATGGGTATCGATATTCTCAATCATGACGGCGGCATTATCGACGAGAATGCCGACCGCCAAGGCCAATCCGCCCAAGGTCATGATATTGATTGATTCGTCGAGCCAATGCAGTCCGATGAGCGCGCTGAGAATAGAGAGCGGGATCGAGGTGAGGACGATCACCGTCGGACGCCAGGAGCCGAGCAGCAACAACACGATAAAGCCGACCAGCGTGGCGGCGATCAGCATTTCATGGACGACATCGGCAATCGCCTCCTTGACGAAGGCCGATGCGTCGATGATCATTTTTACCTTCACCCCTTTCGGGACCACCGTTTCGATGCGCGGGATCATTTCCCTGATCCCATCGACGACCTCCAACGTGGAGGCTTCGCTGCTCTTCATCACCACAATGATGACGGCTTGTTGACCGTCCACCAGCACACTGTTCGTTTGCACCCGGCCCGCGAGACGCACCGACGCGACGTCGCGTAGGTGAATGAAGGCATTGCCCTCTCGCTTAATCGGAATATCGCCGAAATCCGTGATCTTCAGCGGAGAGGCATTCGTCAAGACGATCCAGTCGGTCGCCTTGATCTTCATGTCGCCTCCAGGAAGCACGAGATTCTGCCTATCGAGCGCTTCATGGACATCAGAAGGAGAGAGGTGTCGGGCGAGTAATTTTTGTTGGTCAAGATTGACCATAACCTGCATGTCCTGGCCACCGTATGGGTGCGGGAGAATCGCGCCCGGTATCGTGACGAGCAGGGGACGGATTCGCATGATGCAAAGATTATAGAGCTCCGCCGGGGTCAGCGTGTCGGAGGTGACTTGCAACGTTGCCACCGGGACCTGTGACGGGAACAGGCGCATGACCATAGGCGGAGAAATATCAGGCGGCAGCGCTTTGACGGCGGTCTGTGCGATAGCCGCGATATCGGCTTCGCTGCCGGCCAGATCAACTCCGTCCTGAAGAAAGATGTTGATGATACTGAAACCAAAGAAGGACTGACTGTGAATACGTTTGATTCCTTCCACCGTCGAGGTAAGAAAGCGCTCGAAGACAAACGTGATGCGTCCCTCGACATCCTGCGGCATCAGTCCGTCGTAAGCCCAGACGACGGAGCTGACAGGAATCTGAATGACCGGAAAGACATCGGTCGGTGCTTCGAGCACCGCCATCGCGCCGAACGCCACGATAATGACGGCCAGCACCACGAACGTGTATGGCCTGCTCAAGGCAATATGGACTAACTGTTTCATGCTTCTACTCCGGCGATGGAGGTGACAGGATTCGTGATATACGGCATGACATCGGTCGATATGTGCTTGACCGTCAGCCCCGCGAACAGCACGATGAGGATCGACATTACGACGAGGAAGTACGGTATAAGGAGAGCAATGACGACAATCTTCTTCATGCAAGAACCTCTTATTCAGGCGACTAGACTGTTAACAATGAACTCCGATCGTGCATCACGTACGGTGCAAAGTGTCTGCCTGACCCGAGACCATTCGAAATATAACGGTTCGGTTCGTTTTTCGAGGACGAAAGAAGAATCGTCTGTGCCACTAGTGCATAGGTGTGCCAAGTTGACCTATTCAGAATCGACTCGCGCCGATAGATTCGAACCGATCTCACTATCGATTTGTCGATGAAGTTTGTTCTGCCTCGCAGGCCGGCTGATGAACCAATCATGGAGCTGCCCCGAAACACATGCCTTCGTCTTTGATCTCTGTGCTGCAGACCGGTTTGGTAGTATCGCGTTTCAACTTTGAAAGAGGCTCAAGGCAGTATCGAGAACAACCTCTTGCGGTCGGATACCTAACGTCTCCGGCGCGTAGAGTTTTGTCGCAGGTACAGAGTTGCACAGCTTTCGAGATGGGCTAAGCCGTAGTCACAGGCGACTAGGCACTCTGCTCTCGTCCACCAAGTCCCCACCGGGGACTATCAAGAGACGTCACAACACATACAAGTGCACACTCACCGAGACCGACTTGTCCGCATGCTCAATGTCGACCAAATGCATCGTCAAGTATTGTTTTGAGGGAGAAATCGACAAGAGTGACGCACAGCATAAGCAGGTTTTGGCACAGCACGTGCTTAGACAATAAGAGAAATATTTCGTTCAGTGAACAACGCCCCCGCTTGCCGTCATGAGGGACATGGGAGTTCACGGTGGATTTGCCCCTCTGGGGAGCGCAGGGTACGAAGGAGTCCCAATGACCCATCCGGCGTCGATTCTCGTCGTAGATGACGACCAGCGGAATCGAGAGATGTTGACCGAAGCCTTGAGCCACGCCGGCTTTGCGGTGGAGGTGGCCTGTGACGGCGTCGAAGCCCTGAGCAAAGCCAATGAGGCGACGTACGACGCCGTCTTGAGCGATGTCCGCATGACCCCCTTGTCCGGCTTGGACCTGTTGGATTTTCTTCGCAAGAGCATGCCGGAGATCCCCATCGTGCTCTTGACCGCGTTCGGGTCCGTCGACACGGCGATCCAAGCCATGAAGCAAGGGGCCTACAATTACATCACCAAACCGGTGAATCTTGACGAGCTGGTGTTCACCATGACGCGCGCCGTCGAGTACCGGCGTCTGATCGAAGACACGCATATGCGTCCCCGGGCGTTCCGGGAACGGCCGCGGGCCGCCGCGTTGATCGGCCAGAGCAAGAAAATGGTCGAGGTGTTCAAACTCGTCGGCCGCGTCTCGCGCAGCCGGACCGCCGTGTTGATTCAGGGAGAGAGCGGCACCGGCAAGGAACTCATCGCACGCGCCATCCACGACAACAGTCCTCGAGCCGCGCACCGGTTCGTCGCCGTCAACTGCAGTGCGATTCCCGACTCCTTGCTCGAAAGCGAATTCTTCGGCCACATCAAGGGCTCGTTTACCGGCGCCCATCTCTTGCGGCGGGGGTTGCTGGAGGAGGCGAGCGGCGGCACGTTCTTTTTGGACGAAGTCGGCGATCTCTCGTCGGCGGGCCAGGCCAAACTCCTGCGCGTCCTCCAGGAAGGCGAAATCCGACGGATCGGCAGTAACGAGGCGGTCCAGGTCGATGTTCGGATTATTGCCGCCTCGCGCCGCACCCTGGCCGACCTGGTCACGGCCGGCCGGTTTCGAGAGGATCTGCTCTACCGCCTGAACACGGTCATGCTGCTCTTGCCGCCGCTGCGGGAACGGCCCGAAGACATCCCCGTGCTGGCCGAATTCTTTCTCGCCCGGTACGGCGACCAGAAGGAAGTGCCCGTAACGTCGTTTTCCACGGCCGCGCGGCGCGCGCTGGCGGAGTATGCCTGGCCGGGGAATGTCCGGGAATTAGAACACGTCGTGGAACGCGCCGTGGCGCTGGCGTCTCATGCGATTCTCGCGCTCGAGGATCTGCCCCCCGAAGTCCTGCAGAGCACCGGCAGTGCGGCGGAGCGCGCCGAGATCTTACCGGGCACGCTCAAGGCCCTCCAGCGGGACCAGGTGCTCAAAATGCTGGAGTCCACGCAGGGCAACAAGGAGCGGACGGCGCGGCTGCTCGGCATCAGCCGGCGCACGCTCTATCGCCTCCTCGACCGCTACGGCCTCGGCAAACCTCGGCTCACGACCAACGTCGATGTGGCCGATCCCACCGGGTCCTGAGTGGGGATGCTTCGCGTGTAGGGCGACGCCTGAATTCAAGCAGGTCACCGTTCCAAAATCATTGCTTCCCGCCCTGAGAGAAGCGTTCTGTCCTAACTGTAAGCCGGTCTCACCACGAACCAGCGTAAAGATCCATACGTTACACATGCTCTTCACAGGGAAAGGAAAACACCTTGAGGGGGATCGGGGTGTCCTGGGAAGCCGCTTTTCGTGTGGCATGCAGAGCTTGCAATGCGCTGACCGCTTTGGCTGCCTGCTCTGGTGAAAGGGCCGCAAAAATGATCGCATTCGTGTCAGGGTTGAGAAAGGTCCCAAATACTCTCCCACTGACCCCCTTCCCCATGACGTTGCTCATGATGGTGTAGGCTTTGACCCCATTATCCTGTAGGAGATTCTCCAAGTCACTGAGCATCGAGTCCCGAGCCACAATGATGAGAGTTTTCATGTGCGCATCATCCCTCTCTTTTCAACGCTGTCCAGGTCTCATGTCGGCAACCAGAACGGGTGACTCTGCACTCGTCAGTCCGTCGACGCTCTGTACGGCCCGGTACCCTTGTTTCATCGAGCGGTTTTAGAATCCTACTCCCTCGCCAGCAGACGACTCGCTGAACCCTGACGGTCACGGGCGCTTCGTCAGATCGTTGTATCTATGGTTATTATCGGCATGCACATCGATGCCTCCAGCCGAAGCCGGTTTCTCAAGATTGACGTATTGAAACGTCCCGAAGGGCTGGATTTGGTCGTCGGAGGGTAATTGCCTTCGGTCCCAGCCGCCACCCAGCGCCCGCATGAGTGCCACCGAGGATTTGAGCAAGTCTGCCTTGATGGCAATGGAATCGATGCGGGCTTCAAGGGTATTGACCTGCGCAAAAATGAGTTCCAGGCTCGAGGCCAGCCCGCCTCGATACAGATCGGTGGTCAGATTCTGCGTTTTGAATGTCGCCTCCACTGCGGCATCTTGCCGATCCGCCGCGAGCGTCAGCTGATTCGTCAGGGTCAAATTGTTCTCGACCTCACGTAGCGCATTGAGCACGGTCGAACGATAGAGATCTTCCGTTTCGCGATACGCCGACCATGCCTGTTGTAACTGCGCCCGACGATATCCTCCTTGGAAGACCGGCAGCGACACCTCTGAGCCATAGGCCCAAAAACTATTGGCCAGTTTGATCAAATCGAAGCCGTCTTCAAATCCCCCACCCGCACGGAATGAGACATTGGGGAAAAACGCGGCGCGGGCGATACCGATGGTGCGGTTGGCCTGGGCCATCCGTCGCTCACTCGCGGCGATGTCCGGCCGGCGCTCCAGCAAGGTGGCGGGAAGGACGCGCGGAATCGTAAAACTTGCGACACGGATGTCGGTGATCGGGTCAATCGTTAAACTCCCTGGAGCCATATTGACCAGGATGGCGATCGCCTGTTCCGTCAGTTGGCGTTGGCCTTGAATCTGCGCCAATTTTGTTTCGGTGCTGAACAGCAAAGATTCAACACGCGCCACGTCAAGCGCAGAAGCCAGCTTACCGACGAACTGCGACTTGACGAGCGCCCGAGACTGTTTGTAGAGCTCAATGGATTGGCTATACGTTGCGGTTTGCGCATCGAAGCCGCGAAGGATGAAATAGTCCGATGCAACCTCCGCTTGCAGGCTCAGGCGCGCCAGTCCCCAGTCGGCGGCTCGTTCCTGGGCACCGTACGTTTCCACACGCGTGGCATTCCGGAGGGCCGACCAGAAATCGGGTTCCCACGATGCCAAGCCTCCAAGTTCCATGGTGCTTCCCTGAATGGGAATGTCCTCGGGGCGAAAGAGTTTTTCAACCGACTGCCGTTCGTGTCTCCCACCGAAACCTATACCCACCTGAGGAAGGTACTGTGCCCGCGCCTTCATCATCATATTGCGGGCCTGAACAAAGCGCTCGGCTGCGGCCTGCAGATCCGGATTGGCATCCATGGCTCGCTCGACCAGTTTGTCCAGAACCGGGTCGCCGTACAGTTTCCACCAGTCCGAGCGAAGCTCGTCATCCGACGGCTTCGCTTCCACAAAGGGACTCGAGCCGTGCCACGAAGTCGGCACAACGTATTGTGGCGGCTCATAGGTCGGCGCTAGATCGGCACGCGGAAACCATTCACTGCAAGCCGACAAAGTAAGCGCCAGCAGCACGATGCCGCTGTGCCCCATGTAGACGCGACCACGGCTCAACGCGTCGGATCTCGTTGCTCGTATCATTGTAAACCGTCGCTCCTATCTCTAGTCTCTCCAGCAGGTTTCGGAACAATTCGATGTGTGTATCGGCAGGCCTGCCCTGCGCCGGTCGAAAGGCTCAGCAAGACCGGACAAACTCAGGATTTCAATGACCACTCCGTTCATCCTGAGGCTCTCGAAGGATGAACGGGTGGTTTCCTGAGCCTTCTGGACGCCCCGGATGTCATAAGGATTTCGACGATGGTTTCTTCTGCGCATTGGTCTCTGGAGCTGGAGCCTCTCGAGTCACAAGGTCATAGCCTGGAGCGGAAGTCACGACACGCACCTTGTTGCCTTCCAACAAGGCGGCACTCGGGTTATTCACGATGCGATCGTCGACGGAAATCCCAGCCGTCACTTCGACGACGTTGTCGAGAATTCTGGCCACGGTAATCGGTTTGAAATGTACCTGGTCATTCTCCGTCACAACGGCTACCTCCGTGCCAAGCTCCTGAAACACCATTGCGCTCGACGGAATCGTGAGGATGTTTTTTTCGACCGGCGCGGTGATACGAACAGTCGCATACGATCCAGGCCACAGCGCGCGGTCTTCGTTCTCGATCGTAAAGACTGTGATCGCTGTGCGTGTGCTCACATCGAATCCCTTGGCAACGGTCAGAAACTGGCCAGTAAAATGCCGATTAGGAAATTGAGGCACGGTGACATCGGCGGTCAAACCCGGTTGGAGAAAAGGGCCGAACGATTCCGGCACGCTGACGAACAAACGCATCTTGCTGACGTCGGCGACGGTAAAGAGATCGGCTGTGGCGCCGGACTTACCTTCTCCGGGAGTGGCCTCCTTATTGACGTAATTCCCGACGTTGATGTTGCGCGCCGTCACCACACCGTCAAAGGGCGCGACGATCGTCTTGAATCGGATCAACGCCTCATAG
>JAHBWU010000101.1 GCA_019636835.1 Nitrospira sp.
ATGAAGAGAGGTTGGTCAGCGTAGCCTTACGCGTGAGTGCGTGAATCAGGAAGGCGGCAGTACACACGATGTGTGGTCTGTTGAGTCCGGTAGGACGGAATATGATCTGCCCAGATCCGTTAGCGAGGACCAAAGAACCAACGAGGTTTGGTGCGCCCGACAGGACTTGAACCTGTAACCCCCAGATCCGTAGTCTGGTGCTCTATCCATTGAGCTACGGGCGCATCCCTGAGATAAAGGGCAATTTGACGGCGATAGTTAAGGATGGAGTCTCGCCTCAGCGCTTTGGTCTCAGCATGGATCAGAGTCAGTGGTTATACAGTTCTCGGTGAGAGAGGGTCAAGAGACGAACGATGAAAAAATCTAGATTCGAGATGCGACGGTGGTTGGTTAAAGGATAGTCTTGCTCACTTCGTTTGAGAAGGAACTTTCAGCGCCGCTCGAATTGTACGCGGTGACCACGAAGAAATAGGTGATACCGGTTTCCAGACCAGTGACAGTGTAGCTGGTGAGGTCCATGGGTACAGTAGCAACCGGCGCACCATACCCCCCTGAGGCTGTTGCCAGATAAATCTTGTATCCCTCAAGGTCCGGCGCGCCATTGGCATCCCATGAAAGCATGGCTGTTTCCATGGTTGCTGCGGCCGTTTCACTGGTCGGCGCGGAGTCGGGTGAAGCGCACGCCGTCATAACGAGTAGAAACAAACAGATCTGAAAGAAATAATAAGGATTGGTCATCGATCTCGGTAGCTCCATATCGAACTCCTTGGTCGTGACACTCTGCTTGGACGTCTACCGCAAAGTTTGTACCGATGGTCAGCACGTGGGGATATTCTTGCAGAAGTCCATGGAAATATAAAGAATGAGAGCGGACGCCAGCAGTGACCCAGAAGATGAGGCTTTCGGGATCGCTGTCAGAATCGTACGATATGGGTCAGAATTGTTACTTTTTGTCATTGTAAGAGTGACTGGGTTGGGGGAGCGAGGCGCTAGTCCAGCAGAGCCAAAAATAGGAGGGGGCTTCCTACTGTGTAGAAAGCCCCCCAGCCCAGCTTCACGAAGCTGAAACTTACTTGCCCTTCTCTTCCTGCTTCTTATCGCCGAAGGTGTCGGCATGGCCGCCATCCTTCTTCTTCTTCTCTTCGCCGAAGGTGTCGTCGGCCTTGCCGCCATCCTTCTTCTTCTCCTCACCATAGACCACGACATGGCCTTTCTTCTCTTCCTTCTTTTGCTCACCGGCAAACGCTGGTGCGCTGAACGTCACTGCCACTGCCACTGCCATGACTGCCATCAACATGCTCTTCATTATGAAACCCCCTATAAAATAAAAATTGTAAAATATGTGTGCCACTCACTTGGCACTTGCCCAGATGTTCAGCAAAGGTAGTGCCGTTCTACGCTAATCGTAAGATGAAGCGCAGACCATTGAGTAATCAGCAGGTTACGAAATTTCTCTCATGAAGCCGCGAATGATTTGTCCTACAGGCTGCTGTAGCGCAATGGTATGGATACGACTAAACTGCCTCATTCCAGTCGTTGGCGTGGGTGGTTGGCAGACAAGTTGCGCACGCTCTCCCCCTGCTAATTCCATTCGGAGGGAGCGAGAGATAGATCTGGACGCTATTGCAGGATCGATTGATAGATCGCAATCATGGGTATTCGTGTTCCTACTTTTTAAGATCGGGCCGGCATGACCCGCCGGAAATCACCGGGCGGATTTCGATCTGATCCTTATCGGAGAGCATCTCGTCTTCAGTCACCAATTCGTCGCCTCGAATTACCAAGTGTGCTTCAGCCAAAAGATTCAATTCTCGCAGCAGGTCTTTGGCTCGCTTCGGCCCCTTGATCTCGATCGATCGCGATGGGTGGTTCAATTGCACGTGCATGGGAGGATGATACGCGTTCCAGCGGCAAAGGGGCAAGGGTGTTCAGGAACGACGAGTGAGCGCTCGAAAGTCAGGAGAACAAGAAGCTGGTCAGCACGGAGCGGAGAGTCGGCTCCTTATGTAGGAGAGGCCTTCTTCCAGCGTCTCAAAATCTCCATCAAGTTGAGCCTCATAACAGTCGTCAAGGAGTCGGCCCATGTCAGGACCTGGCTGGATCCCCAAATCCAATAGGTGACGGCCCATGACAATGGGAAGAGGAGCCCGGCGGTCCACCGCCAACTGCTGAGCCTTGGTCAACAGCCATTCGCCGGCGGGAAATCCATCAAACTGTTTCGGCGGACGGCCTGCATGGTCGGCCCGTGCCACGCGGACCAATCGGTCGATGCGGTGAACTTGCTTCGCCAATCGACGGACGGCGCTGTCGGAAGCTTTGGCGTCATGGAGGGCGCGAGGGCGAAGATGGCAACATACCAGAGGGACCACCTCATCGACCAGATCGTGCTGGTTGGTCAGCCGCTCAAGAAAGCTTCGCGTAGGAGCCGCTCCTTCCGATTCATGTCCTCTCGAGGTGATGTGCCCATCTTCCTCTTTGGTCGTGATCGGTTTGCCGAAGTCGTGACAGAGCACGCCTAATCCGACGATCAGATCGTCCTGTTCATTGCCGGTTTTCTCCGCAGCAAACCAATCCAGGCAGTGCAACGTGTGAATCCAGACGTCTCCTTCCGGGTGCCAGATGGGATCTTGTGGGCAGCCTTCCAGAGCAGCGAGCTCTGGATAGAAACGAAGCCAGTCGCAGTGACGTAAGAATTGCAAACCCAGCGACGGTTTGTGTCCTTGAAGGAGCAGCTTCTTCCATTCTTCCCACAGACGGTCGTTCGACAGACTCTCTTGGGACAATGTTCGGCACAGGGCCACTGTTTCCGGCGCAGCAGTGAGTTCAAAGCGGGCGGCCAGCTGCATGCCACGCAGGACGCGCAGAGGATCTTCGGCGAATCGGGTGGATGCGTGACGCAATATCCGTGAATCAAGGTCGCCGCGACCGTTGAAGGGATCACAAAGTTCCATGGTATCAGGATCCCATGCCATCGCGTTTATCGTGAAGTCTCGTCGTGCAAGCGCCTCGGCGATCGGCAAGCCGGGAAGGGATGTGTCGTCATCGGGTATACGGGAGGGAATGGAAAGATCGACGGGCAGACCCTGCAGCTTGAAGACCTGGAATGCTTTTCCGACAAATTGAACGGAGAAGTGCTCAGCCAGCAGCGCATGGACTTGACCGGGCTGGAGCCCCACGACTTCGATGTCCAGATCGCGAGGCTGTCGACCGAGCGCGAGGTCGCGGACCGAGCCGCCGACCAGCCAAGTCCGTCCGCCGGCACGACGGATCGTCTGCTCAATGCGACGAAGAGTTCCGGCCAACGCGGGGTCTTCAAGACGAAAGCGTGTCGGCACTTAGATCACCGCTTCGCGGAGAAACGTCGCAGCCTCTTCCGGTGACACCGGATTGATGTAGAAGCCGGTGCCCCATTCGAAGCCGGCCACTTGCGTCAGTTTGGGGATGACCTCCAGGTGCCAATGGTAGTAATCGTCGGTTTTCTCGTGAAGGGGAGAGCTGTGGAGGATGAAATTGTACGGGGGACGGGACAGCACTTTGTCCATTCGGCGTAACGATTCCGAAAGGATGGGGGCAAGAAATTCAAACTGCGACTTCTGACTTTCCTCAAAATACGCCGCGTGACGCTTGGGAAGAATCCACATTTCGAACGGAAACCGCGGCGCGAACGGCGTCACACAGAGGAACTCCGGATTCTCAGCGACGATCCGATCTCCATCCGAGAGATCCTGCCGGAGGATGTCGCAGTAGATACAGCGCTCTTTCTGCTGATAGTGAGTGCGGCATCCGTCAAGCTCTTCTTGCACGTTGGTCGGAACGATCGGCAGGGCGATGAGCTGAGAATGGCTATGTTCCAGTGTGGCACCGGCGGACGCGCCGTGGTTCTTAAAAATGAGAATGTAGCGGAACCGAAGGTCCTTTCTGAGATCAATCATTCGGTCTCGATAGGCCCACAACATGTCCTCGATTTTCTTCGTCGGGAGATCGGCGAGGCCTTCGACATGATTGGGTGTTTCGATGATGACTTCGTGTGCCCCGACGCCGTTCATGCGGTCGTAGAGTCCGACTCCCTCGCGACCCATTTCACCTTCGACTTGCAGCGCGGGAAATTTGTTTGGGACGACACGCACGGTCCAGTTGGGAGAATTGGGTCCGCTAGGCTGCGGTCGATAGGCCATGATTTCTTTTGGTGTGAGCCGTTCCTGTCCCGGACAAAACGGGCAGAGGGCCGTCGAAACAGGGCGGGCTGGTTGGAGCTTGATAAAGTCGTGTGGGCGGCCTCTCCGTTCGGTGGAAATGATCACCCAGCGGCCCACAATGGGGTCACGTCTTAGATCAGGCATGTGTGCTCCACTCCCTTAAGTTCTGAGTGCTCAGTGTTCCAGGCAAAGACGGATTTCTCAACTCAAAACTCAGCACTCAACGTTCGGAATTGTTTCTCCTACACCCTCCATAGCCCGGCCTCAAAGTCCGGCCCGGGTACGGTGAGCACGGCCGGCCGATCGCCGGGGTAGCGGGCCACTTCGAGGCCGTGCTCTCGCACGATGATCGACATCTTCATTGTATTGCCTTGTTCCAGGCACAGCTCTTTCCAGGGAACGGCCAACTCCAGAATGGTGTGGACATTGATCGACCCATAGGAGCCGATTTCCTGCCACGCATCCGTCTGGGTCTGACGAGACAGGAGAAATGACGTTGGGTCCGGCGAAGAAAGAGGAAATCTAAGCCGAAACGTGAATTGAGGCCCTTGCAGGATAATGTGGATATCGAGGCCCTGTCGTGTCGTGCTTATTTCGTCGGGATCGAATCTCATCACGAGGTGATCAAGGTTCCATCCGAATCGGATCGCGGTGAAGAGTCCATCAGCTTTCCACATGGCGCCAAGCGGGGGCCGGGTATTAATGCTCCCCGCGCCGCGCCATTCGAAAAAGTCGGTCACCATGCCGTCGATCGTGGGATTCAACAGGACGAGCGGCTGTTGGACCGAATCGGATTCAGAGGTAATACCCCCGGTGCAGATTGGATCGTTCAGGTGGTCGGGAGGCGGAACGCCCATATGCGTCCAGACATTGCGGAGATGAGTTCGAAAGAGCCGATCAAATTCCGGTTTGAAATCGGTATCGAAATCGTCACCGTACCACCAGAACCAGTCGCTGCCTTCGGCGGCGTACAGTTCTTGCCAGGCCGCCCGCGCGCGGTCAGGTGGAAGATTCGCCGCGAGATCCATAAGCTGTGTGCGGGTGTGACCGAGGAGATCCCATCCGCGATTGTCTTCATGGTGTCCGATCCAAATCTTGTAGTCGGAATTGATCCAAGAGCCTGAATGGAGACAGGGCAGATGCTGCACAGGTTGAACGGAGGTAATTGCATCGGAGATGGTCGAAGTTTGGACCACGATCTGTTCGGATTGATCCAGTGTGTGATTCGCGAAGGCTTCATACAGGAGGGAAAGGAATCGTTCGCCGCCGTCGTGATAATGTTCCCACGGGTTTTCACCGTCTAAAACGATGGCAATGAGAATTTTATCTTGTGGGGCATCGCGGGAAATGCCCCGCAAACGCCGCAGGACATCCTCGGTGGCGGACTCGGGCGTCGTCTTGTGGTAGACGAATCCGAATGCGTCGGAGATGTCGCGGTCGCGGAACAGTACGGTCAAGGAATGCTCGGCCTCACCGATGCGATAGGGTTGATACAGCGCTGACTGTCGGTGCCATGGACGGCCACACATTCCCAGAGAGCGTGCGAGGATGCCTTCGTCCGTGGCAAACCAGCGAAGGCGTGCCTGATGGATAAGAGGAAGCATCTCAGGGCAAACCGATCCCTCTGACGGCCACAAGCCTGTCGGCGGCCGGCCGAAAGTTTGATGATGAAAATCGACGGCCTGTTGAAGTTGGGCTGCGGCATCATCAGGTGCGTGGAAACGAGCGGGTAAGGGGAGATCCGGCCTGGCCCGCCGATTGATATCGGTGTCGATCACCAGAGGCAGAATCGGATGATAGAAAGGAGTCGTGGTCAGTTCGATCTGCCCTCGTTCCATAAGTCGTCGGTACAGAGGAAGGATTTCTCGCACGGCCATCCGTTGTAGTTCCAATACTTCCTGCTTGTCGTCCTCGGTGAACCCACGATTTTTCTGGCGCAGCGCGGCTAGACGAGGATATTGTTGAACGGTGCCGTATCCGAACCAGGCTAGATTGTGCCAAACTTGCAGATCCAGCAGCTCTTGTGTGGAAAACTGACGGGCAACGCGGTGGAGATCATGCCTCGGTATGTCCAATCCCCGTTTTACCAGCAATTCATGGTATCGCGGATAGGGCCGCACCATTGTCGCCCAGTTGGCCGAAAAGAAATGGCGCACTAGAAAAGCCTTTTGCTCAAGTGTCAGGTTGGCCGCCGGACGTTGTGCATGTTCGAGAAAAAGATCGAGGATCTTACCTGTGCCGATTTCCTGTAACTGCAACAGGAGGGATGGGGTAAAATTGAATGTGGCACGAACGCCGGGGAACTGTTCCAACAGATAAGCCATATCATAATAGGCCTTGGTCGCGTGCAGGCGTACCCACGGCATACTGGCCGTTCCGGCCACCGGATCGGTGTAGTAGGGTTGGTGCATATGCCACAGGAAACACACATGGACATGCTTCATCGATGCCGATTTCCTTTCTTTCGGCGAGTATGTCATAGGGGGTATGAGCATGCAATCTGCGGGTGGATTTATGATCGACAGTCGCGTGAGGAGTTGAGATGGTGACATTGCTTCGATATTGGGGACCGGTGTGCGGATATGCCGCGCTTATTTTCTATTTATCCTCGCAGCCTCATCCTGAAACCCATGTGCCGTTCGTCACTCTTTTCAGTGATAAGGTCTTGCATGTCGTTGAATATGCAGTATTAGGTGCATTGTGCTACCGGGCTATTCGTGGAAGCGGAAATGCGTCGTGGAGACAGCAAGCGATTCCAGCGGCCATTCTACTGACCTCGTTGTACGGGGTAAGCGACGAAGTTCACCAAGCTTTCGTCCCGTTTCGAGATTCTAGTTGGCTTGATTGGCTGGCAGATACGATTGGTGCGGTTGTCGGTGTGGTGGGGATCAACCGCTTTTCACCATGGGGATTTTCAGGAGATCAGCAAGAGAGCGATCCTGAGAGTCTGCTGAACGCCGCGTGCACGGCATCAAAAGATCGAAAAGCATAAAGCTAAGTTTTGTAGGTGTGTTGAAGAAAAACAGACGTAGCGTGCGCACGGCAAGTGACTTGAAGTTTGTCGTAGACATGGCTCAAGTAATTCTTGACTGTCTTATCACTGAGGCACAGCGTGCCGGCGATTTCTTTGTTGGTTTTTCCCTGCACCACAAGTTTCATAATGCAATGCTCTTGAGGAGAGAGCATCGCCCCAGTTTTCTCGCATATTGAAACGGGTTGGTTTCGGATATGCGCTATCACACTGGATGGGACAGCCGGATCGAGGATCGATTGCCCCGCGCCGACTGTTTCGACGGCCCGGACTAGTTCCGGTCCGGTGATCGTCTTGAACAAGAAGCCTGCCGCTCCAGATCGCATAGCCGAAACAATAGACCACTCATCGGTGCCATGCGTCAGCACGAGTAAACGGGAGTCGGGAGAGGCCTCGTGGATGCGACGAAATGCATCGACTCCCCTTCCGTCAGGCAATTGTAACTCGATGACCATGACATCGGGCCTGAGCCGATGGGCTTCTTCTACAGCGGCTGTCACCGTGCCTGCTTCGCCGATAATCTCGACGTGTCTGGCCTGATCCAGCAACGCCCGCACGCCGACCCGCACGATTTCATGGCTATCGACCAATATCAATCTGATCTGCCTGGTACTGGTATGCCGTAAATAGTCTTCTTGCGGCGAACCTGTCGCGGACGGCTCAGGTTTCCTGGTGACTAGCGTACGGCTCAAAAAGATCCTTCCTTCATAGGAAGACATTCGACCGAAGTGCCAAACGAATCAGGGTGCCGCGCCCCCCGAGACCAGTCTTGTTTCGAATCCTGGCGACATGTCCTTCCACGGTGCGAACGCTGAGGCGTAAGGCTTTGGCGATTTCCTTGTCCGAAAGGCCTTCCCCGATGAGCCTCACGATCTGCTGTTCTCGCGGGGAGAGTTGGGCGACCATCCTTGCCTCGGGGCTGACTCTCTCAGCCTGTTTCGCCCCTGCGGGTGCGAGTGGGAAGGAAGGCCCTTCGACAATCATGCTTTGGGGGGTTCGTTCGAGATGGACGATTAATGAACAGTCTTTCGGAGGCACGTCGGGTCCGCGGCAAATCTCTACCTTGGCGTAGTTGAAATGGTCTCCGGCGATCCCTCCGAGCATACCGGCTTCGACCTGACAGAGATACGGATTATCTGCAGCCAGTCTTCCAAACGGGCAGTGCGGAATAGAAACGCTGATGAGGCCTTTCGTTGCCACCTTTACTTCGTGATTCCATTCTCCGTGTGTTTTCATCCATTGCAAACAGCGAAGATAGTCCTCCTGCTTGAGCTGTGGTGCAGTCGCGCGAGATTGTCGGACATGGTCGACCACCTCTCGGCCAAGGCTGACTCCGACATCGAGAAGTGTACGCTCATAGAAAGAGGGGTGGAGGATGTTCTTCACGACCTCCGAGAGGCGTTCGAGGCTATGTTGTGCTAATGCTTTGAGATCAGTCATTGATGATTAGCTGAGCCTCTTTAACATGTTGAGTCAATCATAGATAAGCATTGCCATGTGAATCTGCATTCCAAGCAGGAATGCCGCTAGTGCTGCGAGCGTGAGCCGCCTTCATAAATGGTGAGACTATATCTGCCGAAGGCAAACCAAGAAAATCGGGCGCCAATCAAAGATCTGTGCTCAATCCACTCATTCACGCGGCGTACGGTACTCTGTTTCAATGGGATTGGGATAGAGTGGCACTTCCTAATATAGACAGGTAGTTATATAGATTGACTTCAGAGCCAGACCTTCTCATGCATCCACTGTGTTTTACAACGATCGATCCGCGAGATCGGCGGTCTTCAGTCTCATAGGGCGGGAGTTCCCCACCTGTCAGGGTGGGGGTGTGAGCCGGGA
>JAHBWU010000102.1 GCA_019636835.1 Nitrospira sp.
TTCAGTGGAGGCGCGTATCTGCAGCTATGAATGTACGGTCTGTGCCGCGTGTGTCGAAAATGTATTGAGCAACGTCTGTCTCAACTGCGGTGGCGGGCTTCGTGCCCAGGCCCATCAGACCGTCAACGAACTGGAAAGACAACAACTATCTTGGCAAGGACCCGGCAAGTACGACAGTTAAGCACAGGCCGCTCGATGTCGCGGCTTATCAGGCGTTCTCAGCCGCTCTCAAAGTCATACCGCCTGAGAAGCGGTAGAAAAAGTAACTCGTCGCGCCTAGTCCATGTTGCAAACTCCAAAACGCATACGACCCGCTCACGCGCCTGAAGTCGATGAGACTCATGGTGTCCCATTCGAAACCGAGCTGTGTCGGGTAGGATCGGCGCGCGAGCGCTCCAGCATGACCAGGCATTTATGGAAGTTTGAGCGACATTCAGAAACGGACTGGGGTAGGCTCGCAACGACCCTGTCGGCCCGTGATGGGCCGACAGGGTCATAAGTGCACGGTCAGCGGTTGACGACTTTTTGTACTATCCCTCCGTAGGAGGGCGTGCTCCGGGTGTTGCCTGCAATTTGTCCGTCCTTCTCACTGATGGATGCGATCGGCTCGGAACCCTGGGTCACAACAATCTCAACCCGTCGGTTCTTGCTCCGACCTTCCTCTGTGTCGTTCGTTGCGATTGGTCGGGAGTCCGCATACCCCACTGTCCTGACCCGGTCGACACCTAACCCGCCCTTGATTAGAGCCTTGCCGGCATGTTCGGCTCGAGCTTGAGAAAGCTCACTGTTATCCTTGAACGGTCGCCGACTATCGTACTTGACCGGTGTACTGTCGGTATGCCCGGCGACTTCAACGCTCTGGGGACGGAACTTACGCAAGGCCACACCGATGCGCTTAACCAAGGAGGTTCCCGCCGGTGTCATGGTGACTCGCCCTTTGGCGAACAGTTCACCCGACGCTAACGCGAGGGTGAGTTTGTCACCACGTTGCTCTAGGACCACACTGCCTCGCTTCAGCTCTTCCCGGAGCGCGCTCGTGAGTTTCTCGCTGACCCTGGTGAGGTCAGCCGTGGCACGCGCCGTCGTGATGGCCGGCTGAGGAAGCAAATTCTTGTTGGAGGCAGTCAGTTTGGCCGGCTTCGGCAAGCTCTTTCCCACGCTCGCGAGCAGGCGCTTTGCCTGCACGAGCTGCGAGTCGCGAGAGGCGAGTTCCATATCCATGTTGGCCTTGGCCAGTTGGAACTCTTGCTCTTTCGCCACCAACATCAAATCGAGGTCCGCGAGGCGTTGCATCGCTGTATCGAGCTGGTCATTGCTGATGGTAAATTGTCGATCAATATCGAGGACTTGCTGTCTGGCCAGCTCCAGGCTGCTTCTTGTCCGGTTCAACTCCTGCGATATCTGCTGATGTGTGTCTCGCTGGGTGCAGAGTCCCGCGAGTTCTTGTTCCTTCTGGTTCAGCTGCGCTTCCAACGTTTCCGCGCGGGTCTTTTCGACCGTCAACTGATTCGTGGCTGCTGTCGTCTTGTCTCGCAGAAGGGCCAGCTCGTTCTCTTTGGCAGTGAGCTGTTGGAGGAGTTGCTCCAGTCGTATTTTTTCTTGGTCTGCTTCCGAAGGTTGGCTCTGAGGGGAGTCTATCGTAATGGAAGTCATGGGAATAATAGGAGTGATTGACGTCGCAGGAGAGGTTTCGTCGTTGTCGACTTGATGGACATACGAACCCCCCTCATTGTTCTGTTGGGCCTGTCGAACATCGGCCGGTCTCAGGAATCCGACGAGCATGGCCAGGAGAGAATTTTGACCGTCGTCCGACCGAACGGTGGTCGGCTGGTTATCGGCAGCAGCCAGACTCGACTCCTGTCCATTCAGCGTGACGGTGAAGAGAAAAGCAAGGGCGATTAACTTCATAATCATGTCCCACCTCACTAAATGATAAGTAGCAGAGAATTTACGATGGTTTCAAAGTCTTGAAAGTCCGACGCCGGCGAAACACCCTTTCCTGTTCACACGGCAAAACGTCCGCTACAAAACAGAAGAAAGCGATCCGATCCACACGCTGGACCTGATGCTGGTACGTTCTCTCGACTTATGAAATGGACCTAGAAAATCTACTATGTCCTATACGCCGTCCGGCGGCACTTTGCAACAGGGGATTCTCTTACATTGCGCTTCCAGTAAAGGCTTGCCGGGGTCGAGGTCTGGTCGAGGGACAAGATAAGAATCAGTACTTAAAAGTAATAGTACGTAGGAAATGCAGGCACACCACATCTAGGGGATCGGGTATGGCCGACACGAGAATCAGGCAAGCTAAGGTACACCTCAAAGGTAAAGTGCGAACCGCAGCCTAAAAACCTTATCGCAGACCATTCCTATTCTATTGCCCGCGCACACTCACTGAATCCGTTCAGATTCACTGAACCGAAAGAGATACGTCTCCTGGGGACTACTACTGAGAGACACAGCGCGGCAATCCCTTGAAATTCAAACATCTCTCGCGGATTCAACGAGGCATGGTCTTTGCGCATAGACGAGCAGTGCTGGGTCGCTTTCCATAGAGACAATGTTGCGAACAAGTGCGACGAGCTCTAGTTAGGATGTTCCAGTCGAGAGCCGACGAAGGAGGACCCTATGATCACAGTCAAGAGCCAGTTCGTCCAGCGAACGTTGGCGGCGATCACGCTTGTCCTAGTTCTCGGTGCTCTCTCGATGATCTGGCCCGCCATCATTGGCCTATTTCTAGGTGTCCTCCTGCTGCTCCAATCTTGCAGTGCCGAATAGGACATTGCGGTGCTGTCGTGGACCGAGATCGGTAATCTGCCGATCGTCTTCGCCTCTCTTCGGCGACTAGGTCTTTCGGCGATTCTTTCCTAACGAGTTCGCACGGCGCGTTCGTCAGTCGAGAGCATTCCGCGGGGAGGGGATGGGCTGCAGGGTTTTCATCAGCGTCTACTCGTACGAGACGGTCGAGATAGGCGAGACAAGCGTGACTGTCAGCTGCCGGATGTGCTCGTCACGTGAGCCTCGCTCTTTACGGTTGTCGCGCAGCGTGAACCGATTCATCACGAATCGTTACCTCTCGTCACACATGCTTCTTCAAGTCAATAGTCATGACTGTCAGAAAATGTTCCCCGCTGAGTCGCGTTGCATTTCTTGCTCGATAAGGCTATACAAGCCAAGCATGACTGATGCACAGGTCGAAGAAATCAAACGGCACTTTGGGGTCGTGGCAGAAGCACTGCGGAGCGACATCCGCCAAGTGGCTGAAGGTCATTCGGGCATTCGGCGTGAGTTACAGGAGATACGTGATGAATTCCGAGATGAATTCAGAGAAATGCGCGCCCTTATGAGGCTTTCATTTTCACAACTTGATGAACGGATTCGCACGCTCGAAACCGATATTTCGACATTGAAGACTCGCATGGACCGTCTCGAAACCCATCGAGCCTAGTTCCCACTTATTTTCCAAGCAACGTTCGCTCTGCATTCCCCAACGATGCCCCCCGAACCGGTCTTCCTCATAGCCCTGTTCCTGACATCAGACTTTGTGATTGCACCACCTCTCATTCCCCCCGAATACACCCTCACCGAATCCATTCGGATTCACTGAATCGGAAAAGATTCAACTCGTAGGGCCCCTTCTTGAGTAACGGCAGCGCAATCCTTCTGAATTCACGCCGTTCGCAGTGAAATTGCCCTGGCCCGTACTTTGCTCAGCGTTTCACCGAACGAGTATTCTACCGAGTATGGGTTATGAGGAGTACTCATGGCCGTGTCTGGCAGTAGAGCCATAAGCATCTATATGGAACTGTATGATCGTCCCTATTCTAGAGAGGAATTGGCCGGTGAGCCCTGAAGTGCTACCGTCCATCGTGAATCTAAACCGAATCGCTGCTGTCCTGCCGTCGCAATCGGAGGGTGAAATGGTTCATCATCATTTCCTCTCGCCCCTGCACAGAAACCGGTTGCACTCACCATTCCGCAGTACGCCAATAAACACACGGGCTAACGCGAAGCCAATCATTTTCCTATTAACCAAGAGTCCATCAAGCCGCTCATCATCAAAGCAATGCGCCTAGGCATCAAGCAAAGGTTCGCTGGCTCTTCTCATGTCCCACATGCCTATGGGAGGTACTCATGAAAAATGCTTATCAAGGTGTGTCTGGTCATTCATCATCTAGGATAACGGTAACAAGTAAAATGTTTTTGAGGATCTCTAGGGTGTGTCATCAGTTAAGCCATATGACCGAGGCCGCAAGATAGATGGCGCCGAGGAAGTTGGCGGCGCGTTTGTCGTATCTGGTGGCAATCGCGCGGTATTGCTTGAGTTTGGCAAAGAAATTCTCGATCAAATGTCTGGCCTTATACAGCGCCTGATCGTATTCGCGCGGTTCCGTACGGTTTGATTTGGGCGGGATCACGATTTTGACGCCCGCTTTTGCCAGCAGGTCGAGGACTCGTGCCTGCGCATCGTACGCTTTATCCCCCAGCAATGCCTGAATGGTTTCAAGGAGAGTAGGGAGCAGCCGATCAGCTCCTGCCAGATCGTGGGCTTCCCCTGGTGTCAGGTGGAACCCTGTGGGGTTGCCCAGCGCATCGCACGACGCATGGATTGTTGTCGTCAATCCGCCTTTTGAGCGCCCGATGCATTCCGTTTCCCTGTCCCCCCTTTTGCACCAGCTGAGTGCTGGTGGGCACGAACAATGGTGGAATCAATCATCGCATATTCGTTATCGGCCTCTTCCGCGAGTCGTTCAAAAATCCTCTGCCAAACGCCCCGTTGGCTCCAGCGGGTGTGGCGCGTATGGATCACCCGGAAGTCTCCGAACCGCTCCGGCAGATCACGCCATGCGATCCCGGCGCGGTAACGATATAACACCGCTTCAACAAACAGCCTGTTATCTTTGGCCGTCCCCCCAACATGGCCCGCACGGCCAGGCAGAACATCCTTGATCCGCTCCCACTGGTCATCACGTACCGCATAGCGCCTTGCCATCCAGAAGCCCCTCCCCGGGCCTATGAATAGTACATCACTCGCAGACGCGTTTGTGAATCCGGACAATTATCCCGCCGCTAACTGATGACACGCCCTAGTGTTAGAGGTGTTTTTGGAGCCTTTAATAGGCGGCTTTGTGTAACTATCGTCTTAGTAGTCTTGGTGTTAGCTCTTGCTCATGTAGCGGAAGCGTGAGCTTCCCCCGATTTCAGAGACACCTGTATAAGGAGGCACAGGATGAAATCGGAGGGCAGCATGACCAGCAAGACACGACGGCGATACACGGACGAATTTAAAGCCGAAGCCGTGCGATTGGTACGCGACTCGGCACAGCCTGTTGCACAAGTGGCCAGGGATCTGGGCATTGCCGACCATTTGCTCTACCGCTGGCGGGCCGAGCAGCACCCGGCAGAGAGCCAGGGCCACACCCGCCAGGCGATGCGTGCGGAACAGGAAGAGCTCGCACGGCTGAGACGAGAAAACGCGACCTTGAAACAGGAGCGAGATTTTTTACGACGTGCGGCGGCGTGCTTCGCGAAGGAGTCGCGATGCGAGACCGGGTGATCCAGGAGCACGACCGTCGCTATCCGATCCGCCTGATGTGCCGCGCCTTGGCCGTGTCTTCGGCGGGGTATTATGCCTGGCGGGCCCGGCCCGAGAGTGCCCGATCGGTGGCGAATCGGGCTCTCTTGACCAACATTCAGCACCTCCATCAGGAGAGTCGCCAGACCTACGGCAGTCCTCGGATTTGGGGAGCGCTGCGCGCCCAAGGCCATCGGGTGGGCGAACATCGCGTGGCGCGGCTCATGCGCCAGGCGGGGCTTCAAGCCAAGACTGTCACGAAGTGGCGAGTGACCACGGACTCGGCGCATCGCTTTCCCGTGGTCGCCAATCACCTGAACCGGCAATTTACCGTCGCAGCCCCGAATCAGGTGTGGGCCGGCGACCTCACCTATATCTGGACAAGGGAAGGCTGGCTCTATCTGGCCGTGCTCTTAGACCTCTATTCACGGGCGGTCATTGGGTGGGCGATGGGGGCGCGGCTGACGGGAGACCTCACAGAGCACGCCTTACAGATGGCACTCCATCGGCGCCAGCCGAAGCCCGGCCTCTTGCACCATTCCGATCGCGGGAGTCAGTATGCGGCGACGGCCTACCAGCAGCAGCTGCGGGCTGCTGGTATCTCGGGGAGTATGTCGCGTCGAGGAAATTGCTGGGACAATGCCTGCGTCGAGAGCCTCTTTGGCACCTTGAAGCGGGAACTCATTCATCATCGCCAGTATCAGACGCGGGAAGAGGCCAAGCAGGAGATCTTTGAATATCTCGAAGTGTTTTATAATCGGCAGCGCCGCCACTCAACCCTCGGTTATCGGTCCCCCGCCGAGTTTGAAGTACGGGCGGCTATCGCGTAACCAAAGTGTCCACCAAACCGGGGGAAGGTCAGCGCAATCAGTGAAGTGTGGAGCCGCCGTGCAACAGCTCCAGGCTTATGCTCAGCAGGTCAACTATGTCGCTAACTTGGAATATTACCAGGGCATACCAATGAAGTGTGGCATGAATACGATGTGTCAGTACCAGCTCCTTTCGCAACTCAATCAGTGGTATATGCAACAAGCAAGCATGGTCAATAATTGGTATCAGCAGATCACAATGACCTGCGCATCTGGGTCGGCTGGAGACATGGGAAACGAAGAAGCGGGTACCGATCATCCGGGCAAGATAAATGAAAGCAGCATTGAAGACCTAACGATCGACGATGAAGATAAAACCGTAAAGATAAAGATTCCCAAAACTCCTAAAGGGTTTAAAAAATGATTAACTCAAATTCCCGATTGCTCCAGATGATGCTTTCGCTTGTGACAATCGCCAGTATATGCAGTTCGGTGCCTTCGCGGTCCTATGCTGATTCAACCCAGGTGACGGATGAAAGTAGCGTCAGACCCGTTTGCATGTTCTCACTCAAAGATGGGTGGTCTGATGGTGGACAATCTGGCTTTGTGGAATTTATAACTCACAAAGCTGGTCCAAATGACAATTCGGGGATTCCACAGGTTGTGGAGCGGATCAAAGAGGTATTGGCCGTGAAGGCAAGCTTCGATGTTTTCATTGCCAAGAACGAAGATAATGCTATGGCAGCCGTCGCTAATGGGAAAAAGATACTTGTTGTGGATGTGGATTTTCTAGACAATCTCAATAAGATCTCAAAGACACAGTGGGCTGCAATACAAGTAATGGCACATGAGGTTGGGCATCACATCGCTGGCTTCTCGAATAGCGCACATCGCAATGAATTGAATGCTGACTATTGGAGCGGGCTCGTGTTACAAAGGCTTGGAGCTTCAAGAGATGCATCCACGAAGGCAATTTTGGCAGTTGGCACCGAGATGGATACCAGGAGTCATCCTAATAAGTACAAGCGTTCTCACATAATCGCAAAGGGATGGGATGATGCATTTCATGGGAAGGTGGACTATTCTCATTGTGACGGTTGCAAATGAGAAAAACAGAGGGAGTATATAATAGGGAGATAATAGGGGTCAAGGGAGATAATAGGGGTCAAGTCTTGTATATTGTCAAACGGCACCTCGGTGTGATAGATCCGTCGGTCATGGCGCGTCCGCTCCGAGTGCAATTTGACGGTGCGATCTACCATGTGACGTCCCGGGGGAACGCCCGCGAGGATATCTTCGATGACGACGTGGATCGCCACGCCTTCTTGGAGTGCCTGGGGAAGGTTGCGACCCGCTTTCACTGGCTCTGCCACGCCTACTGTCTGATGAACAACCACTATCACCTGGTCATCGAAACCCCCGAGGCGAACCTCTCCAAGGGGATGCGTCAACTCAACGGCATCTACACCCAACGCTACAACCGGCGTCACCGAACTGTGGGGCATCTGTTTCAGGGCCGGTACAAAGCCATCCTGATACAGAAAGAGAGCCACCTTCTGGAAGTCTGTCGGTATGTGGTGCTCAACCCGGTCAGGGCCAAGGCCGTCGAAAGAGTCGCGCAATGGAAATGGAGCAGCTACAGAGGGACGGTTGGGCTAGCCAAAACCCCTCCTTGGCTGGCCGTGGATTGGGTGTTACGTCAGTTTGGCCAGAGAAGGCCTCAAGCGACCAGCCACTACCGGCGATTTGTCCGAGAGGGGATGGGCAGGCCTTCGATCTGGGAGGGCGTTCATGCGCAGGTGTTGTTGGGGGAAGAGGAATTTGTCGAGAAACTCAGGAGGTATGTGATGGGCTATGAGGAGGTGGCGGAGATCCCTCGCAGCCAACGGTATGTGAGCAGGCCTCAACTCCAGAAGCTGTTTGACGGGACACTCACCAAGGCCCAGCGGGACGACGCAATTGTTCAGGCGGTTCATCGGTACAGGTACAGCCAGAGAGAGGTTTCGAAGTTTCTGGGGCTGCACTATGCGACGGTCAGCCGACTCGCAAACAGGCCTTGATGCAAGAGTCAAGACTTGACCCCACAATGTGTGACCCCTGCGTGACGGCTGAGCCCATCCACGAGCGAGAACACCTATTCTTGTGTTAGAGATCGGAGCGCACAGCATTGGTAGACCCTGTTTTCAGTGTCGGACTCCACCGAACAGCCATGACGCGAACAAGACTGAGAATCAGCAGAATCACACAGAGGACCGCTAGTAGCTGCCAGTCTCCTCATTTGAACCACTGAGAGATGACCTCGGTCAGCATGACGACGAGGATTGTATCCACGATGAAGGTCACCTTGACGCGCCCCTCCCGGAAGTAGGTAACAGTGGTTTTGAATGCTTCGACGAGTGCCAGCAATATGAGTGTACGAGCCCGTTCGTGCGGGGCCTTATGATACGGCGAGGCTGCTACGGGCGGTCATCTGGCCGACTTTCAAGGTCGAGGCACGAGAAGAACAAGAAGAATTGGCTGCCGGAACCAACCCTAAACACGCTGTTCCCTTTCTCTTTCATCCCCAGGTCTTCTTCCCTCGTTTCAGCAACATCTTGAACAACCGTTTCC
>JAHBWU010000103.1 GCA_019636835.1 Nitrospira sp.
CGTAAAGATACCCTCCGGATGAGTACCAAAAACGAGCGTTGAAAGAGTCCCCGACCTGTTTCGCTAACCCATCCCACCTGTCCGATCCTTCTCCCAACTCCCCGGCCCACTCTCCCATCAATCGAATGGCGTTGTACCACAGCCCCTGGATCTCCACCGGCTTGCCTCGCCGCGGCGTGACCACCCAGTCCTCCACTTTGGCATCCATCCATGTCAACGCATAGCCAGGCGCGCCCGCCTTCAGAAGGCCGTCCTTCGTATCGATGCCGATGCCGAAATGTGTTCCGTTAAAATGATGTTCGATGACGCTCTTGAGAATCGGATACAGCACCATCAGCGTGTCTCGGTCTTTCGTGACTTCGTAATATCGATCCAGCGCGTGAAAGTACCAGAGCGTGGCGTCAGCAGTGTGATACAAGCCCGTTCGCTCCCCTTCAGGAAACAAATTGGGCAAAAGACCGTCACGGATGTAGCGCGCATACGTGCGTAGGATCGCGCGAGCTTCTCGATGCCGCCCAGTGCTCAATGTGAGCCCCTCCAAGCTGATCATCGTGTTTCGTCCCCAGTCCGTGAACCAGTGATATCCGGCAATGACCGTCCTCGCTTCGTCGCCGGAGGCCAGCGCAAACGCGTGCTCCTCCATACGACTGCCGGGGAAAACGATGAACTGGTCCGCTGCAAGGGCAAGCTTTGTTTCGAAGGAGTCGGCGGTTTCGGCTTGAGGGATCAATTTCAATAATCGAGCGCGTTCGGCGTCGAATACGGCGTCGGGGCTGTGCTGGAGATTTTCCCATGGCTCCATGCTGGCCACGAACGCGACCGGACGATCCGGCCTCAGCTGCACGGTGAAATAGCCGGGGCTCTCGAGATCCTCGACATGTAAGGATCCGCGATCCCGGTCGATCCGATATGACACGTCGCAGCTGATATGCGAGTCCATCACAAACACACCGGCATGCGGTCTCAAACCGAGTTTCAAGGGAGTCACCCCCTCGCATACCTGCACTTCATATCGTTCTCTCATGGCCGTGAGAAGAAATGGCCCTCGACCGGCCTCACTGAGTGGAGCGTCGGGCATGCGAAAAGTGATGAAGGGCCGCAGTCGCAAGGTGACAGGCTCTCCCGCGAGCAGCCGGTATTCCACATAGACGGTATTCTGGCCGTAGGGCATGATGACGCGCTTGAGGACCTCGCGGCCATGACACGAGAACCTCCATATCGGAGTCTGCCATTCTCGACGAAAGGCAGTAAGATGTTCGAAGATGTCCGTGTCCAATCTGCCGTCTGCATACTCCGCTCAGCCGAACGGCCGTCCCGCCGACATCGAGTTCTTCGTCAAGTCTCGGAATGATGATGGTACGTCCCCTCGACGAGGCTAAGTCGGGGACGAATATTCCGTGATAACGGCGCGTCGCAATTTGCATGACCGTGCCGGATGAGTACCCCCCTAACCCGTTTGTCACCAGCCACTCAAGGTACAAGAATGCATTCACATCCCCGTTTCGTTCACAAGGCAAAGTGATGATCGGTTCGGAGAGAGGTGGTGACTCAACCATGACTTCGTTCATTGGGTCCCCTCGAGGACTACTGTTGCAACATTCCGCTCGATGCGAAACACCGTCGCCGACTCGGCTGGGATGTGCCATCCCTCATCTGTCAGTGGGTTGACGATCCCCGGCCCCCCGTATTGAGGATGATCGCTCGACCACTGAAGCGCCCAATACCTGTCGGGCCGGGGAGCCAGCAGCGGCTCGGGAGCGGGAACGAAGTGGAGGTCCGCTCCCAAATTGATTACAACAAGACGGTCAGAGCCCGTCTCTTCAAAATAGCGGAGGACAAAGGCGTGAGGACTCAAAACGGCACCATCAATGTTTTCGCGTGACTGCGCGGAGAACACCGGGTCTTCGCGACGCAGCCGTAACAAGTCCCGGCAGAGTTGGTAGAGCGGCCCGTAAGCACTTCGTTCGGTGCGGTCCAGCTTGGATCGTTCGAACGTCGTGGGATCGTTCGGATCGAACATCGTTTTTTGCTCTTCATCGGAGGCATAACTGGTAAATTGGCTCAAGAACTCTTGCCGTCCCTGTCGGACCTTTGGGCCAAGCTCGTGGCCGCCGAAGTCGACAAAGTAGAGAAAAGGGGTCGAGGCGCCGTACTCCTGTCCCATGAACAACATGGGCGTCTGAGGGGCCAGCAAATTAACCGCCGTGAGAACTCGATACCGTCCGGGACTCGTTAACGTATGGAGCCGGTTACCTATAAGGGTATTCCCGATCTGGTCATGATTCTGAATATAAAATACGAAGCTGCTGGCCGGTTCCTGATCGACGACCGTACCTCTGGCCTTGCGTTGCCAGTGGTATCGCTGCCCCTGATACAAAAATCCGCGCTTCAAGGCCGAGATAAATTCCTGTGGCGCACCCCGATAGTCCGTGTAGTACGCTTCACTACGCCATGTGGCCGCAACCAGCGACACATGATGAAAATCATCGCTCCAAATGGCGTCAAGGCCCCACCCACCCTGTTCCACAGGCCGAACCGCACGAATCTCTTGCGACTCGCTTTCGGCAATCAACACGATGGATCGCCGTCCCGCAGCCCGCCGTGTCTGAACGGACAGTTCCGTTAAGATATGTCGATCGCCGGCATCGTGGATTGCGTGCGTCGCGTCGATCCTTAGACCATCGAGATGAAATTCTTCGATCCAATGACAGGCATTTTGGACGACCAATTCCCGCATACCCTCCGAACCGGGCCCGTCGAAATTGAGCGCTTGTCCCCACTCGTTCGGATACCGGTCGGTGACATAATCATCGCTGAACGCTGATAAATAGTTCCCATCCGGTCCAAAATGGTTGTAAACCACGTCTAAAATCACTCCCAACCCCTTCTCATGGGCGGCATCCACAAATCGTTTCAAGGCCTCATAGTCCCCATACATGTGTGACGGAGCGAACAGGCAGACGCCGTCGTATCCCCAATTCCACCGACCGGGAAACTCGGCGATCGGCATGATTTCCAACAGCGTAATTCCGAGATGTTTGAGCGCATCCAATTCGCGAATGGCGGCGTCGAACGTCCCTTCCTCGGTGAAGGCGCCGAGATGGAGTTCATAGATGACTTGTCCCGCCATGTGGACACCGGGCCAATCATGATCTCGCCAGCGGTAGGCGGGATTCACGATCTGGGAAGGGCCGTGAGGTCCTTTTGGTTGGAAACGCGAGCAAGGATCCGGGAAATCCTTGCCCCCGTCTAATCGATAGCGATAGGTCATTCCAGGGCTCGCATCTGAAGCGAGTCCGCTGAAGTAGCCGTCCTTATCCCTCGTGAGTGAGTATGTCGCGTGGTTCCCCAGAAGAACCTCGACGCGCTGGGCTTTGGGCGCCCAGACTCTGAACTGCACGCCCTCTCCCACAACCTGTGCTCCGAGCGACATCGTATGGACCATAGGGTAGAACGCCAGGGATCTACTTGAGATAACAACGTAACGGCGATTACTTTTGAGCTGGAGGAAAGATCATTTGAACTCGGGTGTCTCAGTCCATAATCGGCGTACCTTCGTTTGCCAGAGCGCTGCAGCGTCCGGCGTGATGGCTCCTACCGCATCCACCAGCGAAAGCGCATCGACTAGATCACCTTTGGCATCCACGACCGGAACATGGCGGGTACGATGGTTGAGCATTGCATAAATTGCATCGGCTACAATGGCCTCGTCGCGGCATCGAATAACCATGCGTTTCTTGATCAGCTCATAGAGAGTGCCCGAACCGGCATGGTCTTCAGTGACGACATTGATGGCCAAGTCATATTCCGTGAGCGCGAAGACCGGTTCGCTCCCTAGATACACAACCAGGATGGGAACGTTCCGGTTTTTGATGATTTCAATCGCTTCATCAACGGTGATGGAGGCCATGGTGGTAGCCAGATCTTGGGTCATGATGTCTTTCACAAGGCGGTCCTCACCAGGAAGCACTCTGTATGCTTCATCATTGGTGGATTCCCCGAAAATTCCAGAACGAGTGCGCGGAGTTACAGTAAGCATTACATATTCTCTTAACGAAACATCCAGATGAATTGTACTGGGAGGATCCCTAAATTGTTGAAGTGCCCTACCTCTTGTCCTTCACAAAGTTTGCGCGCCGTGAAAACCAGCGCCGTAATCTCCACACAGCGGTCACCATCACGCTGAGCGTCATATTTATGAATCTGTACACAAACCCATGCAGCGGACCGAACGGCAGCACAGTGCCCGTGACAAGCACCGTCATACCCATGACCATCTGTCGATGTGTTGACGACCGGCTTTCCGGAGGGCACAGTTGCATCTCGTAGGGTCGATTCGGATCGATGAATTCATCGTCCGGCACAAGCTCATCAACTTCCGGTGGAATATTTTCGTCGAACACCACAAGCGTCCGATCTCTTCCGCGAAGTGCCTCCACGGCGGCGATCAACCGCGAATGAAGGCAACCCCGAAGAACGTTCGCTCGAACAGGGAGAAGAGGCGATGGACGCCTCGGAATTCGATGAGGGCGAGGAAATAGAACGGGATGAAGACGACGAAGAGATCGCCGAAGATATGAGCACCAACGCATAGGACGAGCACCATGTCGTGCGGGACATGATCGCTCAACTCAAAAACAACGACACGTCAAGTCTGGAATTCCGTTAGAGCACGATCGAATTGCGACAGTTGGTGTCGGATCATGTGCTCTGGAAGAGGACGAGCTTCTCCCCCAAGCTCAGCATGGATACCAAGACGCTCGGCATGCACATGCAGCAACGGAGGCAGGAGATTCTTTCCGCGGCTGCCTGAATCGGCTCGACACAGCCGCCGCGCGAGATTCCCGCGGCGGCCTATACTTCTTGGACCTATACCCTGCTGGAGAGAGGCATCTTGCCTTTGGAAAGCAACGCGCGGCTGATCGCCTCGTACAGCTCTTCCGTCATGGACCCCTTCGACACGAAGGCCGCCGCGCCGGCCTTCGTCATCGCATCGATGATCTGGCGATCGTCATGGACGGACAATCCGACGGTGACGGTTTCAGGATAGTCTTGGTGGATCCGGCTTGTCGCCGTCACCCCATCCATCACAGGAAGATTCACGTCCATGAGCACGACATCGGGCCGCAGTTCCGCCGTCAACTCGACGGCCTGCTGTCCGTCGGATGCCTCTCCGACCACCTGCAAGTTCTCATGCCCGTCTAGAAGGCTCATGATTCCACGGCGGACCATGACATGGTCATCGACGAGGAGCACACGGACCATCGACTGTTCTGGCAAGGGCTGCGTGGTGAGTCCCGAGCGTCGGTCGGGATCGACGGTGGAAGTCTTGAATCCAGACGGCTTTCCCTTGTCGGATTTGCTCAGTTCCGGTACGGATGCGGGCCAATAGGGCAGAATCATGGAAGCCCGTGTTCCACGGCCGGGCGTAGAATTGATCTCAAACCGCCCCCCCATCGCCCGCATCCGTTCATCGATGCTGAACAGTCCGAATCTGGATGACCCAGGCTCGGGAGCAGCCACCGCCGCATGATCGAACCCATTTCCGCTGTCCGTGACCTTAATGTGCAGTTCAGTGGGGCTGGTATTCACCGTCACACTCGCGCGATTCGTCTCCGCATGCTTTACGATATTGAGCAGTAATTCTCGAACGGACTGAAAGACCAAAATCGCTTGATCGTCCGGGAGATTGATGCAGTCCGATCCGACCTGCACGTCCACGGTCAATCCATGGGTGCGCATGTGTTCGGACAACCAGTGAAAGGCATGTGACAACCCGAATTCTTGCAGCGAGGGTGGCGCCAGGTCGGCAATGAGGGTGCGTGTATACCGCAGGGATTCGTCAAAAATCTGGTCTAATTCGGCGAGCAGGGTCGTTCCCGGCTCCTTAGAGACACAGGGCACGGCTTGTCGCAGCTTCATGCGTCCCGCGACGAGCAATTGAGCCAAATAGTCGTGCAGATCGCCGGCGAGCTTGCGTCGCTCCCGCTGCTCCGTCAACGTCAAATCGCTGGCGAACGCGCGCAACCGTTCCTGAGAACGTATGAGCTCCTCTTTCTTCGCCTGCAGAGCGGCATGGGCGGCGCGATTGTCGTCGCGCAACCGCTTCTTCTCGAGCACTTGCCCTACAACTGGTCCCAGCCGTTCGATGCGATCCTTCATGATGTAGTCCGCTGCGCCATGGTGCAACAAGGCCACAGCTTGCTCTTCCCCGATGGAACCGGACACGATGACGAACGGAATATCGAGGTTGCGCTGCCGTAGACAGGTGAGAGCCTTCAGCGCGTCAAAGGACGGCATCGTATTATCGGAGAGAATCAGGTCATAGGGCCGGTCGAGACACTGCAGCAGCGCTGCTTCCGTCTCGATCTGATCCCAGACAAGATCGAACCCGGCGCGTTTCAATTCGCGCACCATCAGTTCAGCATCGGTGTCCAGATCTTCCAGCAACAAGACCCGCAACGGCTCAGCCATGTAGCCTCCACATCGTCATATTCAAAGAGTTTCTGATGTCATCACTCCGGACTCTGATTAAGGATCATCCAGTACACATTCAGCTGTTTCACAGCCTCGACGAATTGGTGAAAATCCACCGGCTTCACGATATAGCTGTTCACGCCCAACTTGTAACTCTCCACCACATCCTGTTCCTCCCGCGACGAGGTCAACATGACGACGGGAATGCTTTTCGTTCGCTCGTCGCTCTTGCAGCGGCGAAGGACTTCCAATCCGTCGACTTTCGGCAGCTTGAGGTCCAAGAGAATCAATTTTGCTTGGGCGCACGGGCTCCGCTGCGCATAGGCACCCTTACCGAACAGGCAGTCCAACGCTTCCGCGCCATCCCGCACCACATGAATGTGATTGGCGAAGTGATATTGCTTGAAGACACGCAGCGTCAGCTCCGCGTCGTCCTCATTATCTTCAATCAACAAGACCGAGATGTTGTCCGGCACCGTCCTGTTCATGAATCCTCGCCAGCGTGAAATAGAATGTCGCCCCCTCGTCCAACCGCCCTTCGGCCCACACCCTGCCGCCGTGGCGTTGGACGATCCGGCGCACCAGCGCAAGCCCCACGCCGGTCCCCTCGAATTCCTCCTGCCGATGCAGCCGCTGAAACACGCCGAAGAGTTTGTTCACGTATTGTTGATCAAATCCCACTCCGTTGTCTTGAATCCAGTACACCACGCTGCCCGGCTGTTCCTCGTCCTCGCGCCAGCCGATCTCGATCTTGGGCTCATGGCGCGGACGGGAATATTTCAACGCATTGGAGAGGAGATTCGCCCACACCTGCTTGATCAGACGGCGATCGGCCAGACATTTAGGCAACTCACCCACGATCAATTCCACGGTTCGATCCGGATCCTGCCGCCGCAGTTCGAGCCACGCCTCTTGAATGACCCGCCGGATATCCACGGCCTGCCGATCGAGCGCCGATCGGGACAGCCGTGAAAACTCCAGCAGGTCATCGATCAGTTCCCCCATCCGACTGGCACTCCGTTGAATGACGTGCAGATGTCGCTTGGCCTCCGGAGGCAGCGACGGACCCACATCTTCGACCAGGATCTTGGCGAACCCGCTGATCGATCGCAACGGCGCGCGCAGGTCATGCGAGACGGAATAGCTGAACGCCTCCAGCTCCTTGTTGGCCTCCTGTAGCGCGCGCTCGGCCTGTTTCCGTTCCGTGATATCGCGGGCGATGGACGAGATGCCGAGAATCGTCAACGAGGCGTCCATAATGGGCGATATCGTCAAGGACACGTCGATCGCGCGCCCGTTTTTGTGCCGCCGCACGGTTTCCCGTTGTTCGACGCCTTCGCCCAATCGAATACGATCACGGATTTTCGCTTCTTCCCCCACGCGATCGGGAAACAGCAGATGAGTCATCGATTGCCCGATGATTTCTTTCGCTTGGTATCCGAACAGACGTTCTGCGCCCTTGTTCCATGTCGTGATGGTGTCATCGAGATTGGTGCTGAAGATGGCGTCGGTCGAAGACGTGACGATGGCGGCAAGCCGAGCCGTGGCCCTTTCAGCGCGTTTTCGCTCCGTCACATCGCGAATGACGACGGCGTGGGACCCTGCTTGCTCATCCCTAAGGGCGGTGATCGTGATGTTCGCAGTGAACCGCGCGCCGAGTTTTTTCATCATCTGCCGATCGACATCGTTTCGCTCCGTTAGTCCCGCCGCCGCCTCCGTCGCCTGTTGCAAGTCGCTCTCAGGTCGGTGCAATGCGACATCGACGGGAGCATACAAGCGCGTATAGGGTTGGCCGAGAATCTCTTCGCCGCGATACCCAGTCATGCGCTCCGCTCCGTTGTTCCATGTGGCCACCTTGCCGTCTGCATCCACCAAGAAAATCGCGTAATCTTCTATCCCTTCGACCAACTGGCGGAATCGCTCCTCGCTCCGCCGCCGGGCCTGTTGCTGGGCCCATTCTCGAAGCCGAAACAATTCCACGAACACGTCCACTTTATGCCGAAGAATGTCGGGCAGGACCGGTTTGATCAAATAATCCACGGCCCCGCTCGAAAGCCCTCGCACCACATCCGCATCCATGGTGTCGACGCCCGACAGGAGAATGATAGGGGTGAAGCGGGAACGGTCCTGTTGCCGGATCAAGGTGGCCAATTCCAAACCATCCATCTGCGGCATCCGAACATCGAGAACAATGACCGCGCAATCATGGCGCAGCAGATACCGTAACGCATCCTGGCCCGTTTCGGCCCTCAGGACCGTGCGACCGGGGCCCTCAAGAAGCGACGCCATGGCGATGAGAATACGTGGGTCGTCATCGACGAGCAGAATATGCGCAGGAATCTCGGTCAGCGCGGAGCTGTCCGCCATATCCATGGATGATCCCGGCATTTTCCTGGTCAAGTTATTCACCGACGCTTTAGA
>JAHBWU010000104.1 GCA_019636835.1 Nitrospira sp.
CCGGATTTGGGCACAGAGCCGACCGGGAGTCGGGTCTCGCTTTTATTTTATGCTTCCACTCGCTGAGTCACAGGATGGGCGAAGCCGGGAAGCATAACGAGTCCGTGACCTCCCGATGGAACAGAAGCGCAACGTTGTCTCTAGTCGAAGGGAGAAGCACCTATGCGCGCGAAAATTCTCATCGTCGATGACGATCGCGATATTCTTCTCAGTTTGGAGAACCGTATCACGTGGATGGGGCATGAACCGCTGACAGCCACGAACGGGAAAGATGCTCTGCGCTTAATTCAGGAGGATGAGCCCGATCTTGTCCTGTTGGACCTGGAACTTCCGTTGCTCTCAGGGCTTGACGTCTTAAAGCAGGTCGGGGAGATCTCAGCTCGCGCTCAGCCTCGAGGCGAAAGCATGCCCCAGACTTCAACGGCATCCATCACCCCGCTTATCATCATCCTCACGGCGTACGGGACGATTGAACGCGCCGTGCAAGCCATGCAGCTTGGCGCTTTCGACTTTGTGCCGAAGCCTTTTACCTCCGACCATTTGACTGTCGTGATCAAGAAGGCCTTGGACACCGTGACCCTTCATCGTCAAGTCACGACGCTCCGCAAGGAAGTCGATGCCCAATTCGAACCCTTCGTGACGACCAGCCGGCAGATGACCGGCCAACTGACGGTGGCCAAGCAGGCAGCGGCTTCCTCCGCGACCGTCTTGTTGCTCGGCGAAACGGGCACGGGGAAAGAAGTGGTCGCCCGTGCCGTTCATCGGTGGAGCCCCCGCTGCACGAAGCCGTTTATTGCCGTCAATTGCGCCGCCTTCCCCGGCAACCTACTGGAGAACGAGCTCTTCGGACACGAAAAAGGCGCGTTCACCGGAGCCACCAAACGGGAGCCCGGCAAGATCGAGATCGCCGAAGGAGGGACGTTATTCCTTGACGAAATCGGCGACATGCCGCTCAGCATGCAGAGCCATCTCTTGCGGGTCCTGCAAGATCGGACCTTCTTTCGTGTCGGCGGCACTCAAGAAGTACGGGCCAACGTCCGTTTTATCGCGGCCACGAACAAAGATCTGAAACAGGCGATCCATCACGGAACATTCCGCGAAGACCTCTACTTTCGCCTTGCCGTGATTACGATCGTGCTGCCGCCGTTGCGTGAACGGATGGAGGATCTTTCCACTCTGATCGAACAGTTCCTCAGCCGACCCAGCAACATCGGCCTGTGTAAACGCGTGACCTTCAGCGATGAGGCATTCCAGGCGCTGCAACACTACCACTGGCCGGGCAACGTGCGGGAATTGGAAAACGTCCTCACCCGCGCATTGATCTTATGCCCCGGCGACACGATCGGACCGGAACACCTCTCATTGCCCACCCCAGCCACATCAGTGACGTCCGCTCCTCCCGTGACTCAGGACCCCGACACCGACCTCCTGTTTTTCTCGTATCATCGGAACATGGATGCCTATAGCCAGCAGCTGATTGAAGCCGCCTTACGTCGGAATGGATGGAACCAGACCAAGACGGCAGCCGAACTGGGTTTGCATCGGACCTACTTGACCAAATTGCTCCGGCAGAAGCAGATTTCAGGCAAACCGCCTGCAACTACTTCTGCCGATTGAAGGCTTGAGCGGCCCTTCTGAAAGATTTTCGTCTCGTCGTTCGATCTCTGAGAACAGTTGCAGCCAGCCTCGACTGTCCTTTCAAAAATTATCTGCATCCCGAACTATCTGCATCCAATTGGATCCAGCTAGAATCCATTCAGATTCAAGGACATGCCCAGAACAATGAGTATATCTGTGTAAGTACTAGAAATATAAATAGTTATATTCAGATGGCGTGTGGCCTAAGAAATGCTTAGTGCTTGCCATGAAGAAACGCTGGAAGATCCTCGATGCAGAGCGACTCAACGTGGAACTCGAACTCCATCATCGGATTTCGGGTTAACGACTCGACCTCCGCGTGAATGAATCACGACGGAGATACAGAAAGGAAGGGCACGAATATGATGAGTGATGAGATGGCCATGTTGACGATCTCGGGCGGGATAGTTTTCGCAGTGATGATGATGTTGTTGATGATGCTCAAGCGCGAGCGGTGACGCGTAAAGAAAGAGGCGGCATTGCGACGAACTCTACATGAAAGGGGGTGAGAGGTGATGATACTGATGTTTTTGGTCAGTGGAGTGCTGGTAATCAGTGCGCTATTCGCCATGTATTGGGCGCTTGCCCCTGACCGCGAGTAATCGTGATGAGGCGTGCGGCTTTGATCCCTTACCAAGAGGTTTCATCGTTGAGGAAAGAGGCTGGATGCGAGCCGGGATGAGGTTTCTTAGCTCTCCCGGTTCGTGTCGAACGGATCCAGCAGCACCGTTTTCTTGTAGGAGCGGGCCACTGACGGTGTCTATCCCGTCGCTTCACCGATGAAGAGCGAGAGGCACGAGCAAGCTTGGTGTGGGAAAGAGACAAAGATCACTGGAGGTGTTTATCCGGCGGCGCAAAGAAGAGCGGCTTCTCCGGATGAGCCGCCGGCACGAGCAAGCTTGGTGTGGTCGGGGCGAGAGGATTTGAACCTCCGACATCCTGCTCCCAAAGCAGGCGCGCTACCGGGCTGCGCTACGCCCCGACGGCTCGTCACTCATGCATTCTTGGTGAGACCATATCCCGATCTACGAATCCATTTATACAAGAATGTTCCAATTCGTGTCTAGGAACCTGTCCGACATTGACTTTTCTACTGCGGTGAACCATGTGCCGGCATCACGCGGCTCAGCGCTTTCCGGCGGTCAACGGTCGAAGAATGTCGGCCATGGCTCGGAATGCCTTGGCTCGATGACTGATACGGTTCTTTTCTTCAGCCGTCAACTCAGCCAATGTACGACCGAGTTCCGGAACGAAGAACACGGGATCGTAACCGAATCCTTGCGTACCGACAAACCCTTCAGCAATGACGCCGACGAGCGTTCCCACGGCCGTTCGAAAGTGCCCCTCCGGCATCGCCAGGGCGGCGACCGTTGTGAATCGGGCGGTCCGCCTAGCCGGCGGCACACCATCCAATTCCTTGATCAGCTTCCTACAGTTGTCTTCGTAGGTCGCGCGTTCTCCCGCATACCTGGCCGCAAACACGCCCGGTCTTCCTCCCAACGCATCAACTTCAAGCCCCGTATCATCGGCGACCGACGGAATGCCTGTCGCAGAGGCCGTTTCCCTGGCCTTTTTGAGCGCGTTGGCCTCACAGGTGAGCCCATCTTCTTCGACTTCCGGTGCGCTGGGAAAGTCGGCCAGAGTACGGATGCGGATGCCAAGGTCTCCGAGAAGAACAGCGAGCTCTCTGACTTTGTCCTGATTTCTGGTCGCGAGGAGGATTTCTTCAATCGGTCTCTCAGTCGAGCGCACCGATCAGCTCTTTCTGAATGGCGGTCAACCGTTGGATGGCCTGCCAGCCGAGATTCAAAAACTCGTCCATATCTTGCTTTTCGAACGGCGTGCGTTCCGCCGTACCCTGTACCTCGACATAGCGGCCGCGGCCGGTCATCACCAAATTCATGTCCACTTCGGCCATCGAATCTTCGGTATAGGCAAGATCCACCATCACCTCTCCGCCGACCTTTCCGACGCTGATAGCGGCCAGGTAGTCGGTCAACGGAATCTTTTTCAACAGATCTCTTTTTTTCAGCACGGCACAGGCATCAGCCAATGCGATAAAGGCGCCGGTAATGGACGCGGTTCTGGTGCCCCCATCCGCTTGGATCACATCACAGTCGATCCAAATGGACCGCTCTCCCAGCTGAGACATGTCGGTCACGGACCGCAGAGCGCGTCCGACGAGACGTTGAATCTCAAGGGTTCGACCGCCTTGCTTTCCCTTGACCGCCTCTCGCGGCGATCGCTCATGGGTTGCGCGCGGCAACATCGCATACTCCGCCGTGACCCATCCGGTCCCTTTGCCTTTGAGAAAAGGAGGCACCTTTTCCTCAACAGACGCCGTGCAAATGACCTTCGTGTCCCCCATTTCAATCAGCACAGCCCCCTCGGCATGTTTGGTAAAGTTGCGTGTCACTTTCACGGGACGGACTTGATCTCGGCGACGCCCATCGAAACGAACTAACCCGGAAATTCCGCTCATTCTTACGCCCCTTCTTCAATAATGGGAGGAGAATTATAGTGAAGGCCATGAGAAAGCGCAAACCAACTGACCAGCCGATCATCGTCGGTGGAGCCCCACAGCGTGATCCATTCTCCGTCACAACCTATCTTCCTCTGTACAAGAGCAGCTCCTAGAGTTTGACGGATTCTGTACAATCTTTTGACGTATCGTCCTCCCTCGGGATGGAGGCCACGTAAGGGCCTTTGACAAAATATCTCTCATAGCCTCTCTAGACGCAGAGATTCCATCCTTGATCCCTTGAGACCATTAAAATGGACCGTATTAAAATGAGGGAGTCTAGGCAATATCGCTTGGCACAACAAGTGCATACCTCTGCGCCGTTCCTACGGTATTCAGATCAACCGCCGATGAGCCGATAAGGAACACACGAGACAATCCGCTGCATCGACGATCCGAATCCATTCCGACTCATGACGATACTGCCGAACCAGACGCCTCATCAAGCTCTGCTGGATAATCACACTATTCTGGTGGTCGACGACGAGGAGCCGATCAGGCGCCTCCTGGCCTACCTGCTTCAATCCCATGGGTATCCAGTCGAATACGCCGCAGATGCCCGCGAGGCCCGGCAAAAGCTGAGTGACCAGGCATTTGCGCTGCTGCTTTGCGACGTCAACATGCCGGGAGAATCCGGGATGGACCTCGTGCGATACATTCTCAAAGAGCACACACACACGGCAGCGATCATGGTCACGGGCCTCGACAGCTCGGTCCTCGCCAATGCCGCCTTGGAAGTCGGGGCATTCGGATACATCATCAAGCCGTTCGAATCCAATGAAGTGCTCATCGATGTCGCCAATGCCCTCCGCCGTCGACGGCTTGAAATTGAAAATCGCCTCCATCGTGAAAATCTGGAAGACATCGTCCGAACAAGAACGCTCGCGTTGCAGCAGGCGTTGGACTGGCTGGAACGCAGTGAAAAAGAGCTGCGCCTGTCGCGCGAGGAAACCATTCAGCGGCTGGCCATCGCCGCGGAGTTCCGTGACAATTCGACCGCGCAACATATTCAACGCATGAGCCACTATTCTGAGTTGCTCGCGCGCAAGGCCGGCCTGTCCCCGGAACGATGCGACTTGATCCGCACGGCCAGCCCCATGCACGACATCGGCAAGATCGGCACGCCGGATCATGTGTTGCTGAAACCCGGTAAGTTCACAGAGGAAGAATTCGGGGTGATCTCACAGCACGCTGAAATCGGTTACAAAATCCTCAGCGGGTCGGAAGCGGAGCTGCTGAAAGTCGCCGCGCTGATTGCGTACACGCATCATGAACGCTACGACGGCACCGGGTACCCCCGAGGATTACAAGGCGAGGAGATTCCGATCGAAGGCCGCATCGTCGCGATCGCCGACGCCTTTGATGCGCTCACGACACAGCGCGTCTACAAACCGGCTTTCGAAATCAGTCACGCGATCGACCTTATGCTCAAGAACCGCGGCAAACATTTCGATCCCGAGCTGCTGGATCTCTTCGTCGCATCGACAGATGAAGTAACCCGCATCCACGATCAATACGCGGACCGCGTGAACTCCACTACCTTCCGCGCAGCGTAAGCCTCTTCTCAGCTTGTCGGCAATTCGTTGACCGACCGTGGTGCCGCCGATATACTTTTTTCACCTGCGGGAACAGCCTGTTTCGCTCCTGCCCCCGGAGCTATCAAAGACCAGAGACTGCCGAGTATGGCGAAAAAGTTGACTGAGGTCCGCAAACAGCCCCGGAACCGAAACTGGATCGCCTACCTCTGCGAATCTCTGGTGGCCTCAGGCACCATGCCGACCTGGGAGGCGGCCACCTATCTGACGGAGAACTTATTCGGAGAAAGGCCGAATCCTCGCCTCCTGACTCCCGCAAACCCGCACGAGGTCACAGCGCAATTCCTGCATCGGCTCTATCAACCGCTCGTCGAAGCCGCCTCACGGGAAATCATGCTCCCCTCCTCCTCCATGCTGCACATCTTCACCGACATCAGCCTCACCGGTCACTCCGCCGTCCTGGTCGTCTTGTTCCCCGGGCAGGCCAAGCCTCAGCAGCTCTTGATGCTGGACGCAGCCAAGGCCTGGGACCTCGTGTTTCCGGACGCCGAGTCGTTTAATGCGTGGGCCGAGGAACGGTACAGACAGCTCGTGACCGCCCTGCGCAGCAAGATGACAGAATTCGAGGATGATCTGCTGACGGCAATCTAAAAGGCCGACTCGGGATCGTCGTAGTGGAAATTCTGCGAGAACCAGCACTCCATTAAGCCTTAAACCTTCTGATTCTAGGAACCGTATAATACTGCCTTTGGGTACGTGAGGAGGGCTACCTATCGACATCGCGCGGCAAGGCAGACACCGCTTCCACGGTGTCTGCCCTCCTGCTTCGATCATGAGGACCCCTGTTGGGGCATCATGGTGAGGGTGATAAAAGTTAATGAACCTACTGTGTGTTCTTACCGATGATGATCACGGCCATGGCCACGCTTATCGTCGTCATCATCACCGTAACCCTTATGGCCTTTCTTACCGATCGGATTCCGCTGTTTTTTCGTCAGCTGGGCCTTGTAGCCGATCGGTAACTCTTGTACCCAGCCGTTATAGACATTGGGGACCGCCATGATACCCTGGGACCCCTGACCTTTGTTCCCGGAGATGTTATCGTCCTTGGGAACATTATCGTTGGCCAACACCACCCAGCCAACAATCTCAGCATCATCTACTTTACCATCGTTGTTCGGATCATAGTCCAACACCATCAGCCGATTGGCAAACTTGGGAGTCACGTAGGCATAGTACCCACCGCCTTTCTTGGCGCCGAAGTTCACCCCATGACACCCCGGATCGCAGGGAATGAGTCTCACCAAGGTATCGGTGGCTGTATCCACAATAGAGATGGTGCCACCCAAAGTATTCCCTGTGATGGCAAATTTGCCATCCGGACTGACGGGAATCTGGACCGGGAATCCGCCGATCAGGCCATCCACGCATTTGACCGGCGTGTTACTCGTGCATCCGTTTACCGGGTCATAGCCCTGCAGCAAGCTAATCTCTTTGATCTTCTCCCCCGGCTGGTACAGTGTGCCGTACCACGTCCTCGGCTGCGGGCCGTTCATCACGGAGATCGAGTGGCCCAGATAGTTTGTTACGTAGTATTTACTCGAATCCGGCATTATGCCGCTCGCAATGGACACCGCTCCCGTCTCATGCTTCGAGAGGACCTGGCCCGTCGTCAGACCAGTGAACTCATACAGCGTCGAGTCGGCTGAATTGGAGTTGGGGGTGACCATGTGTTGTCCGTCGAACCCCATCCAATGAGCATGGGGTTGCGTTTGCTTGGTAGGATTGTTCGGATCTTGCATCGAGATCAGCCGATTGACCTGCAACGTGCCGTTCGGCAGCCGGTTCAGTTCCAGCACCCCATCATCGCCGTTGCACCCTGTATGCACTTGCTGCGTATTGACCCGCGTCATCACATGGGCCGGGTCATGACACTTGATTCCCTTGGCCGCGACTTCAGGACCATTCACGAGATCGAGCTCCTGGATGAGCTTCCCGTTACTCCGGTTGATCACATAAAGACTGTTGCCCTGCCACTCGGTTTGATAGATTTCCTTCTGATCGTGGCTGGGCCAAAAGTTGTGACCATTGTTCATTTTCTGATCAGGCAGCGCGATCTTGCGCTTCACCTTCCAATCGGTAGCCGATACCACGGTCATCGTGCCAGGGAAATTCGGCCCTTTCTTCTTCGTCAGCTCGAATTGAGTATCGACCCAGACTTCGCCAATCCCTTTGATGTGCGGCTTCTTCTGCGCTGGAATCGTGTCGCCGTCGAATGTCGCCTGGAGCGCAAAATTGAGGTCCGGAACGACGGTGCGGATGGTCTGATTGTTCTGGTCAACTTTTGCAACAACAACCGGCACAGCGGGATAGGTCGGCTTATAGGCTTGTCCCACCTTGGTATAGTCTTTCCAATTGGAGGGATCGGTCACGATGAAAAACGCGCGCAAGGCCCGCAACCCGAGATTGGAGTTGCTGTCAAAGGTCAAGTTGTTGAGATCCGTGACTTCTCGCTTGACCAGCAACGTCAGCTTATCGCCGATATCATAGGCCGGTTGGTCATTCGTTGGGCCTGTCTTGGTTGATGGATCATCAACGATGACTGCCCCGAGCATGTAGGGATGGAGCTTGCACACATAGACATACAAGCCCGGAGTATTCAACACCAACCCCAGATGATTATCCTGATTCGCTGAGGCCTGGTCGATCCTTTCACCCACCACTGCAGTGGATGGCCAGATCAAGCTCGTCACGGTGTGCTTGCTTTCCGCGACCTTCACCCCGCCAATATCTTGCCAAAAATTCACCTTGGTGCCTTGCGGAACAATTGCCAGAGACCGGGTCCCTGCATGGGTGTTCGGCACTCCATCGCGATCGAAGAAATGCCCCGGGATATCAGTCACCTTAAAGTTGACATCTTTTGAATAAATAGGCTCAGTGGGATTGAGGGCAAACGCCAAATTCGCCGTGCCGAGCATGAGCCCGGCAATCAATGGTAGCGCACGAACACACTTCATTTGGACCTCCCTTGAAAAAGTGAATGCTCTGTCTTGAAATCACCACAATACAACCGGCCCAGACAGAAGAGCCGGTGAATGACACGTTTCTTCTAACCTTCGTCGTTATCCTTTTCTTCGACCCAGCGTTTTTCAA
>JAHBWU010000105.1 GCA_019636835.1 Nitrospira sp.
TTCATTGATGATAGCCAGTCACAACTCTTCGTCAAGGAGGACTTGGCAAAGAGAGAGGAACATACAGACTCTACCGAAGTGCCTCCAGCAACGCCTGAATCGTGAGCGGCGCATTTCCTTCCGAGCGATTGTTCACCAACACGTAGACACGACGATTTTCTCCTGTAGCCTGCTTGATGAGGGTCACGGTCTCTTTCTTCATTTGAGGCAACTCTCCCACGATCTTGTTATATGGCGCGGCTCGCCTTTTCGCGACTTCGTACGGCATGTTGAGCGGTGTGAGTAGGCGGATGACGGTGAACGGTGCTGTGAAATGTTCTTCCATCCGGTTGTGCTGGTGCAGCAACGGTGGCATGTAGGACCAGTGATTGTAGACGTGAGCGACACCATGGCTTTCTAAAACCTTCCCATAGTCTGGCCCAAGCAAGCCTGCATTGCGGATTTCGACCGCATACCGAAAATCCTTCGGTAGCTGACCGAAGAACCGATCGAGCCGTGAACAAAACTCGCCCGTGGACATCCCGTGTTGTTGGAATTCGAAGAGCAAAGGGCCCATGTGCGGCTCGAACTTCGTCTCGCGATAAGGCGTCAGGACTAATTCGTTGAACAGCTTGGCATCAAGAAATCTCGTATTCGTCTGTCCAGCCTTGAGGCCATAGCGGGCTTGTCTGGAGAAGGTGGGAATGGTGATTTCCTCCCAGACTTTGAAACACATCTGGAAATCTTTTGGAATCTGGTTTAGGTAATGCTGAAGCTGATGTGCAGTCGGTGGACGGTAGAACGTTGAATCATTCCCGACCGTGCGAAAGAGCGGTTCGCCGTTGTAGAGATATTGACAATACTCTCCTAGACATTCCCTCGCAAACGCCGTCTTGGCGTACTGTCGCCGATAAATCTGACCTTGCCAGCCTTCGTAGGTCCACGTTGAAGTACCGAATCGAATCAAGGACGAGAGCGGCATGAGGGCGCGATTGTACTGAAGAAGATCGGAAGAAACCAGAATTAACGTGGGGTCTTGAAACGCAAGCGGTTCTTTGATGAGAGATCCAACTTGATCCCAGAGTCTCAGCGACTTGTGAAACAGAAACGGGCAGGGTTATTCGTCCCTGCCCGTCGTACAGCTCATGAGCTGGAAGTATTCGATGTCTTATTTAACTTCAGTCAGGTGGGTGAGGGCAGTTTCGGCATGCTGCGTGGCGACATCGGCGTGGCCCGCCTTCCCATGCTCAATGGCTTCGTTCAGATGCGTGATGGCTTCGTTCAAATGGGGGTTTTTGCCTCCCCTCTCGGCATAGTTCCGCGACTTTTCCGCATGCGTCACAAGCGCATCGGCATGACCCTGCTTACCATGATCCACCGCTTCCTTCGCGTGCGCGACGGCGTCCTTGACGTTACCGGCTGGGGATGGTTGAGCGTTCAACATAGGCACACTAGCGAACGTGACTAGCGCAACAATAACGATACTGCGGTAGAGTGTATTGGTCATCTTTGCCTCCCTTGTGGTTAGAATTGACTGCCTGACAGAAACACACTCAAATTAAACGCACCTCGTCGTGGTTCACTTCTTTGGGATCGTTGGAGTGAGATTGTGGGTGGGGTGGTATTTGGTGGAGGGCAGGGGAGTTGAACCCCCGACCCCTACGTTGCGAACGTAGTGCTCTCCCAACTGAGCTAGCCCCCCACCTGTGAGATATTGGGATCGTCACCCCTAAAGTCCCGCAGGGTTTGCTGCACATGAGCATGCAGTCTTGTTGCTGCGGTCGAAGAACGGGGAGGAATATAGGGTCACGTTTCCCGGGCTGCATTATACACAACCTGTTACTGAGACTCTAGCAGTACCTTGATCGCATACCAGCCGATGTTAGACCAAGCGGTTGATGCTTTCGATCGACTATGTGTCGCAACGATCCCCCTCCGGAACGTCCAGTTTTGGCTTGATGATGAGAAAGCATTCGAATAACTGCCGATCTGGGAGCTGCTGTCGGAAGCGGATGCAGATGGTAGGTTGGTTGGACCAGGCCGCTTGCTCTATCCTCTAGCGGTAGACAACGATCACACGTTTGAGGAAGTTTTCCAGCTGTGCGATGTGCTGTTCGATTGTTAAGCAGTCCTCCAGTTTTGCTGCGCGCTCCATCACCGCTCCGATTTCGGTAATTCGATCGAACCCGAAGCCGCCTCCATCGCCTTTCATACGATGGCCCAGAGTCTGAACGGTCCTGAAGTCTTGCTTGACCAGCGCCTCTCGAAGTGTCCGGACATCCTTTTCACGGTTAACCAAGAAGATCGGCACAATCCCCTCAAGATCGCGACTAATCTCCACGGTGAGTTGGTCTGTTGGTTCCGGCTGTGAGGCGTGCATCACTAGACAACGTGCTCCTTGTATGCCCGAAGAACCTCCAATAGCGTCGATTTCTTTACGGGCTTCGTGAGGTGTGTATTGCAGCCGGCTTCAAAGATGCGAGCCCCTTCCTCCTTGAGCGCCAATGCAGTGAGAGCGATAATCGGCGTGGGCGGAAGATCGTGATCCCGTTCCCATGAACGGATCGCTTTTGTCGCGGCATAGCCGTCCATCACCGGCATTTGCACGTCCATCAAGATCACGTCGTAATGCGAGGACTTGAATTTGTCCAGCGCGACAGCGCCGTGTTCTGCCACGTCGAGAAAATAGTCGGTCTGCTTCAGATATGCCCGTACCAGCAGTTGGTTGTCGGGGGAATCTTCAACCAATAATACGCGCAAAGCCCGCGTCGAAGCGGCCGACGGTGGTGCTGTAACTTCGACACTCTGCGGAGGCGTTCCTCTTGTCCGACCGAGGGCAATCCCGATGGTTTGCAAGAGATCGGACCGGCGGATGGGTTTAACCAGATAACCACCGAGGCCAAGGTCATACGTCCGCGCGATATCATCGGCCCAATGATTGGATGTCAGCATAATGACCGTCGTGCGACTCCCGTTGAGCGTGGATTTCAGCTGTTCCACAACATGGAAGCCGCTCATCTCCGGCATGTGGCAGTCGAGGAGCAGGAGCTCGTACGCATGTCCTTGTTCGGATGCTCGGCGGAGTTTGTCCAACGCGGTCATCCCGTCGCTCGCTTCCGTAACCTGAGCACCCCAGGCACTCAGCAGTTCATGGAGTATGAGGCGGTTCGTGGGATGGTCGTCCACGATCAGGACTCTGATTCCTATAAGGTTGATCGGTGTTGCGGATTTCTCATGGATCGGTTCCGTTTGAATCTGAAACTGGACGGAACAGTGAAAGGTGCTTCCCGTTCCCACTGTACTCTCGGCCCAGATTCGCCCGTTCATACCTTCAGCGAGGCGTTTGGTGATCGCAAGGCCCAGCCCCGTCCCTCCGTAGTGCCTGGTGGTTGAGGCATGTGCCTGCGTAAAGGTGCCGAAGATCGAGACGAGTTGGTCGGAGGGAATGCCGATTCCCGTGTCACTGACGGAAAATCGAACGGCACCGGGGATATTTCGGTCAGGATCGTTCATGACACGAACGACAATGGACCCGTTATCGGTAAATTTAAGGGCATTGCCGATCAGATTGATCAATATTTGCGTCACCCGCGTTGGGTCGCCGACCAAATGACAGGGCACATTCCGATCTATATGGCAGGCAAGCTCCAGCCCTTTCTCGTTGGCCCGCATCGCCAAGATGTCGATGGCCTTGTCGATGACTTCGTTCAGGTCGAATCCGACGGATTCCAACTCCAAGCGACCGGCTTCGACTTTGGAAAGGTCCAAAATATCGTTGATAAGATTCAAGAGTGTGCCGCCCGCACGTCTGAAGATACGTAGGTATTTTCTTTGGTCCGGCGTGAGCGGAGTATCCCAGAGGAGATCGGCCATGCCGATGATGGCATTCATAGGGGTACGGATTTCGTGACTCATGCTGGCGAGGAATTCACTCTTGGCGCGGTTGGCCACTTCAGCGGCTTCCTTGGCGACACGGAGGGCATGCTCCACTTCACGTCGTTCGGCCGTTTCTAAAGCAAGGGTCGCCATGGTTGCGAGTAGGCTGATGAGGTGTTCCTCATGCCGACTCCACCGTCGAGACGCACCGACTGACTCGGCACAGAGAGCGCCCACGAGCCTTCCATTCCGTCTGATCGGCGCGCTCAACATGGCCTCGACATGGAAGCGGGATGCGTAAGAAGGTGCCAGTGCCTTGAATCGCGGATTTCCAAAAGCATGGTGAACTGCGATGGCGCGATGTTTGCGCGGCAGCGATCGAAGATACGCACGCCACTGCGAGGGCTGGAACATGAAGGTTGGGCTGGAATGGTGTCGGCGGGATGTGCACACGTCGATCAGTTCAATGGCAGCTTGCTCCGTACTAAGCAGCCAGATGCTGGCGCGTTTGACTTGCAACAGGCTGCAGCACGCCTCTGAGATGGCGCGAAAGACACGGGTAATATTGCCGCTGTTCAAGGCCTCGCTTTGCGCCAGTTTGCAGAGTGTATCTTGATACTGCTTGAGCAACGTGGTCGCTCTCTGCTTGAATGAGAAGAGTGTTCGCTTGGAGAGCTTCCGCTTGCGGGAAGTGGTGGTTCGCCGGATTGTTGAGGAAGACGGCCGAGAGGAGCTCCTGGTTACCGCGACTCGGTCGTGAGGTCTTCCATGTGGATGGCGTGACCGTGACATGGGGCGTCAATATTCGGCGAATAACTTTGACCGTCTCTAGTCGTCGTGTGAGCCTTGAACCAGCGACAGAATACTCGCCGATTTGGTCCGATTGCGTCCCTCTTCTTTCGCTTGATAGAGAGCCTGATCTGCGGCTTTGATGAGATCGGTAGGAGAAGCGTTTCTGTTGGGAACAATGCAGGCATACCCGACGCTGATCGTCACGAGTTCCCCATCTGCGTGCTTCATGCCTAGGGATTCAACTCGGCGACGCAGACTCTCCGCTACCTGTGCTGCGCCGTCGATGCCTGTGCCGGGTAGTACCGTGACAAACTCATCTCCGCCATAACGGGCGACCAAATCGCCTGGGCGATTGACGGCGCTGGAGATTGCCGCAGAGACTTGTTTGAGGCATTCATCGCCGGCTGTGTGACCTTTGGTGTCGTTATAGTTCTTAAATCGGTCGATATCGAACATGATCAGCGACAAAGGAGTAGAGTCGCGCACCGCTCTCCGCCATTCCTGGTCCAGAAAGTCATCGAACTGGCGCCGATTGGTGATACCCGTCAATCCATCCAAGCAGGAGAGGCGGAGCAACATCTGATTGGCTTCTTGGAGTTGGCGCATCACCTCGAGCAGTTCCTGCTCACGTGCGCGACGGCGGTCGATTTCGTGGACGAGCCGGAGCACCGACCGCACTCTGGTCAGGAGCTCGACCTTGTTGACCGGTTTGGCGACGTAATCCATGGCTCCGGCTGCAAACGCGAGTTGAAGATCGACCGGATCCGTCTTGACGGTGACCATAATAATCGGGGTATCGCGGAACCGGTCCGCGGCTTTTATCTGGCGACAAGCTTCGATGCCGTTCATCAGCGGCATCAGAATATCCATGAGGATCAGATCGACCCGTGCAGCGTCTTGCTTGCCTCCATCCAGGCCGAGATGTCTAAACGCGGTGGCGGCGGAATCCGCCGTCAGAATGTTTTCATAGCCGGCAGCCGACAGAATGGTCTGTAACAGGAGCCGATCATCCGCGGAATCGTCGACAATGAGAATGCTCATAAATTCACACGGTCTTGAGGAGAAAAACTTGCGGAATCGTAACAGCTAGTCTTGATAAACGCCAGGATAAAGCTTTTTGAGGCAGGGTTGGCAGAGTCCATGGCTAAACGCTGCTTCGGAATGCTCGCCGATATACTCTTCGAGTTGTTGCCAGAATCCACCGTCATTACGGATTTTCTTGCACGAGGCGCAGATCGGAATCAGCCCGCGAAGCACTTTGACCTCGCGGATGGCGCGTTGGAGCTCCTCATTGCTGCGTCGAAGCTCCGCTTCCCGTTCCTTGCGGCAATCCATCTCGTTCTTCAATGTGATCGCTGAGGACACGCGGGCAAGCAACTCCACTCCATTCACGGGTTTGTTGATGTAATCCATCGCGCCGGCTGAGAATGCTTCTTTCAAATTGTTGAGATCATTCTGGAACGTCACCATGATGATCGGGATATCGCGGAGGTGGGACCGCTGCTTGATTCGTCGGCAGGCCGTCACACCGTCGATGTCAGGCATGAGTATATCCATCAGAATCAGGTCGACATTGATGGAAGCTTGCGTGCCGTCAAGGTTCAAGGCTGTAAAAGCTGCACCAGCCGAATCGGCCGTGACAATCTCATCATGGCCGGCTTTGGTCAGGATCGACCGAAGTAATAGATGCTGGTCCGGAGAGTCATCGACTATGAGGATTGCCATACCATTACTTAACGGCTATGAGCGAACGAAACTGAAGCCACGATGGAATAGGATTCCGTATAGCAAACGACTCCGGAAACGAATCAGGAAAGCCTGCTTTTCACCAGGTCGCTGATTTGCTTGCCGTCGATGGACTGTCCGGCGAGGCGGGCCATAACTGCCTTCATGACGGTGCCCATATCTTTGAGGGAGTGGGATCCGGTCTCCGTGACAGCCGATGCGACAATGGCCTCGAGTTCTTGAGAAGAAAGTGGTTTGGGAAGGTAGGACTCGATAATTTCGATTTCCTTCCGTTCTTTGGCGGCCAGTTCCGCACGTTGAGCCTTTTCAAATTGTTCGATGGATTCCCTGCGCTGTTTTACAAGGGTCGTCATCACGCGGCTCATTTCAGCATCATCAAGGTCCCGCTTCAGCTCGACTTCTTTATTCAGGACTGCGGCTTTGATCATGCGGATGACATCCATGCGAAGTTGATCGCGTGATTTCATCGCAAGCTTGAGGTCCTCGGCCAGGCGGTCGGAGAGCGACATGGGAAGCCTCACGAATTCGAGTTGGGAACTGAGCTGGATCACGAGCATACCCTCTTGGTTTCAGCGAGTCAACGAGATGAGTTCAAAATAGTTTTCAGACAAAGGGTGGTATGATATGGCCCAAATCGTGTGGCAAGCATGACGAAGGGAGGATAGGTATGCCGGAGAAGGCGAGATGGAGGACAGGGCGGAAGCATGGGTTGATCGCGATTGGAATAGGGGTGATGCTACTGGCTATGGGAGGCTGCGCGGGTGACACACCGAAACCTGCGCCGACGGTGACGCAGGATCAGGTTCGAAGTAATGCTGATAGAACGTTCGAAAAACTCAAACAAGAGGAGAAGAATCGTGCTGTAGACTCAGGAGTCGCTCCTTACTGATGCGTGTTGATCTCTCGGCCTGAGAGTTGCCTCAAGGGTTTCAACAGTGGCAGTTCCCATAGCAATCGGTGGTGGGCGCGCTGCTCCACTTGGCGAGGCTCGTGAAAGGTCCGGAGAAGTGTCGCTGAAACGATCAAGCGTAACAAACCGGAAAGAAAGAAGATAAGCGGGAGATTGGAGACGGGTTCCTGAGTCAAGGTCCCAGCCTGCAGCCTGGCCGGTATCGTGTCGATCAATATGCTTCCGATCACGGTTCCCATGGCCCACCCAATGGCGTTGACGATGCTTGAAACGGCGACAGCCTTTGCCCGATCCGTCGGTTGTACGGCATCGAAGACGTAATTGTTCAGCCCAAGTCCGAGTCCCGCCCAAACCACACCTCCGAAGAAATTCACGGTGACAAGAAACGGCCACGAGGTACCGAACAGATACAACATCGGCAGGAACGCGACGAGTAGTCCGGTGAACGAGAGCAACGCCTTATTCCCAAAACGATCGCCGAACTGTCCCCAAGCCGGCAAGGTCAGAAATTGTCCGATGATGCCGGCGGCCAGCCAAGTTCCATATTGCCAATGAGCGAAGTGAAGATCCTGAAGCAGGTAGATGACGAAGAACGGGCCGGCAACCAGCACGGCAGAATGCATGAGTCCAGAAAATAGTAGAAAGTGGCGAAAGTTTTCAGACATGCCGGTACGGAGAAAGACGAGAAAGCCCGTTGGGTTGCTGCTCGGCTCATGTGGTGGTAAGCCGTGTATCTTCAGCAGCAGGAGAGCCGATGCACTACGGCAGAGTCCGGCTATGAGGAACATCACGGCAAAGCCGACCCAAAGGAGTTGCCGTTGCTCGAAGAAGCTCAACAGGGCTCCAGCCAGGCAGAGTGCGAGAAAGCTGGTCATGGCGATGGTCCGTGATCGTCTTGCGAAGTACATGCCTCGTTCGTTGGGCTCGAGCAAATCGGTGATGAGACTATTCCATGCAGGAGAGGTGAAATGACTGAAGGTGAAGTACACAGCGACGGCTGCGATGAGCAGCCACGGCCCTTGGTGAGGCCAGAGCAACGGCAGCGCCAGAATGGGGATCCAGGAAACTGATTGTCCGATAATGCCCCAGAAAACTTGAGCGGCTCGGCTGGGGAACCAATGGGAGACTTTGACGGAAACCAACTGAGCCCATGTGCCCAAGAGCTGAGGAATGGCGGAGAGGATGCTCAATTGAAGTGGTGTCGCGTGGAATAATAGAGCAAAGGCCGAGAGATACTGCTCACCTCGCCCTGGGCAACGGCTTGGAACAGCCCATCACGAATGCCAAAGCGCCGACCGGATTCGTGCGGGTCTATGGAAGCAGGATGGTCGGCAGAAATCTGATCAGCTGAATGTGACGATGCTGATTGGGCGGTCATAATCCAAGAGCCAAGAGCACTCTACCATAGAACAGGTATGGTACAAGGATTCATCGGATGATGGCGGTGGTAATTGACCCCTGCGATGCTTCTCAAGTAAAAAACGACAGCGGAACGCCTTTTT
>JAHBWU010000106.1 GCA_019636835.1 Nitrospira sp.
CGCTGCGAAGTTTCCGGTGATTCCCTAATACCCGTAGTGCCCTCGCAGTTTGAGGCTGGGGCCGCCCTGTTGCACGGCGAGCTCCTCGTGCCGGTGTTCCCGGCACCAGGCATTCACACGCTTCAGCGCCCGACTCAGACCGCCTTTCGCCGTCCGCTATCCCACGACCCACCCCCCCGCGTCGACTCCTTCGCCAGCCATGGGTCAGGCCCAGAAAGTCAAATGATCCCGGCTTCTGTTCCCCCGCTGTCAACGTGCGTGGTCGCCGGAATGGGTGCAGTCGCGTTTTCTCTGGATGCAGCGTCAACGCGTAGTGCCCGAATCGCTTCGGGACCACGGTCGCTACGTACCGGGCATCGACCTCCCGTCCACACACGATGATGACGTCATCCGCATATCGGATCAGGAACGCGGGGCCTTTCAACCGTGGTGTGACCACGGCCTCAAACCACACGTCCAGCACCTCATGCAGGTAGATGTTCGCCAGCAGCGGCGAGAGCACGCCACCCTGTGGTGTGCCCCCCTCGGGGTGGGTCACCTGTCCTCTGTCGAACACGCCCGCCTTCAACCACTTGTCAATGGTTCGCCGCAACACGCCGTCGCACACCCGCCGGTCCAGACAGCGCCGCAGGTCGCCATGATTCAGGGTGTCGAAGAATCCCTGAATGTCCACCTCGTAGACCCACCCACCTCCCATCGTCATCAGGCGACGTTGCAGATCCTGCAGCGCCTGATGCGCGGACCGCCCCGGACGGAAGCCGTAGGAGCACCGCCGAAAGTCCTGCTCATACACGGCTTCCAGCACCATCGCGACCGCCCGTTGCAGCACCTTGTCTTCAACGGGGGGGGAATCCCGATCGGCCGCGTCGAACGGCCCCCCGCTTTGGGGATCATGACACGTCGCACCGGGGGCGCGACATACGTGCCGGCTTGGAAGCGGGCCAGCAGGGAGGCCAGGCGAGTGCCCAACTGTTCCGCATACTCGTCCGCTGTCTGACCATCCACGCCCACCGTCCCACCTTTGCGGGTCCGCCGATAGGCTTCCTTAAGCATCTCGATGTCACTGTGGTGGGCCAAGGTGGTCAGCGCCACCTCCGGCATCTGCCGGGCCCGCTCTGCTATTCGCTGGAGTTGCGTTGACACGGGCTGCGCGCTCGGTGTCTCACCCATGTGTCCCTCCAGCCATCCCGTGATCCCGACCGCTCCCTTCCCTCCGCTGGATCCTCTGGGACGAGTTCCCCACCTTCCTCGGTACTATGGCGCCGCTCCGACGCCCCGCCGTGAATCCTGCTGCCCTTCGTTGCCTTCGGCCAACAGTCCTTCTCTCGTGCTCGACATTCGTCTCTCCCACAGGCACGAGCACCTCGCTTTGTGGGCCAGGGGATGGTATCCGGGTCACCCCTATCCGGTGTTTAGAGAAGACACGGCGGGGCCTCCCAGGTTCCTGCGGTTCCCCCATCTGTACATGCCCTGTTCTGTGACCCCGGTGGGACCAAGACACCTGGCATCGCGGTGCCTCGATGCAGCCTTCGCTGATCTTGACGAGCTCGGCTCCCACATGGGTGGGTCCTTTCGGGGCTCAATCGCACGGCCTGCACACTCGCTGTCTACGCTTCGCAGGATGGGTTGCCCCATCACCGCGCAAGACTCGCTTCCGACTGGTTGCCCTTCCAGTGCCGGGCAGGACTGCTGTCCTGCGGGGAACCACTGACAGGTTTCCGCTCTGTGTCTCCAGAGCAGCCCCCTCTCCCAGGCTTTCCTGGCGCACCAAGACCAGACCCCACTGACTCGATCATCGATCCAGCCTTCTCGTAAGCTTAAAAGCGCCCATCATAGTCTCGTAGCAGTCACAAGAGATTCATGGCGCCGCTGCAGAATAATTCGATACGGACTTTTCATAGTCATGGATGATGGTTCGGAATTCCTTCAGCATGCTACGGCGTTTTTCGATCAGCTCATTTTTCGCTTTATTCATTGCCTCTTCGTCCCTCTTTTTTTGTGGATTTTCAGGCTCGTCAACGGCTTGGCTTTTTTCATTGTAGATTTTGAGGAGCGTGGCGTCTTCTCCCTCGTATCTCTTGGCGACAGACTGCAACCTGGCTTTGACCTCGCTATGAAGGCGGGGAATATTCATCGCTTTCACGTTGAGTGCTTCTTGACCGAATGCGTTGGTCGTAGCTTGTTCCATCAGGCTCGTCGCCAGTGTAAGAGCAGGGATCACCGGTCCTCCCGGGCTGGCACTCTGAATGGCTATTGCCGCGCGCTTGGCAGCCTCGATTGAAAAGTTCGTATAGGCTTTCAACAGATCCTCGGGATCATTGTCGAAACTCTTGAGATTCCAGTTGCCGACATCGTCCTTGATGAACGCCATGCTGATTTTGCCTCGACCGCTGGCATAGACCGTGTTGATTCGCGACCAATAATGGTCGCCAAAGAGATCTTTGACAATTTTGACCCGATCCTCTACGGTCCCCATTCCCACGGCATAGTTCCCTAACCAATCAGGCATCGTCGCGTTAAAGTAGTCATATAAGTTCACGAAATTCGTAGGATCGGCATCACATAATGCGACACTGGGCGGTAATTCTCGCCGATCGAGGCCGATACCATCATCGAGTTGTTTGGCCAACGCATTAACCCGACATTTCAGCTGATTGCCGATTTCAGAGAACGTGACGATTCCCGTCACTACCGCAATCCGAACTAGCCGATTGGCTGACTGACCAGGCGTTGATGCCACTGCCCACCGAAATGCTGTATCGCGCAGCATCCCGGAAAGTTCCGCTGCGTCGTTAATAAAAAGTGGATTGCTTGAGTCGAGTAGCGGAGCCCAAGGTACAGGATTGCTCACCTTCTTGGTAAGTTCGTTGACTTTCTCAAGAAGTATGTTCGTATCGGATATCAAGGTCGTCAAGATGAGACAATCGAAGTGATCAATGTCATCCAAGAAACCAAACAAGCGCCAAAACCTGAACTCATACCAAGAAACATCGGGATTGACGTTGCGGCAGAGGGTATTTAGCTTTGACGAACCGAGGTCTAATAGTTGCGGAGGCATTGTCACATCATCCATCTTGCCAGTCTTATCTGTCTTGATTCTTGGGATAGGCCAAGCGTTACGATTCTTCTTGCCCATAAGGTCATTGTCCTCCCGAGCTTTCCAAGATTGAAATCCTTTATTTGCCATCACCGCCCTTGTGAAATTATTTGATTCGATCAATGCTTTCCGTGCCGACTCCAAGTGCCCCTTCATCATTCCCCACTGCACACTGGTTCGCTCAGAAAGAGGCCCCTTGTAGACCTCCACATCAATTCGCATATTGGCTGCTCCGGAAAAAGCGCTGCAGCCTGTACAGATCAGGACCCCTAGCGCAAGCATGTTGATCGGCAGATCACGCCTTAAGAAGGTTCTCATGGTGTCTCCTTTGTCAGCGACGGGATCTTCGTTCCTCGTCTGCCGGTTAACTGGCCGACCACATCAATTGGATTTCCACTCGTATCCTTTTCATTCTTCAGATTTTTCTCTAAATTTTTCTCCAGACTTTCCTCTAACTGTTTCAGCTTGTCTTTGCTGTCGGCAATCCAGTTTTCTTCTTGAACCAGGATATTAGCTCCAGCACTGGCCGTGATTAAGGCCTTTCGCTGTCTCCCCGACAATTCTTCCAGCATGCCGATGAGTGGTTTGCTATCCGACGACATGGCCATAAGGAGTCGTTCATCGGGATCGAGTTCGCGCACCCCTTCGGGGCCATAGAGGAAATAACTTTTTTTGATCGGACGTCCTTCTGGACACCGCACATTGAGTGAGGAAGTGGCGCCCACTGCATCATCGTCACCAAGAAGCTGCAATTTGCTGTCTATGACTTGCGTCAACTTCGTGACACCCTCATTAGTGCCCTTCATTTCACTACGAAGTTGGCGTAGCTCGTCAATCTCTTCTAGCAAAGCCTTCCGGAGTTCCCTTTCGCGAACGACATGTCCTGCCTTAACTTCGAATGCTCCATTTCTGTATTCTACTGTGCTCCCGAACGGGTCGATTTGGTCGGCTCGTAGAATCCCCGACCCAAAACTCACCTTATTGAAGAGAGCACTCGCTTTTCCCGTCATGCGAAACCGGTACACAGTGTCATTGACGACTTTCGTCTTCCCTGACTTTCTCTCGATGAACGGCCCAAACTTGTCATAATCTTTAAGCTTCGTTGAATTGCCCTCATCAATTTTGCAGGAGTCCAGGACTCGGAAATAGTACGTCGTTCTAAATCTGGTGTACTGGTCTTGCTTGTCAGGGTCCATGCCGCTGTCGATACGCAACGCTGCAGGGACATCGCCGATCGTGCATCCGGCAAGGCCGGCACACATTACTCAGTAGTCAGAAATATAGGCAACACTCGGGTGTTGGAAGAAGGACCGCACCAGCGCCGGACGGCGCCCGATCTCTGTCAGCTGCGTGGTGACCCGCGCCTCAAGCGTCTCGCCTTTTTGCAGCGGGCACCGAGCCGTCCCGGTCCGCTTCGCATGGCTCCACACCAGTTCATCCGGGTTGAGGTCCGGGGCGTAGCCGGGCAGATAGTGCAGGGTCAGCTTCCCGTTGAGTCCTGCCACATAGTGCGTGACCGCCTTGGTTTTGTGGGCCGGCAATCCATCGAGGATCAGATGCAGGGGCTTGCGCCGGCCGCGCAGCATCCAACGCAGTAGGGTGACAAACCGCTCGCCCGTCAGTCCGCCCGCATAGGTGGCAAACCAGAAGGCGCCTTTGGCGCTGACTGCGGATGCGGCACTGATGCCCTGGCGCTGACCAGGGACCGCCACCACTGGGGTCTGGCCCTTGGCTCCCCAGGTCCGCCCTTGCACGGCATCGGCACGAAAACCGGACTCGTCCCAGAAATAGATCTCGGCCTGGCCCCGCTTGGCGCGGCGGACGATCGCCGGATAGGTCTCACGCTGCCAGCGCGCAACCGCGACGGGGTCGCGCTGGTAGGCGCGCTGTAATGGCTTCTGTGGGGTCAGCCCCTGACGGGCCAGCATCGTCCCGATCGACGCCAGGCTCAGGCGCACGCCAACGCGCTGGACGATCAAGTCGCGCACGATCTGGCGCGTCCACAGCCCAAAGTCAAACCCGTACTGCCTCGGATTCTTGCCGTTGATCCAGCGACACACCTGCCGTTCCTGTCTGGCGGTCAAGGTCCGGGGCCGCCCCGTCGCGGGCCGGGCCGCCAAGGCTTTGAGACCGTGGCCACGGCGGCGAGCCGTCTTGAGCCACCGGTAAATCGTGCAGCGATGAAACCCATAGCTCGCGATCACCGTACTCGGACGTTCGCCCTCGCGCACCCGCGCCACGGCCATCGTACGAATCGTCTCCAAGGTCCGGTGATCGAGCGTGCGGCCGTCGCGTGTCATCGCGAGGCCGACTATCGCATATCCAGCGACTGTTGTCTATCTTACTGACTGATGAGTAAGGGCACCTCTATTAACCGCTAATTGAAGCCGGAACAATCATTCCTCAACAAACTGGGGTTCCTACCCCCCGTGTTTTGTTTTCTGACACCCTGATTGTCCCTGATCCCCACGTGTGTTCGCCTTTTCTGTTTCCTGTGTTCTTCATTCCGGTCCTTTCATCCACCGGACCCACTACGCCAGCTTTAACCTCAGAATCTGTTCGTATCGGGCTAGGTTGTACACCAGATTCAACAGGCCGATCCCGGCGGTGATCCGAGGCATCCCGATCCATCGCATGTTTAACCCGTCTTTCATCGTATTCGTCATGAACCCGAAAATATGCTCCACGCGAACCCGGATCTTGCTCTTTTTGCGATTGCGTTTCTTCTGTGCCGTCGTCAACGGATGATTCCGATACCCCTTCTCGCAAATCTCGCCCGTGACCCCGTGCTCCTCAAGGATCGCCTCGCTCGCTTCACCCGTATACGCGCTGTCCGCATACACGATCCCGTCGTCGGCTTCCACCAGATCTTCAACCACCTGACTGTCGTGGACACTGGCGTCGGTGACTTCGTAATCCTCGATCAGCTTGGTAGCCCGGTCCGCCTTCACATGATTCTTGTAACCGTAATGCACTTCCTCGCCTTTCTTCGCCCACCGGGCCGCAACATCTTTCTGTTCCATCCGGTTCTCGTTCGGCTGAAAAGACTCAGGCCCCTTGCCCTGTTTGATCTCCGCATTCTCCTCACGGCTGTTTCTCTGCCGCGGTACATCCACAAACGAGGCATCAATCATCGTGCCCTCGCGGCCCATCAATCCGGCCTCATGCAGATGTGTCTCAAATCGCCTGAAGAGCTGTTTGACCTGTCCTTGCCGGACTAACACTTCTCGAAATAGCCAGATCGTTTTCTGGTCTGGAACGGAATCGGACAACGTCAGCCCCAGAAACTTCTGGAACGAGAGCCGGTCGTTGATCTGGTACTCCGTCTGCTCATCCGAGAGATTGTAGTATCGCTGCAGCACGAGCACCTTGAACATCATCACCACATCATGGCGGGGACGACCGCCAGGACCCCGGGCCTCCTTCTCACTGGCGCGTTCCAGATCCTGCCGAAATATCGTCCAGTCGATCCTGGCGTTGAGCCGCGCCAGTGGGTCAGGGCCGCGCTCCAGCTTCTTCAGGCGGTTGTCGTAATCGAACAATCCGGGCTGTGGCTTTGGAATGGTTTTCATGCCGTCTTCTACCACATCGCCTCTCGCCGCTCAGCTGATTTGTGCACGCTCACTGAAACATATTTGAGTTTTTAGAGGTGCCCTTAAGGATGAGAAGATGAGAAAAAGATTGCTCCTCATAACCACCTCGTTAGCTCAGTGAATCAACGCTGTGCACGTCACTGAGCAACCCCTGTGCCAGCAGAGTGAATAGCCTACGGCACACTGCGCCCGAGACTACACAGGCATATTTGGCTTCTCTGGTGATAATTACGTAAACACATGATCCGCCAAGCAGACCACTCCTGACACTGTGCTGAATCTTTTTTGATCCACCCTGAATCGAAAAAGATTCACCTCTCTTGTTCCAGCAGATGGAGACCTAGAATCGATACGACAGATTCAGAATCTTGTGAGGCGCAGACGTGCAGGCTGATATGGTTCGAAAGTTTGATTATCGACTATCTGGCCAGTTGGGGAGAAACGCCCTGTGCGCACGTGCCCCACAGACAACTTTGCTCAAAACTTACGCCGTGCCTGTTTGGCGACGACCAGAATATTGTCGATGAGCCGAACAGACCCGAGACGAACCGCTCCAAGCAACACTGCTTGCCGCATAACTGATGAGAGCGGTTCGAGAGTTGCTGGATCGCAGACCGCCAAATAGTCGATTGTGATGGCCGGTTCTTTCTCGATGACCTGAGCCATTGCTGACTGTACTGCTTTCCCGTTGGTGACGCCTCTTCGGATTATTTCGGCTCCTGCCTGCAGGCTCCTATACAACGTGGCGGCGCGCATTCGGTCATCAGACGACAGATAGACATTGCGCGAACTCATCGCCAGTCCATCCTTTTCCCGCACCGTCGGCTGCACGACAACCTCCACACCGAGGTTCAGATCCTTGACCAGCTGCAGGACCAGCGCCGATTGTTGAAAATCTTTCTGTCCAAACAGTGCGATCTGAGGACGGACAATTCCAAAGAGCTTGGTCACAACGGTTGCGACGCCGGAAAAATGATGAGGGCGCGCCTCACCTTCCCATCGACGCGCAATCGTAGGAAGTGTCACCATGGTTTGAAATCCGCTTGGGTACATATCCTCTACGGTCGGTTCAAAACAGACATCAACGTCTTCCTTTCGGCAGAGTGCCCGGTCCTGCGAGATAGGGCGTGGGTATTTGGCAAGGTCTTCGCGAGGGCCGAATTGCGCGGGATTGACGAAGATGCTGACCACGAGCGCATTGCATCGCAACCGTGCTTCTCGGATGAGCGCCCGATGGCCCTCATGCAGAGCTCCCATTGTCGGGACGAACCCAATCTTCACACCTTGCCGCCTGAGCTGCTCACTCCAGGTTGCCATGGAAGTGGGGGAACGAATGATTTTCATGAGCCAGGCTGTGAGCTGCAGGCGGGACGCGAACCGTATCTCGTCGAAGGCTGTGGGAAGAGGAGATGCACTTGGGATTGGTCCTCGACTTCCGCCAGCAACTGAGCCGCTGATTGTTTGCGCGTCGGATGGATCCAGAGCGGATCGAGTTCATTCATCGGCATGAGGACAAAGCGTCGTTGATGGAGACGAGGATGCGGAATGGTCAACCCCGGTTCCTTAATAACTTGCTCGCCATAAAAGAGGATGTCTAAGTCGATCGTGCGAGGACCGGACCGGTTGTCATCATCCCGCCCGAGAGAACGTTCGATTTCTTGGAGAGTCGTTAAGAGACTCCGTGGCGTGATATCCGTTTCAATCTGCACCACCCCGTTGAGAAACCACCCATCCCCCGGATCGGTTTCGCCCCTCACCGGTTCCGTTTCATACAATAGGGAAACCCCCTTGAGCCGTGAATGGGGGAGCAAACTGAGCAATGTCACGGCCCGATCGCAAAAATCGACTCGATCGCCGACATTGGACCCGAACCCAATGAAGACAGTCTCCATAGAACGTCACGCTAGGCGTGAACCATGAGACGCAAGATGGAATGGACGTTACCACGCTCTTCTTTATGCATTACTTAGAACCCGGCTTTTTGGATTCGCTCTACTGCTTCCGCAAGCCGCTCCTTGGTTGTGCACACCGTCATACGGATATAGCCTTCGCCCGGGGCACCGAAGCCGTTGCCTGGC
>JAHBWU010000107.1 GCA_019636835.1 Nitrospira sp.
CCTAGGATCACAAGGAGTCTGTATGCCCACGCCCACGTTCTTACCAGCGATCACCCAGCTTTGCCGCTTGCTACACCAAGAGGAGGCAGCCTGCCATCAACTGCTTGAGACGGTCCAGGCAGAGCGAGCCGCCATCCGGACGCTCGCTATCACCGAGTTTCATTCCATCAACTGCCGTCGGCTGTCGATCCTAGAATCGTTGCAATCTCTTGCCGATGAACGAGAGCAACTTGTTCAAGAAGTGGTGGCGCACTATGGCCTTCCGTCTGTAACGACATCGATCCAGGACCTTATTGATCATGTCCAAAACGCGGCGTCAGAGGACTTACGGGCCGCCTACCGCAGCTATATGACAGTGGCCAAGACCGTCCGCGATGAGATCAAGCAGAACGTGGTGCTCATCGAAGGTATTCGCGGCGTGGTTGATCAAGCCTTGTCGACCGGCACACCCGTCGCCCCAGGAATGGATCTTTATGCAGCCGATGGACAATCGTTTGTCGCAGGCCGTGTCAACGTGCTCATTCATCAGCAGGGCTAATTATGATCGGCCTCACATCTCTCTTTGACATCGCGAGAAGCGCGCTCACGACCTCGCAACAAGCCCTCGCCGTCACGGGACATAACGTCGCCAATGTGAATACGCCTGGATATTCCAGACAGGAAGCGGTCCTCACCGAGCGACCGCCGTTGGACGGGCAGCCCGGCATGGCGGGGACCGGCGTGATGGCCACGTCCATCAGGCGGTACACGGATCAATTCATCAACCGGCAGCTTACGACGGTCCAACAGAATCTCGGACGACTGTCGGTGTCGCGGGAAGAGCTGTTCCGGCTGCAAAACCTGTTTGGAGACAGCAGCAATCAAGGCATCGCCGCACGAATGAACGATTTTTTCCGTGGTTTGCAAGATGTGTCTACCAATCCAAGCGAGCAGGCGGCTCGTTCTGTCCTGTTGGCAAACGCCAGGCAGTTGGCGTCGAGTGTGAATCAGGTTTCTTCGGATCTGGCAGCGTCACGCCAATCGCTGAACTTTCAGGTCCGGCAAACAGTAACGGAAATCAACAGTCTGTCGAACCAAATTGCTGAACTGAATAATCAGATCGTCAGGGCAGAGGTGACGGGCCAGAACGCCAATGATCTACGGGATCAACGTGAGATGGCATTGAACGAGTTGGCGACGCGCATCGACATCACAACCGTGGAGTCCGGCACCGGCGCTCTGACGGTCTTTGCTGCACGGGGACAGGTTTTGGTGGAGGGCGCTTCGGTCCGACAGTTAACCGCCGTCGAGGATCCGGACAACGGCGGGCTTTTCTCGATCGGCTATTCCACCGGCGGCACACGTCCCCTGAGTATCGACGCGCTGATTTCGAACGGCCGCTTACGCAGCCTGTTGGATGTCCGAGACACCACGGTCCGAGACCTGGAGACCTCGTTCGACCGGCTGGCGGCGACGTTGGCGAATGCCGTGAACGTCATCCATCGACAAGGGTATGGGCTCGACGGATCGACCGGGCGAGATTTTTTCGGCCCCGCAACGGTGAACACGCGGGCCATGACGGCGAATCAGGGAGCCGCGGCGATCAACGGCAGTACAATCACTGCAAATGAGCTGCTCACGTTTCATGACTACGAGGTCCGCTTCTCCTCGGCAACCGCCTATTCCATCGTGGATGCCACCACCGGGGCCACCATTCGCGGCAACTACACCGGCACGGCGATCACGGCGCCTTCTACGGATAATCCGTTGTCTATCGTGACAGGGACGAACGATACACTCACGGTGACCGTCGATGGTGTTGCGTCCGGGACAATCACCCTGGCAGGCGCCGCAAGTCCGGGCTTGTCGTATACCTCCGGTGCGACTCTCGCGCAGGAGGTACAGAGCAAGATCAATGGGGATGCAACGCTGCAGGTGGCCGGGAAAACCGTGGCGGTGACCTATGATACCACGACCAACCGCCTGGTCATTACGTCGAATGATGGAACCGCCACCTCAGCCGTCACTGTGACCGGTGGCACGGCCAGAACGTCGCTTGGATTGATTGCCGGTACCAGCACAGCGGCTTCTGGTACGTATGCGAGCCCGACCACTTTGACATTCGACGGTCTCAGTGTGACATTGACCGGAGCGGCGGCGGCCGGAGACATTTTCGAGGTCGATTCGTACAGTCACGCTGCTCGCGATCTGGCGGTTGCGCTCACGAATCCGGCGTCAGTCGCGGCCTCCTCCACACGAGCCGGTATTCCCGGGAACAATACCAATCTCCTCTCTCTGGTCGCGCTCCAGCAGCGACGATTCGCCAGTCTGGATGACGGCACCTTGAACGACGCCTATCGAACTGTTGCGGCGGAACTGGGCGTTGCCGCGCAGACGGCCGACCGGGAACAGGAAGCGAAGGAAATATTGAAGGACCAGATCGAGACCTTGCGCGCGCAGGTGTCCGGCGTATCTCTCGACGAAGAATTGGTGAACCTCATCAAGTTCCAACGGGGATTCGAAGCCGCCTCGCGGCTGATACGTATTACGGACGAAATGTTCCAAACACTTTTGTCGATCAAACCTTAGTATCGAGGCTTCCATGCGGGTGACAGAGCTGCAGACCTTCGGCGTGCTCACAAACAATCTGGCCCGCGCTCGCGCGCGGGCTCTGGAATTCCAGCAGCAGGTGTCGACCGGAAAACTGGTGCGCCAACCGTCTGATGATCCCAGCGCGTTCAATCACATTGCGTTGGACAAGGCCTCGCTTGCCGTGATCGAGCAACGGGAACGAAATATTGTATTCGGGCAGACGAGACTGGATCTTTCAGACAACGCCCTCAGTCAAGCGATGACCTCGCTGTCCCGCGTGCAGCAACTCGCGGTACAGTTTCGCAACGATTCGAACGGTGCAGTGGAGCGGACCATCGGCGCTAAAGAAGTGCGACAATTGTTCGCGCAGCTCCAGCAGTCGGCCAATACGGAGTTGAACGATCAGCCGATCTTCACCGGCACCAGCACGCATGGACGGGTAACGGGACTTCCGATGACGACACCCGCGACTCTGACAAACGGCACCAACGATACCCTCAGCGTGACGGTGGACGGGGCTACGTCGGGCACGATCGATCTGACATCCGGGACGGAATCTTTGACCGGAGCTCAACTTGCGGCACGCCTGCAAAGCCGCATCAACGCGGATACGGCTCTGGCCAATGCCGGGAAGAGCGTGACCGTCACGTTTGACGATGATCATCTCGTCATCGCATCCGATTCGAACGGTTCGCAGTCCGCGGTGCGCGTGACCGGAGGTTCGGCCCGAAGCACACTCGGACTCACGGGGGGCAGCGAGACAACCGGCGGTACGCCGTTCGCACTCACCGCTACCGTCGCATCTGCCGCCGGGAACACCGGCGGGGCTGTGGCCGGGCACGGGCGGGTCGTGGATGAAAACGCCGCCACTTTGGACGATTATCTGATCCGGTTTACTTCAGCGACGACCTACGATGTGTTGAACGTGACGGCTCCGGTGACCGCAACGCGCGGCTCATCCAACATCGGTGGCGTCGCTGTGCAGAACGCCGGAATGGTGAATGCGTCGGGCCTCACATTGCACGACTATCAAATTCAGTTTACGTCCTCGACACAGTACTCGGTGATCGACCAGACGACCAGTACGACTCTGTCGTCCGGCAACACCTATGTGTCGGGCGAGGCGATTTCATTCGCCGGCTTGCGTGTGATGTTGGCAAACGGCCAGCAAGGAGGGCCTCAAACCGGAGATACCTTCTCCATCAGTCTGTCGCCCCGGAACGTCCTTACCAACCAGACCTATGCGTCCGGGAGCGAGATGAGCTTCGACGGCATCCGGGTGACGCTCAGCAACGGGACGGGGGCGCCTGCGAACGGCGATCTGTTCTCCATCGTCTCAGGGTTACAGTACCAGGGGGACGCTGGGGTTCATGCCATCGAAGTTGGAACAGGCCAGACTGTGCCGACCAACGTCGCCGGCGATCGGGCTTTTACTGCGGGCGGAGTGGATATATTCGCGGGAGTCAAACAGCTGATCAGCGCATTACGCGGTAATGACGGGCAGGGTATCACCGAGGCCTTGGGCGACCTGAATCGAGGGGTGTCGCAGATAGCAGCGGTCCAAGGAGAAGTAGGCGCAACATCCAATCGCCTGACCACAAGCGCCGCGCAGCTTGAAGAGACCAAAGGCTTTTTCCTCCGGTCGCTCTCGGAAACCGAGGATGTCGATCTGGCTAAAGCCATCTCAGACCTGACGCTGCAGCAATTTGCGATCGAAGCGGCGAGCAGGACATTGACCAAAGTGTTCGAGAACTCGCTGTTGAATTATTTATGAGAAAGAGTTGCGCGGAGCGCTCGTCGGGTTGTTCGGACCGATGGAGTCGGCCCCTTTGCGGCTTAAAGTTTCGATCCGAGAAGGCCGAAAAGGGTTGAGACTCATACCTCTTGCCAAGGAAGGCCGGTATGCTGGTGCTCAGCCGTCGACGTGGAGAAAGTGTCACGATCGGTCCGGACATCCGTGTAGTCGTCCTCGGCGTGAAAAGCGGCCAAGTCCGCCTGGGAATCGAAGCGCCGTCGGCTGTCGCGGTCCATCGGGAAGAAGTCTATGTGAGGATTCAGGAGGAGAACCGGTTAGCCGCGAAGACTCACATGGTGCCCATCGATGCATTGCGTCGCTTGATCCCTGCAAAACCACGGATTGCTTCGTGAGGACACGATCGTGAAATGCACATCGACTCGGTTTGGATCATTTGAAGTCCGCGACGAAAGTATCTTGACGTTTCCTTCGGGACTGCTCGGCTTCCCGGAGCAACAGCGGTATGTCATCTTGGATCATGACACCGAGGCTCCCTTCAAGTGGCTTCAATCGGTCGAGGAACCATCGCTGGCGTTTGTGATCATGGATCCAGCCCTGTTTCATCCGGGCTATGATATCGGCGTTCCTGCCGATGCCTTGGCTGAAATCAGCGCCAGGGAAAGAGAAGACCTGGCGCTGGTTGTGATCTTGACCATTCCATCGGATGATCCTGGTCGGATTACCGCCAATTTACGAGGACCGCTGGTCATCGGCCATAAAACCAAGCTCGGGAAGCAGTTGGTGCTCTCGGAAGATTTTCCCACCCGGCACCCCTTGTTTCCCGTTTCCGGATCTCCATCGTCCGAGATGGCACAGGACGACTCTCACTCTGTAGAATGTCGGGTCTAGCCGACCGTGCTCTGACCATTCTGATGCTCTTGTGGTTTACTGACCCCTCCTGGTACCTAACGTCTTACCTGATTCAGCCAACCTTTTTGGAATGATTGCTTTCTCTGAGGAAAAGCGGTAAGCACTTTCGCCATGGTTAAGAGCCGATTGGTCGGTCTTGGGAAAACCTTGGACATGCGCCCTCTCTTCCACGGCAGGTCATTCGTGTACGATTCCGTTGCTGCCGCTATTGCTGGTCCGTTTGTAAGTACGACAAAGGCGAAATCGGAATGAGTGAGCCGACCATCATTTGTCCAAGCTGCAAGACGGAAATCAAGCTGACCGAGTCGCTTGCTGCCCCGCTGATCGAATCCACACGCCGTGACTACGAGAAGCGCCTCGTTCAGAAAGATACCGATATAGCGAAACGCGATGCCGCGTTGCGAGAGAGAGAAGAAGCGCTTTCCAAGGCGCAGCAGACAATTGATGACCAGGTAGCAGAGAAGCTCAAGCTCGAGCGTGGCAAGATCGCAGTTGAGGAAGCGAAGAAAGCGAAGTTGTTTCTCCAAACGGATATTGACCAGAAGACGCAAGCCCTTGCTGATTTGCAAGAAGTCATCAGCCAGCAGAACGTCAAATTGACTGAGGCACAGAAAGCACAAGCCGATCTCCTTCGAAAACAACGAGAACTGGACGATGCCAAACGTGAACTGGAACTGACAATCGAAAAGCGCGTTCAGGAAGGGCTCACTGTGACAAGGGAACAGGCCAAGAAAGAAGCGGAAGAAGGACTGAAGCTCAAAGTCCTGGAGAAAGAACAAACCATTACATCAATGCAGAAGCAGATTGAGGAGCTGAAACGGAAGGCCGAGCAAGGCTCCCAGCAGCTTCAAGGCGAGGTTCAGGAATTAGAGTTGGAAGCGCTATTGCGAGCAAAGTTTCCACGGGACACAATCGAGCCCGTTCCCAAAGGGGAACATGGTGGCGATGCGCTTCAGCGTGTCGTGGGACCGAACGGTCTGTTCTGTGGGACGATCATCTGGGAGTCGAAACGCACCAAGAACTGGAGTGACGGCTGGCTCGCGAAGCTTCGTGAAGACCAACGCGCTGCTAAAGCGGAGATTGCCGTGATCGTCAGCCAATCCCTTCCCAAAGAAGTTGAGACATTTGGAATAGTCGAGAATGTATGGGTGACCCACCCGAAGACCGTGCTTCCGTTGGCGTATACCCTCCGCCACACGCTGATCGAAGTGGGCTCAGCTCGCCAAGCGTCGGAGGGACAGCAAACCAAGATGGAAATGCTCTATTCCTATTTAACCGGATCACGTTTCCGTCAACGGATACAAGCCATTGTGGAAGCCTTTTCGAATATGAAAGAAGATCTCGATAAAGAGAAAAAAGCTATTACGAAGCAATGGTCCAAACGCGAGGAACAGATTGAGCGCGTCATGCAAGCTACCGTCGGCATGTACGGCGATATGCAAGGCATCGCAGGCAAGACGTTACAGGAAATTGAGGGACTTGAGATGAAAGCGCTAGAGGCGACCGCGCGGGGTGCAGAGTATCAATCCGATACGGATATGGAAGGTCACAGCGGCTTTGGTGGTAGCACAGACTAATCGACTGACTGAATGAGAGGAGAGATGAAGACCTTAAATATTGACTTGGAACATTGTTACGGAATCAAAACACTCAAGACGCAGTTTGACTTTTCCTCCTCCCGATCCTACGCGATCTACGCTCCAAATGGATCTATGAAGTCTTGCCTTGCCCAGACGTTTAAAGATTTGGCGGACGGTATCGCTTCACAGGATCGAATATTTCCAGATCGCATATCAAGTAGGCGAATTACCGACGAAAACAGTATCGATCTGCCCAGAGAAAAGATTGTCGTTGTTCGCCCGTATGACGAAGTGTTGGGCCATACGGAAAAGACATCAACGCTACTCGTGAACGCCGAATTGCGAAAAGAATACGAGCTGCTTCATGCAGACATCGATAAATCTAAAGACATATTTCTGAAGGCAATGAAAGAACAATCCCATTCAAAGAAAGATTTGGAACAAGAAATTTCCTCCACGTTTACTAAGGATGAAAATGCATTTTTCAAGGCGCTTTTTCGTATTAAAGATGAACTGCTAGATCAGAAGGATGCTCCATTTGCCGACATCCTTTACGATACAATTTTCGACGAGAAAGTTCTGGCAGTGTTGGGGACAAAGGATTTCAAAACCGCGATTCAGGGCTACATCAAGAAATACAATGAACTCCTTGCTGCCTCTACATACTTCAAGAAGGGGGTCTTCAATTACTACAACGCAGCCACTATTGCGAAGCACCTTGCCGACAACGGGTTCTTTGACGCCGAACATTCTGTAAACCTAAATGCAGACGAGAAACTAGAAATCACCAGTCAAAAACAACTCGAAGAACTGATCGCGAGGGAAAAAGAGGGAATATCGAAAGACAAGGAACTCAGAAAGAAGTTTGCCGAGATAGAAAAGGTGCTTTCCAAGAATGTAACCGTCCGAGACTTCGAGGCTTATCTAGCAGATCATGAGGATCTGCTGCCGAAACTTGCAAACATTGATGGTTTCAAGGAGGAAATATGGAAGTCATACTTTAAGGCACGCATCGAACTCTACAAGGATTTGATTGAGAAATATCAAGCTGTTGAGAAGCGCAAGAGGGAAATCGAGGAGGAGGCAAGCAAACAGAGGACACAGTGGGAAGCGGTGATCGACATTTTCAACGACCGCTTTTTTGTTCCGTTCAAGTTGTCTGCGAAAAACCGAATTAGCGTCATTCTGGGCCAAGAGCCAATGCTTAGTCTGGGATTTGTCTTCGAAGATGGAGCAGATAAAGCCCCAATCGAACGGGACGCATTAATGCGCGTGCTGAGCACGGGAGAGAAGAAAGCGCTCTATATCCTAAATATTATCTTCGAGGTCGAGGTGAGAAAAACGACCCAGCAAGAAACCATCTTCGTCGTGGATGACATTGCGGACTCATTCGACTACAAGAACAAGTATGCAATCATTCAGTACTTGAAAGATATTGAGCAGGAACCGCACTTCTATCAGATTATTTTGACGCACAATTTCGATTTCTTTCGAACGATAAAC
>JAHBWU010000108.1 GCA_019636835.1 Nitrospira sp.
ACGAGCTCGTGCAGGTGCTGAAGCAGGAGGATCAGTCGATCCTTCGTGAAGTCTCACTTGGATTTGTCCTCATCCTGACGAAAGACATGCGTGAGCAAATGCGTGGTGCGGCCTATACCGCCCTCAAAGAATGGCACAGCCCCGAGTCGATTCCATTCTTGGAGGATGGGCTCAGCGACGGGTCCGGTCTTGTCCGAGCCTTAGCGGCTGAAGGACTTGCGAAGCTGGATCTTGGCCGCCGCTCGGCTCGATTCCGAAAAGCCCTGGACGATCAGGCGGTGTTGGTGAAAGAAGCGGTACTCAAGGGATTTGCAAAATCCAGTGATACATCGCTCATCCAGCTCGTCGAGCCGCTACTACAAGATTCTGAGGTGCGAGTGCGAGTTGCTGCTGCCGAGGTGCTCTGTAACCTGAAACGACCCAAGGCATGCGACCTACTCTTGCAGTACACGAAAGCGCCGAATCCGGATGAACGGACCTCGGCGATTCGCGCCTTGGTCGATCGACAGTCGTCGGAGGTTTTGTCCGTTCTCATCGAGTCAAGCGAACACAAGCAGCCGTCGGTACGCGGGGCTGCCGCCAAAGGGTTCGCCCATGTGCCCACTGCCGAAGCAGTAACTGCGCTGATACGACTGTTGAGCGATCCGCTCCCTCCCGTGCGGATCGCTGCGGCCGTCAGCCTCGGACACCTGCACGGATTCGATACACGCGCGCCCTTGAATAAGGCTCTCGATGATCGTGATCCCGCCGTCAGAGCGTTCGTCATCGGTGCTTTGTTGGAACATGGTGAACGGTATGAAGTCGTGGCTGGGCCAGTCCAGGTTCTCATCAACACGAGAGAACCAGCCGTTCGCGCTGCCGTGGGACGAGCTTTGGGGCATGCGGTAGAGTCCAATCGCGAACCGGCGCGATCGGCCTTGACGCTGCTGGTTCAGGATACCGTGCCTCGAGTGAGGATTGCGGCGATCAAATCAATAGCAACAATTGAAGGTGTGAGTGCGATTCCGCTCCTCAAACAGAGCCTGCACGATGAGGATGATGCCGTCCGGGCAACGGCCGGAGGAGCGCTGTTGAAAGTTGTTCCACCGAAGAAATAGGGTCGGAATGTGTTGTGCATCTGCGTTCATTGATATGGTTGGACCGAGGTCGCTTTCCATGGCTATGGTTCCATAAATTCGATTCTCATTTTATGGAGGGAGTTGTGCCCATGGTCGTTCAAATTCTTGCTGTGTCGGCACTGTTGTGCTTCGGGTTCGATACGTCCCTTCTGTTCGCGAATGAGCAACCGGCGCATAATCCGGTCGAGCCGCCGACGAGCAAAGACGGCGCACCAATGGTCGTAGTCCCGGCCGGCTCGTTCCCAATGGGTGTGCCGGCTGGAGCTCGTGACGGGGGACGTGATGAGTACCCACGTCATGACGTGTTCGTAGACACATTCGTGATCGATAAATTTGAAGTGACCAACGGCCGCTATCTGGAATTTGTGAAGTCCACAGGGCATCGCGTTCCACAAAATCCAAGAAATCCAGCTAGAAATCTTTGGCAAGGAGACAGCATCACCGATTTGTTGATCGATCGACCGGTCATCAATGTTGATTGGTTTGATGCCGAGGCCTACTGCAGATGGGCGGGCAAACGACTCCCCACTGAAGCCGAATGGGAGAAGGCGGCCAAAGGGACGTCCGATAGGCGATTCCCTTGGGGGAATGTCGAACCGACCTCGAAACATCTCAATTACAATCAACGGTGGATCGGGGAGAAGACTCTCATGCCCGTCGGAAGTTATGAGGCGGGCAAGAGCCCGTATGGCGTGTATGACATGGCCGGCAATGTTTGGGAATGGGTCAACGACTGGTACGATGCCGGATACTATGAGAAGAGCCCAAATAAGAATCCGAACGGCCCGGACACAGGCACAAAGAAAGTCATTCGGGGCGCCGGCTGGCAAAACGAGACACCCACCGTTCGTATCTTTACTCGCGTGGAGAGCGATCCAGCGGTTCGAAACGAATCCACAGGATTTCGTTGCGCATCCGGTGCGCCGATGAACCAGTCAACAGGGAGTCCGTCGACTCCGTAATGCTCTGGACTGCCGAGACGGTTCCTGAAAGCTAAAGGGATCGAAGATCCATCATCGCGCACACCGGAAACCGATCGTCGCGGCACGTTGGTCTGGTGAGGCACCACCTCGGGTCGCCGTTCGAAGCATAACGCGTCTGCTTTTCCAAGAACCGCCCCGAACGCTCTTGTAGCGCCCAATGGGTGGGCCCGACGGATTGCGCTCCGGCATATAGGCATAGTAGTCGAACCCGAACCAATCCTGCACCCATTCGGCAATGTTGCCCGCCATATGGTGCAGGCCATAAGGACTTTTGCCTTCCTCATAGGAATCCACTGCTGCGAGAATCGGGATCTCGTGGACATGGTGCTGCCCAAACATCGCGCGTGTGGAACTGGGGGTCGCGTCGCCCCATGGATAGAGAAAGCCTTCAGACCCTCGCGCTGCCTTCTCCCATTCGGCCTCGGTCGGTAGTCTGGCGTGCTTTGTCGCGCATAGATGGTTCGCCTCTGCCCATGTGACGTAGAGCGCAGGCCAGCGGGATAGGGTCTGGCCGGAGACGGAGTGGACGGTGATGACGTGCCAAAGGAGTTTCTGCAGCTCGTCCGAGGGATGAACATTCTGTTTCTGCAGAAAAGCCAGGTATTCTCCAAGGCTCACTTCATCTCGATCAATCTCATAGGCATCCAACCAGACTCGATGTTGAGGCAGTTCCGTATCGTCAAACTGGGTCCGGCCCCCGTAGGGGTCATTGTCGACTCTGTTGCTTCCGAGCAAAAACGCTCCGGCTGGAATGGTCATCATCGGTGACGTCCTGGCCAACGTGACGATCTCCGTTAAGTGGCGTGCCAGTTCCGGTGAAGGTTTTGAGCCGGCCTCTACGTTGGAGGGGCTCTCAATGATGACCAGGAGGGATAGCGTGATTACCGGCCATGCGCAACAAGGCGGCATAACGTAGTGTCCGGAAGCTCATGGCTGGATCTGAATCGCGTTGCACTATAAACCGAACGTCCCTGGCTTACAATGGTTTCGAACCGGCGACCAGGCCATTGTGAATCATTCGACACGCTTTCAGAAGCAACGCGATCCGATTATAGTATGCAGCCTTGACGTGTGCACAGTTTTGCAAAGGAGTATCGAATGAGCTTCTCCCGCCTAGTTGCCGCTCGCCATCTTCGCCTTTCCGCGTTCGGCGTGTGGATCGCCACGATGGCACTCGCCCTCCCGCTCAACGCCGAAACGACGTCGCTCAGCCAGGATGTGTTTCTTCGAGCGAGACAGGTGACTGTGGGAATCCTGGCAGACACACAAGATCAGCGAATGCCGGAGAAATCCGGGAAGGTGGTTGTCCGAGGAACGGGATTTCATCTACGAGACGGCTATGTCATTACCGCGAGACATACCACAGATAAACACGAACTTGCGACAGGCACCACTATTCAGAAACGGATACACGTACTCACGAATGATCTCCATGAACTTCCTGCCGATCTTGTGGGTGACAGCGCATTCATGGATGTTGTTGTGTACCGAGTTGCCGAACAGCATCGCTCCAAATTGAAGGCGGGGACATCCTTTTCTGCGACTGAGGCATCACCTGGGATGGAAGTCTTCACTGTCGGTTATCCGCTTGGTTGGGGACCGACCATGGCCTTTGGAAAAATCGGAAATACCAATACCTTCTTGCAAACCGTAGATACCCGTCTCATCCAAGCCGATCTTTCGGCCTGCAGTGGAAATTCAGGAGGTGGGCTGTTCAACGCGCAAGGAGAAATTGTCGGCATCTTGCATGCTGTGATCCAAACCGACAAAGAGGAGACCCAGGCTCATTGCAGTCGCATGACTTTTGTCATTCCGGGAACTCTTGCGGAACGCATTGTCAATGCTGCTCTTTCAGGAAAGCCTCTGGCCTTCTCAAGACTTGGGGTCCAGATGACTTCGGTAAAAGACGACACGAAATTGCGCGTAGCTGTGAAGGAAGTCGGGGAACCCGCAAAGTCGGCAGGTATTCAGAAACACGATATTTTGCTGGCCATCGAGGGCGTGGAGATTTTTGATGGAGCCCAGCTGAAGAATTTCCTCATCGAGCGTACAAGCCCGGGCCAGGAAGTGTCGGTCAAAGTGCGCCGAGTTGATATTGATTTGACGTTCCATGTCGTTCTGAGCGGTGGGTGAGGGGAAGGAATAAGACTCGTAATGGGTGAACTGATTTTCAAGTGACATCCGATTCCCAACGGCACTATGGGATTGCAAGAGTATGGTGCAGAATCACTGCCGTGGCGCTGCACAGCGGCGGAGGCGGTCCATGATTGCGGCCCCAAGTTTTTCTTCCTTGCAAGGCTCCACATAGATCCTATCCAGGCCAAGGGAGTCCAGCTTCCGCAGCGCTGCAAACAGGTGGCGTGCAGCTTCCCTCAGATCGCCGGTAGGAGAGAGAACTTCAACGGCTGCAAAGCGATCATCGGTATCTCTTGATTGCGAGAGGATCAGCAGGCCCGCGCGCTCGTCATCTTTCAGGATAGGCCTTGCTCCAACGAAGGCTAAGATCGTCAGTTGCGTCTGTGTTGCATAGTGACGTGACAATTGACCGGGCGCGATTGGCTGTTCATTTACAGACGACGACCGGCGAATAGAGCCGATCACAGCGCTGAGTTGTTCGATGGTGATGCTGCCGGGACGCAACAATTTCGGCTGTGGTCCTGCCAATGAAACAATGGTCGATTCGACCCCAACCGAGCATGGTCCGCCGTCGAGTATGAGATCCACCTTGCCCCCAAGCCCATCAGCAACATGTTGAGCAGTCGTTGGGCTGACATAGCCGAATGGATTGGCGCTAGGGCCGGCGATTGGAGTACCAGCTTCTCGAATAAACGCCTGTGCCACCGGATGGTTGGGCATTCTGACCGCTACTGTTGAAAGCCCGGCAGTGACGAGATCCGGGATTGCCTGTTGTTTTGGTAACACCAAAGTCAGCGGACCGGGCCAGAAAGCGTCCATGAGCCGCTGACCCAGAACGGGCAGGGATGCAATCACGGCATTCAACTGCTTTGGATCAGCGATGTGGACGATGAGCGGATCGAACTGAGGACGTTGCTTGGATTCGAAGACCTTCGCTGCCGCCTCAGCATTCATCGCATCGCAACCGAGTCCATAGACCGTTTCAGTCGGAAACGCGACGAGTCCACCTGTTTTGATGATCCTTCCTGCCAGTTGGATGGATTCGGAATCTGCCGCCGAGCGGATGGCACCTTTCAAATGATTCGCCTCTCCACCCATAGGAATGCCGCACTGACGCCTGATCACCTATTCCTGCACGGTCATCGTGATCGTGATCGGATCGAGCGGGTTGTCTCGTTCGTCGCGAGGAACACCGACAATTTTGTCGACAACCTCGATCCCACGAAAGACTTCTCCAAACACTGTGTACCGTCGATCTAAACCGCTGTTCTCTCCTACACAGATAAAAAACTGTGAGCCGTTGTCGTTGAAGTCGCGTGTGCTATTGCTTTCGCGTGGCATTTTTGCCGTGGATACTGCGCCGCGCTTGTGGGGTCGGTCGTTCGGCTCGGGAGAGAGAAAGTATCCTGGTCCGCCCGTGCCATGGAGTGCGCGGTCAGGAGTTTTGCTCAATGGGTCGCCGCCCTGAATGATGAACCCGGGCACCACACGATGGAACGTCGTGCCGTCATAGAACCCCATTTTGACGAGATTGATGAGGTTCTCCACATGACGTGGTGCTGCATCGGTGTAGAAGCGAATCATGATCTCACCGAATCTCGTGGTGATCGTGACGCGGGGATCTTTCTTTCGAAATGCGAGTGCCATTGTTATGAATGTAGCAAGGCGGTCTTCATGGTGACAAGGTCTTACCAACAGTGCTGAGTTCTGTGCACAGAGTCCGAGTAAGTGCTCAGCACTCGTTATCTCAATACTCGGCACCGTCTTTTGCTAGTCCATCCCCGGGCTTGATACGCAACCACAGGATTCCACCGAGCAAGGAGATGAAGGCAGCGAGGCCGAGAGAAGCGCCCCAACCCCACTGTTGGGCGAGCCATGGCGTGAGTGTCGGAGAAATTGCTCCACCGAGATTGGCCCCCATATTCATGAGACCGGAGAGGCTGCCGGCGTGGGTCGATGATAGATCGCTCGCCGAGGACCAATAGGCACCAACCGTGAAGTAAAGCCATCCGGCGCCCAGTGACAGGCTTGCAAGAGCAAAGTAGGGAGATTCTGCGATGGCCCCAAGTGCGATAGAGCCGGCGGCCAACCCCATCCCTGTCATCCCCACGATCCGGCGGCCCTTAGTTACGCCACGCCTCATGGCTAATCGATCGGTGACCCATCCGCCAAGAGGGCACGAGATAAGGATTGCGAGAAAGGGGGCGGCAGCAAACAATCCACCTCGTAAAACACTGAAGCCACGCTCATTGACAAGGTAGAGATAGAACCAGGACATGTAGACATAGGCGACATAGCCCAAGCATCCGTAACTCAGCATCAGCCACCACACGCTCGGTGTCTTTCGCAGGATAGCCCATGGAATCGAAGGGTGTCTTGGAGCAGCTGGAGTTGTGGACGGGGTTGCTTCGTCATGGGTATGCCATGGGTGATGCGATGGATGATCGGCGGCCAAGACCCACCAGATGACCGCGAGGGTGAATCCTATCCCGCTTGAAAGATAGAAGGCGGACTGCCAGCCATAGTTGACCATAACCCAAGCCGTTACCGGAGGAGTGATCGCTGCACCGATCCCGATCCCGCCGATAGCGATGCCGATGCCAAGACCGCGCTCATGAGCGGGAAGCCAGTCGGTGACGGCGCGGTTAAAGGTCGGTAATGCCGCTGCCTCTCCGACACCGAGAAGAAATCTGACAACGACCAGCGCACCGACGATTCCGAGCGGCGCGGCCAGGAAAGAAGTAGCGGCAATGGCCGTCCACGCGGTAAAGCAGGACCACCAAAGCAGTGCAATCATGAGGACGACGCGAACGCCCCAGTGATCACCGAGCCATCCACCAGGAATCTGAAACAAGGCGTACCCGATGACGAATGCGGAGAAGACAAACCCCATCTCCTGCTCGGTAAGTCCCAACGCCGGCATCATCTGGCGTGCGGTGACCGAAATGTTGACGCGATCGATGTAGGTGACGATGCTGATGGCAAAGAGGAGTCCTAGAATCAGCCAACGTCGGGGCGAAGGAGGTGCTGCGTCTCCGTGATTCATGGAGGTCCTTTCGCTCACGATGGTTCCACTATCAGGTTCATCGGAAGGGTCGGTCACGCTGGGATTCGGCAGGCGTCGAGGAATTGAATAGGTTGCCGCCTCGTTGCAGAGGCGGCAACGCGAAGCGATCAGTTGGTGACGATGTCGAGTAATTCAACTTCAAAGACCAAGGTCGCTCCCGGCTTGATGATCGGCGGTGACCCGCCGTCGCCATAGGCGAGATTGGATGGGCACACCAGCCGGCTCTTTCCTCCGACCTTGATCTGTTGAACTCCCTCTGTCCAACACTTAATAACCTTGTTCAACGGAAATGTCGCCGGCTCTCCTCGCTTGATGGAACTATCGAAGACCGTTCCATCGGTCAAAGTGCCATGGTAATGGACCTTGACTGTATCCGTTGCCTTTGGCACGGCTCCAGTGCCGGGCTTGATGGTGGTGATGATGATCCCTGACTCCGTCTTCGTCGCTCCTTTTTCCGAAGCCGCTTTTGTCGTAAATGCAGCGCCGGCCTTCTTCTCACTCTCAGCAGCGACAGCCAATCGAGACTGTTGCAGTTGTTGAATCTTCGGAGCAAATGTTTGAAGGTCGACTTTTTGAGGGTGCTTCAGTACGCCGTCGGTGATCCCATTTTTCACCATATCGAGTTCCGGCTCACTTAAAGAAAATGTCCCCAATGATTGGCTGATGGCCAACCCAAGAGCATACAAGGTTTTTTGGTCATCATTGACCGGATCTGATGAGGCAGCCGATAGTGGAGTCGTGAGAAAGAGAAGCCCTATGGCAAAACATAGTAGACGAATTCGCATGGAGTAGAGGTCCTTTCTTGTGATGGACGATGGGCAAATGTGGCACGTAAGAATACGATAGGCTTTCCGATCTCACAACAGAAATCTCACTGAATAAGTACAGTCAAGTCAGTGAGGCGAGATTTTGTGCGTCACGCAAATACGAGCGTGTGGGGTGGCGGAGAGGGGCCGTTTTTACCGACGTGAAACGCGGCTTTCCGCTTTAAACTCCATGCAATGGCATTGATT